>CAZUEM010000062.1:0-17898 GCA_964619155.1 uncultured bacterium
CGCTGCTGGTCCCACATCGCGAGGTGAATCTGGCGGTTCATCGCGTGCTCCTTGGGTCGGGTGACGCGGGGATGTTCGCTCGGAAGCGACGGGCATGCTGCCACACGGGGGCGGGATGCGAAAGGACGCCGGCGCGTCTTCACGCACCGGCGTCCGGCTGCCCGCGACAGGGGCGTCGGGCGATCGCCCCGGCTTCCCCGGGGCGCCGCGCGCCGCCGCCTACCGCAGGACGAAATGAGCCCGGCGGTTCCTCGCCCACGCCGACTCGTCGTGCCCCTCGTCGAACGGCCGCTCCTTGCCGAACGAGACCACGTCGATGCGCGACATCGGGACTCCGGCGGCGGCGAGGTACGCCGCGGCGGCCTGCGCGCGGCGCTCGCCGAGCGCCTGGTTGTACTCGACGGTCCCGCGTTCGTCGCAATGGCCCTCGATGGTCACGCGCACGCCGCTTCGCTCGCGCAGCAGCTTCGCGTTCCGGTCGAGCACCGTGCGCGCCGCTTCGTCGAGGGCGTCGGAGTCGTACGCGAAGAAAGCCGGGGCGAGCTCGCCCTCGCGGGCCGGTTCCTGCGGTGTGCCGGACGGGGCATCGGCACGCCCCGTGGGCTGGCCGGCGGGGGCATCCGGCGACGACGCGGGTGGGGCGCCCGCGGGCGGGGTCTGCACGGACTTGCGCGCGCAGCCGGCGGCGAACGCGAGCAGCAGCACGGCGGCCAGGAGCGGAACGGTCAGGCGGGGGCGAATCATCGGTTCCTCCGGATTCCCGGTTCAGGACGACAGCGACAGGCCATGGTGGGAGGCGATCTCGCGCAGCCGGCCGAGCGGCGCGCCCGGGTTCGGGTCGAGCCGGACGACCACGCCGCCGCCGGCGCCGTTCCACTGTGCGCGCACCACTTCGAGATCCTCCGCGTAGACGCGGGCGAGCAGCCCGGTGGAGACGTGCAGGTAGCACCCGGGCTCGCGCACCTCGTTCCACTCCAGGCGCGCGAGCGGACCGGCGCCGCCCGCCGTTTCGGACCAGGATCGCGACATGAACGGCTCCCCGCAGCGAGCCGTCCGCCCGACCCATCCGGGAACGCGCGGGCCAGCCGGCCGTCTCGCGCGCGGACCGCCCGATCGCCAGAAGAAGGAAGTTGGACTCCGGATGCGCAGGGGCCTCGCTCAGAACCCTGGGGATCGGGTGAAGATCCCACGGAGTCCGCCGGTTGGATCTGCAATGCCCGTGCCGCGGCGGCGTGAGCGCGCGGAAGCCGCGCAGAGCCGCGCCCCGCGCGGTCGGGCGGAACGCACGCGGCGCGCGAGGGACCTGGGCGCGGCGGGGTGGAGTGTGGCGTTCCGCCCCACCTCGGGGCGAAACGGGGCAGGCGGCGCGGCTTCAGCGTGTTTCGAGGCCGTAGAGCTCGATCTTGCGGTAGAGCGTCTTGCGGTCGAGCCCCAGCAGCCGCGCGGCGGCCGCCTTGTTGCCGCGCACGGCCTGCAGCGCGCGCGCGATCTGGTCGCGCTCGACCTCGGACAGCGATCGGACTTCGTGCTCCGTCGCGACCGAGGGCAGGCGCAGGAACGCATCCGGCAGGTCCTGCGGCCCGATCGTGTCGCCGTCGCAGAACACCACCGCGCGCTCGATGACGTTCGCCAGCTCGCGCACGTTGCCGGGCCACGCGTGCGCGCGCAGCCGCTCGGCGGCCTCGCGGCCGAGCGCGAGCGCGGGCCGACCGAGCTTCGCGGCGTGGCGGGCCAGGAACTGGGCGACGAGCGGCATCAGGTCCTCGGGCCGCTCGCGCAGCGGCGGGACCTCGAGCGGCAGCACGTTGAGCCGGTAATAGAGGTCCTGCCGAAAGCGGCCGTCGGCGCACATCGCCTCGAGGTCGCGGTGGGTGGCGGCCACGACGCGCACGTCCACGCGCACCGGCTCGGCCGCGCCGAGCGGCAGGACCATCGAGTCCTGCAGCACGCGCAGGAGCTTCGCCTGCAGGGCGGGCGGCATGTCGCCGATCTCGTCGAGGAACAGCGTGCCGCCGTCGGCCGACTGGAAGAGCCCCGGGCGGTCCTCGCGCGCGTCCGTGAACGCGCCGCGCCGGTGGCCGAAGAGCAGGCTCTCGAGCAGCGTCTCGGGGATCGCCGAGCAGTTGACCGGCACGAACGCCCGCTCGCGCCGCGGCCCGCCGCGATGCAGCGCGCGCGCGACCAGCTCCTTGCCGGTGCCGCTCTCGCCGCGGATCAGCACCGGGCTGTCCACGGCCGCGGCGCGCGCGACCTGCGACAGCACGCGCCGCATGCCCGCGCTCTCGGCGACGATCTCGTCCTCGGCGGCGGCGTCGGCGATCCCGCCCGCGACCGCGCGGCGCATGCGGCGCTCGTCGAGCGCCGCGCGCAGCGTGGCGAGCAGCGTGTCCATGCGGAACGGCTTGGTGACGTAGTGGTAGGCCCCCAGCCGCATCGCCTCGACCGCCGACTCGACGCTGCCGAACGCGGTCATGATGACGACCGGGATGCCCGCGTCCCAGGCCTGGATGCTGGCGAGCAGCTCGGTGCCCTTCATGCCCGGCATCATGAGGTCGGTGACCACCGCGTCCACCGGCGTCCGCGGCAGCAGCGCCAGCGCGCTCGCGGCGTCGGGGGCGCCCGTCACGACGAAGCCCGCCGCCTGCAGCTCGTCCTCGAGCAACTGGCGCATGTCGGCGTCGTCCTCGACCACCAGCACCCGTTCGTCGCTCACGCCGCCCCTCCGCCCGGATTCGCCGCGGAGCCCACCGGCAGGTGGACCGTGAAGGTCGCGCCCGCTCCCGGCTCCGATCGCACCGTGAACCAGCCGCCGTGCTCCTCGATGATGCCATAGGCGACCGAGAGCCCGAGACCGGTGCCCCGGCCCGCGTCCTTGGTGGTGTAGAACGGGTCGAACAGGTGCGGCAGGCGTGACGGCTCGATGCCCGCGCCCGAGTCCGCGACCGACACCACGACGCACTCGCGCGGCGCCTCGTCGCGCTCGGGACTCGAGGCCATCGCGACCGCGGCGCGGATCGCGAGCGTGCCTCCCTCCGGCATCGCGTCGAGTGCGTTCGCCGTCAGGTTGAGGAACACCTGCTGGAGCTGGTCGGGGTCGGCGACCAGATCCGGCAGGTCCGGCGGCAGGTGCAGGTCCACGACGACGCGCTGCTCCTCGCAGCGGCGCTCGATCAGCTCGACCGCCGCCTCGACGGCCTCGCGCACGCTCGTCGGACGGTGGCGGCGTGGCTTCATGCGCGCGAAGTCGAGCATGTCGCGGACGATGCGGGCGATGCGCTCGCTCTGCGCGACGATGATGCCGAGGTGGCGCTCGGCCGCCGTGTCGCCGGCCCGCGAGCGCTGCAGCGACTCGGCGCGGCCGAGGATGACGTTGAGCGGCGTGCCGATCTCGTGCGCGAGGCCGGCCGCGAGCCGGCCCAGCCCGGCGAGCCGCTCGGCGTTGCGCAGCTCGGCCTCGACCTGGCGCCGGTGCTCCTGCTCGCGCCGCAGGTTGTCGAGCGTCGTCTCGAGCCGCTCGCACATGCCGTTGAACTCGCGCGAGAGCCGCGCCAGTTCGTCGTCGCCGCGCACCTCGACGCGGGTCGGGACCTCGCGTGCGCCGACTTCCCGGAAGCTGCGCACGAGCCGGGAGATGGGGCCGCCGATGCTGACCCGCGCGACGAGCAGCACGATCACGAGCGTCGCCAGCGCCGTCGCCAGCGTGAGCTGCAGGACGAAGTCCCGCGTCGCGCGCGCGTCCTCGGCGATGTAGGACTCGAGCTGCAGCACCTGGACCGCGCCCATCAGCGTGCCGCGCCGGTTGAAGAGCGGGACGATGAATCCCACGGCCGGGTCTTCGCCCACGCTCCGGCGCATCTCGATCGTGCGCCGCTCGGACATCGCCGCGCGCAGTTCCGTCCAGTGCTGGAAGGGATACGGGTCCAGCACCGCCGGCTGGTAGGTGAGCGCGCCGTCGGCGTCGAACAGGCGCACGCCGAAGACGCGCTCGTAGCCCGAGATGCGGTCCGCGAGCTGCCTCAGGTCCCGCACCTGGCGGTCGCGCAGGTAGTCCTCGCTCGCGATCTGGACGACGCGCGCGATCGCGCGGCCCTCGCGCACGAGTTCCTCGCGGAGCAACTCGCGGCTGCGGGTCTCGAACGCGAACCCCAGGAACAGCGTCAGCGCCACCAGCGGCAGCACCAGCGCCAGCGTCAGCTTGAGCCCGATGCGCATCGGGATCCTCCGCGGCGCGGCGCGCCGCCGTCAGGCCGTCGAGGTCCCCGCCGGGCGGCTGACCGCGCACTCGTTGCGGCCGAGTTCCAGCTCGTCGGCCTCGCGCTCGGTCGGCTCGTGCAGCAGGACGTTGACCGCCTTGATGGTGCGATAGCTCTCCGGAAACGTCGAGGGCGCACCCGCCCAGGCGAGGAACGCGTCGCGGTCGCTCATCGCGAGCGCGGAGTTCGAACGCAGCAGATCGCCGAAGGCGCCCGCCACCGTGCGGTCGGCACGGCGCTCTCGGTCCGACGAGTAGTGCGCCGGCAGCACCAGCGCCCCCGCGGGCCACTCGCGCCTCGCGCGTTCGAGCGTCTCCCAGAGCCGGGCGGCCCATTCGGGGGCGCGATCGCCGAGGTCCGGCCGGCCGAGGGACTCGACGAACACGAAGTCGCCCGTGAACGCGTGGCTCTCGCCGAGCAGGAAGCTGCAGCTGCCCTCGGTGTGGCCCGGCGTGTGCCGCACTTCGAGCGTGCAACGCCCGACGCGCAGCGTGCCGCCGTCCTCGAGCGGCCGGAACTCGAGCCGCCCCGGCGTGCCGTCGTAGGCGTACGAGGAGTCCTCCGGGTGCAGCCAGTAGGGCGCGCCGCTCGCGCGCGAGAGCGCCGTCGCGCCGCTGATGTAGTCGGCGTGGACGTGGGTGTCCACCACGCCGGTGATGCGCGCCCCCGCCGCGCGCGCGGCGGCGAGAAACGGCTCGACGTCGCGCGGCGGGTCCACGACCAGCGCCTCGCCGTCGCTGACGAGCAGGTAGGCGAGCGCGCCCTTGCCGATGCGGTCGAACTGGACGAGCCGGTCGAGCGAAGGGGGAGGCGCGAGCGGCCGCCCGACCACCACGTTCATGTAGGCCGCCATGCCGCCGCGCAGCGAGTAGGCGTCGAGCCCGAGCGTGCGCAGGTGCGCGCCCGTCACGCGGCTGTCGTTGCCGTGCCCGCAGACCACCACGGTCCTGAGGTCCGGCGCGATGCCGGTGCCCGTGAGGTCCGTGCGCGCGCGCAGCTGCGAGCCGACGATGTTGTGGAAGCGCTCCGCGGGCGCGAGGTCGATGCGCCCGGCGGCCACGCGGGCCGGGTTGCGGACGTCCACCACCTGCAGCGGCTCGCCCGCCTCGAGGGCGCGGATCACTTCGGCGGCGGTCAGTTCGGGAGTGTTCGGCAGCGGCTCGTTCATGTCGCGTTCCTCCGAGCGCGGCAAGCTACACCAGCGCGGGCGGCGCGTCCCAGTTCATTCGCCGTTCACGAGCGCTTCGAGTTCCTCCCAGCGGGCGTAGGCGCGGGGGATCTCGGCCTCGAGTTCGGCGAGGCGCCGCCGCGCGGCCGCGATGTCGGCGGGCGCCGTGCGGTGGAAGTCCGGCGCGGCCATGCGCTCGAAGAGCGCGTGTTTCTCGGCCTCGAGCGCCTCGATGCGCGCGGGCAGCCCCGCCAGCTCGCGCTTCTCCTTGAAGCCCGCGCGCGGCCGGGCCGCCGGCGAACCCGCGGCGGGCGTGGCCGCGGGGCGGGGCTTCGCGGGCCGGGCCGGCGCCGCCGCGGCCGGCGCGGGCCGCTGGCGCACCCAGTCGGCGTAGCCGCCCACGTACTCCGTCCAGCGGCCGCCGCCCTCGAACACCAGCGTCGAGGTGACGACGCGGTCCAGGAACTCGCGGTCGTGCGAGACCAGCAGCAACGTGCCCGTGTAGTCGGCGAGCAACTCCTCGAGCAGCTCGAGCGTCTCCAGGTCGAGGTCGTTGGTCGGCTCGTCCAGCACCAGCACGTTGCAGGGCCGCGACAGGATCCGGGCCAGCTGCAGGCGCCGCCGCTCGCCGCCCGAGAGCCGCGTCACCGGGCCCTGCACCTGCTCGGGCGTGAACAGGAACTCGCCGAGGTAGCCGACCACGTGGCGGTCCACGCCGCCGACCGTGACCACGTCGCGGCCGTCGCCGACGTTGTCCGCCACCGAGCGCGACTCGTCGAGCACGTCGTGGAGCTGATCGAACGCGGCGACCTCGAGCTTCGTGCCGTGCTCGACCGTGCCCGCCGCCGGCGCGAGCCGGCCGAGCAGCAGCTCGAGCAGCGTGCTCTTGCCGCAGCCGTTGGGGCCGAGGATGCCGATGCGGTCGCCGCGCAGCACCGTCAGGTCCAGGTCGCGCACGATCGGCGCCGCGTCCCACGCGAACGACAGCCCGCGCGCGCGCATCACCAGCCGCCCCGAGCGCTCCGCCTCCTGCAGCTGCGCGCGGACGCGGCCCGTCTCCTCGCGGCGCGCGCCCCGCTCGGCGCGCAGCGCCTCGAGCGCGCGCACGCGGCCTTCGTTGCGCGTCCGCCGCGCCTTGATGCCGCGGCGCAGCCACGCCTCCTCCTGCGCGAGCTTCTTGTCGAAGAGCGCGGCCTGCTCGGCTTCGACGCGCAGTTCGTCCTCGCGGCGGGCGAGGTAGGCGTCGTAGCCGCTCTCGTAACCGCGCAGCCGCCCGCGGTCGAGGTCGAGGATGCGGGTGGCGACGTCGCGCAGGAACGCGCGGTCGTGCGTGACGAAGACGAGCGCGCCGCGCCGGCGCAGGAGCGACTCCTGGAGGTGTTCGAGCGCCGCGAGGTCGAGGTGGTTGGTGGGCTCGTCGAGCAGCAGCACATCGGGCGCGCGCACGAGCGCCGCCGCGAGCAGGACGCGGCGGCGCGTGCCGGCGGAGAGCGTCTCGAGCGAAGCGTCGAGGTCGAGCGCGAGGTCGGCGGCCGCCTGGTCGGTGCGCGTCTCGATCTCCCACGCCGCTTCGCTCGCCGCCGCGCCGCACGCCTCGTGCAGGTAGTCGCGCACGGGTCCCGAGAGGTCGAGCGGCACGTCCTGCTGGAGTCCCGCGACGCGCACCCCCGCCGGGCGCACGACCTCGCCCGAATCGGGGCGCAGCGTGCCCTCGAGGACGCGCAGCAGCGTGGACTTGCCCGCGCCGTTGCGGCCGAGCAGGCCGATGCGCTCGCCCGGCTCGATCTGCAGGCTCACGCGATCGAGCAGCGGCGGGCCGGCGAAGGCGACGGTCACGTCCACGAGTCCGAGCAGCGGCATGCGGGGAGGGCTCTCCGGAGGGCTGGGGAATGGGCGGCGGGTAGGGTATACCAGTCCGGCCCGTCTGCTTCCCTACGACCCGAGCCCCGAGGTGCCGCCTGGCCCTGAGCGCCACGATCCACCAGTTCGACGTCCAGCTCTCGCACGTCGATCGCGGCGTCTACGAGACGCTCGAGCTGCGCGCCGCGCGCCACCCGTCCGAGAGCGAGGAATACCTGTGCGCGCGCGTGTTCGCGCACTGTCTCGAGCAGCGCGAAGGGCTGGCGTTCACGAACGGGCTCTCGGAGCCCGACCGGCCCGCGCTCGAGGTGCGCGACCTGACGGGCGCGCTGCAGGCGTGGATCGAAGTCGGCGCGCCGGACGCCGACCGGCTGCACCGCGCCGCCAAGGCCGCGCCGCGGGTCGCCGTGTACACGCACCACGAGCCCGAGCGCTACTGGGCGTCGCTCGCGGCGGGACGCATCCACCGCGCGGCGGCGCTCGAACTGTACGCGCTCGACCGCGCGCTGCTCGCGGCCCTGGTCGCGCACCTCGCGCGCCGGACCACGTTCGAGCTGTCGGTGGCCGACGGCACGCTGTACCTGACGCTGGGCGGAGAGCTGCACACCGGCGCGCTGCGCACGCACCGGCTCGGCGCGTGAGCGCGGCGAAACCCGCGCGCGCGTGCGTTCGCACCCCGCGGCCCGAACCCCTACGCTGCGCCGCATGTCCCCACGTCACGTCGCCGTCGTCGGGGCCGGCGCCGCCGGCCTGACCGCCGCCATCCGCGCCGCCGAGAGCGGCGCGCGCGTCACGCTGCTCAACGCGCACCCGAAGGTCGGGCTCAAGATCCTCATGAGCGGCGGCACGCGATGCAACGTGACGCACGCCACCGTGACCGAGCGCGACTACTTCGGCGGCTCGCGCCACGTGGTCGCGCGGATCCTGCGCGCGTTCACGCCCGCGCAGACGCTCGACTGGTTCCGGAACCAGTTGGGAGTGCCGCTCAAGCTCGAGGACACCGGCAAGTACTTCCCCGAGAGCGACGACGCGCAGACCGTGCTCGACGCTCTGCTCGCCGCGTGCGAACACGCGGGCGTCGAGTTGCGCGCGGGCGCGCGCGTCGTGCGGCTCGAGCGCGCGGCCAGCGACGCCCGGGGCGCCCATATAGATGTAGAGGCGGTTCGTTCCAAAGCGGAACGCGCGGCGGGTTCGGCCGCGGCTGGAGCGGCCGGAACGCGTTATCGCCTGGGCATCCAGCGGATCGCCGACAGCGCCGCGTTCGGCGGCGAGGTCGCCGCCGCGGGGCGCACGGAGTGGCCGCTGCCCGCCGCCGGGGCCGACGAATGGCTCGAGGCCGACGCCGTCGTGGTCGCGACCGGCGGGCTCTCGTTCCCGCGCACGGGCAGCGATGGCACCGGCTACGCGCTGCTCGGATCTCTCGGCCACACGCTCGTGCCGCCCGTGCCCGCGCTGACGCCGCTCGTCTCGCCCGATCCCTTCTGCAACGGCGGGCGCGGGATCGCCATGCGCGCCGCGCTCACGCTGTGGGTGGACGGGAAGAAGGCGCAGACGTGCGAGGGCTCGCTGCTGTTCGCGCACTTCGGCCTGACCGGCCCCGTGGCGCTCGACCTCTCGCGCCACTGGCACCGCGCCGAGGGGCGCGCGCGGCGCGTGACCCTCAACTTCCTGCCCGGCGAGTCCGAGGAGATGCTGGCCGCCGAGTGGGTGGGCGCCGGCGAGCGCAGGAGCGGCCGCGGCTCGCGCAGCTTCCTCGCCGCGCGGCTGCCCGAGCGGATCGCCGACATGCTCACGGCCGAAACGGGCCTGGGCGGCGTGGCGATGTCGCAGACCCCGAAAGCCCGCCGCGCCTCGGCCCTGCGCCTCGTGCTCGAGCGCGAGATCGAGGTGACAGGCACGCTCGGCTACGAGAAGGCCGAAGTCACCGCCGGCGGCGTGCCGCTGGACGAGGTGGACGCATCCACGCTCGAGTCGCGCGTGGTGCCCGGCCTGTACTTGTGCGGCGAGGTGCTCGACGTGGAGGGCAGGCTGGGCGGGTTCAACTTCCAGTGGGCGTGGTCGAGCGGGACGGTGACGGGGAGGAGCGCGGCCCTCCGATCGTAGCGACCCGCGCGCCTCGGCCCGGAGCAGCGCCCCGGGCCACCCGGCCCGCGAACGAGGGTGAGGGCGCGCCCCCGCCGCCGGAACGGCGAAACGTCGCCTGTGACTTCGGACGCCCGGGCGGCGACTACCCACCAACCCCGGCTGCTCGTCTCGTTCCACCCGTCACGGCTCCCGGCATCGTGAGGTCGCCATGCATCGTTTCGTTCTCAACCTGCTGACTGCTCTCGCGATCACCTGCTGCTGCGCGCACCCGGCCCGGGCGGGCGTGGTCCACTGGGCGGACTTCCCGGACGGGATCTCGGCCGGACCGACCTTCACCGTGCCGCTTTCGAGCGGGGCCTCGGTGGACGTCCGGATCCAGACCGGCGGCACGCAGGGCGTGGGCGTGGCGCACGCCGACACGCTCGGCGCGCTGGCCACCGGGCTGGACTACGCCGCGCTGCACCTGCTGACCATCTACAACGGCGGGGGAAGCGGATCCGTGCTCACCCGGATCACGTTCTCCAACTTCCAGCTCGGCGCGGGCCACCAGCGGGGGTTCTTCCTGGTGGGGGCGGTCAGCGGGCCCTCCTCACCGGTCACCCTCGGTTGCTCCGTCCCCGGGCGAGTCGGCACCTGGACGACCGTCGGGGGAACCTTCGACTATGGCCAGTTCAACTCCTACCCGATCGATTGGGACGCACAAGAGGGTGAGTTCCAGACCTCGGCGAACTCGGGCATCGACAGCCGCTGCATCGTCGTGGACCTCGGGCCGCTCACGAGCAGCGACACCATCACGGTGACGCTGCAGCAGGCGCTGCCCGACGGGATCGTCTTCGCCCTGGGCGAGGAGGTGGGCTCCACGACTTCGGCCGGCGATCGCGTGGCCGCGGGCCTCGCGCTGGCTCCCGCACGACCGAATCCCGCGCGCGCCGGGGTCACCCTGGACTTCTCGCTCCCCGCGGCGGGACGCGCGCGCCTGACGGCCTTCGACCTCGCCGGCCGCCGGCTGGCGACGCTGGCCGATCGTGACTACGCGGCGGGCTCGTACTCGGTGACGTGGGACCTGCGCGACGACGCCGGCCGGCCCGTGAGCCCCGGGCTCGTGTTCGTCCGGCTCGAAACGGCCGAGGGCGCGCGCGGCGCCCGGGTGCTCGTCGCGCACTGAGACTTCCGCGCGCCGCGCCGCGCCAGGAGGCTCGGCCGCCCTCCGCGACGAGGCCCCGCGTGCTCGGGCCCGCCCGGATTGGTGTGGTCGCCCCCCGCGCGATGCGCTTATGTTCGCCGCCGCCCCGGAGGAGCCCGCCATGCCCAGCCTGGACGAAGCGTTCCGCTACGCCGAAAACCCCGCGACGGGTGAGGACGAGCTGCGCCGCGCGTGCGAGATCGCCGGTCTCGACTCGCACGGCGGCGCCGCCGAGCTTCGCGATCGGCTGCGCGCGCACCTGGCCTCGCTGCGGGCGGAGCGCCCCGTCGTGTGCCTCAATCCCGGCCCGCTCGCGCGGCGCGCGGCCGCGGCCGGCCCCACGATTCCGCGCCCCGGGCCGGGCGAGCACGCCGAGGTGTTCGCCGCCGAGATCGCGCTCGTGCCCGAGGCGCCCGATTTCGCGGCGATGCTGGCCGCGCAGCTCGACGTGACGAAGGCGCTCGCGGCCACGTTCGGCGAAGCGCACGCGGGGCTTCGGTACGCCGCCGGCAAGTGGAGCGTGCGCGAGACGATCGGGCACCTGTCCGACTGCGAGCGCGTGCTGTCGTACCGGCTGCTGCGGGCGCTGCGCGGCGACGCCACGGCGCTGCCGGGCTTCGACGCGAACGCCTACGCGGACGTGGCGGGCTTCGAGCGCCGCACGCTCGCCGCGGTGATGGACGAGTTCGCCGCCGTGCGGGCGGCCACCGTGGCGCTCGTGCGCGGCGCCGATCCGGCCGGCTTCGGGTTCCGCCTGCCGGTGGGCAAGGGCTCGATCACCGCGCGGGCGCTGGCGTACCTGATCGCCGGCCACGAGCGTCACCACCAGCAACTGCTGCGCGAGCGTTACCTGCCCTGCCTGCCAGACGCGTGACGCGGGGGGGGCGGGCCGCCGGCGTCAGCCGCCGAGCCGTTCGAGCGGCTCGACGGCGAAGCTCAGCACTCGCCGCCCGGTCGCCTTCAGCTGATCCGCGGTCAGCGGCCGCCGAGCGAGCAGCCCGGCGGCGCAGAGGGCGGTCGCCTCTTGCAGGTCTTCATCGCTTTCGAGCAGGCGGCGCAGGCCGGCGCCGGCCGAGCGGGCGAGTTCCCGCCACCGGTGCGGGAAGCGAGACCGCAGCGCGCGCTCCCACGCGGCGGGCCAGTCCTCCATCGCCTGTTCCGGCGCCAGAGCTCCGATCGCGAGCACGCGGCCGAGGTCCTTGTTGCGTCTCCGATGCGGCCGGCCGAGGTGGTCGGTTCCCTCGATGACGGCGTCACCGAATGCGCGGTGCTCGAGTAGGTGCGCCAGGGCCATCATCTCCGGAAGGGCGCAGCGGATGCCGAAGGGCGTCGGACCGGCTTCGAAGGTCGCGATGCCGGTGAAGGGGAAGCTCGGCAACCCGAAATGCCCGCCCGAGGGGAGTGCGACTCGCTCCCACTCGCGCTCCGTCTGGGCCTCCGAAGCGGGCTCCGTGAGCAGTTCCAGGAACCACGTGCGACGGCCGGGAGGATGGAGCCGGATCGCGGGCAGGGCCTCGTCGGGCGTAGTGCTGTCGCCGGGCCGGCCAAACGCACCGTCGCTCCTCGGCTCCCAGCCTGTGGCGAGAAGCGCCTCCGCCAGCCGCCGGCTGCTGTCGACGGCGGAGACGGCCGGCGAGAGCACGCAGTCCACGTCCTTCGTCCGGACGAAACCCGCCGGCGGTTCCGTGACGAGGCCGTAGGCCGCGGCGAGGCTCCCGATGACGACGACATTCGGACGCACGTCGGGCGGAATCGCCGACGCGACCTCCGCGAGCACGGCGCGCGCGGAGACTTCCATGGCATCGCGGTTCATGTCGCCTTCGGCCGCAGTTGCTGAAGCGCCTCCAGGAACTGCGCGGCCTGCCGTTCGAGCCGTGCCTCGTGGAGATCGAGCAGGCACTCCACCCGGTCGGCCCACCGCAGCCCGCCGTCGCGGGGATCGAAGAACGGATCGGCGTGGCGCACCGCGTGCACGACCACGCTCGCCGGTGCGAGCGGGTCGTCCACGAGTTCGAGCGCGGGGTCGAGCTCGCCGACGAGCCCGAGGTCCGGACGGCGGGACGTGCTGTGCACGGACAGGTCGAGCCGCGGTGTGCCGGCAATGTCGAGGTCGCCGAAGTAGTGCTTCGCACCGAGCACGCCGCCGATACCGACGCCCGCGGGGGCCAGTTTCTCGAGCCGCCGGAGGTGCGCCTCGATCGACCGGGGCTGGCCCGAGCGATCCACGAATCGCGCGGTCGCCCGGGCCGTGTCGGAGTACGAGACCAGGCGTGCGAGCTCTGCGCGCGAAAACCACCGGATGCGCAGCCGCCGGTCCTTCGCTCGCTCGATCAGGCTTCCCAGCTTCTCCAGGACGCCGGCGATCGTGGGGTAGGAGTAACCCGACGACCGCATCAACCAATCCGTGGTGACGGGTTCGCCGCTCGTCAGGTGGTGAAGCAAGAGCACCTTGAGCACGACGAAAGGCGCGTCGCCTCGAGTCGGTCGCCCGCCCCCGGTCGTGCGCGCCCGCGCGAGGACGCCGGCCACGGCGCGCTCGGTCGCCGCATCCGGGTCACGGGGAATGCCGGCGAAGGGTGCACGGTGACCGATGCACAGGCTCAGCCGCTCGAGGATCCCCGGCCGCATGACCGACGCGGCCAGCTCCCACTCGCTCTCGAGCCTCGCGCGCGTCACGCGCGTGTCGGTCAGCACGAGGATGCCCTCGAACCCGGGTCGCGCCGCGATCGCGTAGGCGAGCTGGATCAACGCCGCCCGAAGGTGACGCACGGCCGTCAGGCCGCTCTTCACCTCGATCAGGCGCCGGCCGACCTCGGCATCCACGCGGAGGTCCGGCGAACTCGGAGCCGAGCGTTCCTTCTTCATGGGAGACATAGGCTACTACTTCAATCGTCAAGTTGAAGCTTGATTTTGAAGATTAAACTAAATACACGGCAAAGCAATGTCCACCTATTACTTAGCTTACTCAGCGGCTCGCGTGATGGGTGGGCTCGCGCCATACCCCCACTCGTCAGGACTGTCAGTCCGGCGGCCTCGACGTGGAGGGGCAGTCCGGGGACTCGCACCCCTGCCCGGGCCGCTCAGCGACCGTCGCACTTCAGCGCGCCCCATCTGATTTGGACAGCCGGCGACTGCCCGGGCGGCCGCCTACCGGCGCACGGTCTTGATTCGCCCCCAGCTCGTCCGCAGCGCGGGCACGGTGTGCTCGATGACGAAGTACTGCGCGCCGGCGATGTTCCCGAAGTCCACGCCGCTCGCGAGGCCGAGCGTGCACGTGCCGGGCGGCACCGGCCCCAGGACCTGGTTGCCGAGCCAGCCGCCGCCCTGGTTCGCGTACGCGAGCAGCGCGCAGACCTTGATGTCGCCCTGCGGGTTGCCGATCGCGGCGAGCGGGATGGCCCACTCGGCGCCGGTCGTGACGCCGGCGCCCGAAGCGGCGTCGCAGCCGAACGAGACGCCCGCGGTGTTGCTGTTGTCGAGCGTGACGCGGATGCCGAACGGATTCGTGCCGCCCAGCAGCTCGCCGCCGCCGCCCAGGTCGGTCGAGCCGAGGAACCCGCCCACGCCGCCGCCGCCCGCGGGCAGCTCGGCGTAATGCGCGAAATACTTCCCGAACGCGTCGCGGGAGCCGGCGAGCCAGAAATCGGGCGTGAACTCGCTGTCGAACCGCAGGCCGACCATGCCCTGCAGGTTGACGAAGTTGCCGAGGCTCGGATTGGCCGTGCCCAGCAGCGGCGACTGGCCGCCGGGCGCGGAGTCGAAATAGATCTGCAGCTGGCGCGGGAACGAGAGCGGTTCGCTGTAGAACCGGTTGTACGTGCCGGCGACGAGCAGGTAGAGCGTGTCGCCGGCCACGTAGCCGAAGGCGCCGTCGAGTTCGGCGCCGTACATGAAATCGTTCTCGTCGTACTGAAGGCTCGTCCGGGTCGTCTGGACCGCCCGCGCGGCGCCGTATTCGGCGTCGGCGGCGCCGTCCACGGTCGCCGCGAACGATACGTGCGCCCCGAGCGCGAGCACGAGCGCCACGAGGACGGAAGTGCGAAGGGCCAGCATGGGTGCCTCCACGAGCGCGAGCGAAGGCACCAGCATGGCACTTTCACCCGCGGCGGCACAGCCGGGTCTTCGCAGGGGGCCGCGTCAGCCCTCGAGCTTGTAGATCTCGCGCCGGCCGCTTTCCACGAGGTCGTGGTAGCCCTGCATGATCTTCTCGAACTCCTTCGCGTCCGCCTCGCTGATGCCGGCGTCCATCTTCTCGAACGCCGCCAGGCTCTCGACTTCCATCTCCGCGACGAGCGTCCAGTAGCGGTCGGCGGCGACGTCGGTCATGACGCGCATGGTGCCCATGCCGGACCTCGCCATCAGCGCCTTCATGGCGAGGAACTTCTCGAGCAGCGGACGGACCTTGCCGGGCTTGCAGTGCATGACTTCGCGAACGATCAGCATGACGGGCCTCCTCGGGATGGACGGTGCGGGGACGCCGACGGCGGGAGGGCATCGTTCGCGCGCATGGCGCCCAGGTCAACGACGAAATCGCCCGGCCGGGCGCGCCCGGCGGCCCCGTGAGATTCCGCGTGCGCTTTCGCCGGCCGACGGCGTTCATTTGCCGTGGGCGCTTCCGGCCCGGCCGCTCGGCGGGCCGGGAGTGCCGCGCGCCGCTTCCCCCGAACGGCCGGGGCCCCACCGGCCAAGGAGACGTGCATGCCCAGGAGTTCCCTCGCCGTCGTCGCCAGCGCGTGTCTCGTGGCCTTGCTCGCGGGCGCCGCGGCCGCGCAAGTCATCACCGTGCCCGTCGCGCCCAACGTTTCGTTCCTGCACACGGACCCGACCGACTTCCCCGCCGACGCGACCCCGATCTCGCTGGCCGGGCTGGGGCTGACGCCGGGCTCGGTCATCAAGCTCCAGTCGGTGGGGGACTGGGACAACGGGCCGGGCGGGGACATCCACTTCTGGCAGGCGGGCGTCTTCAGCGGCAGCTCCACGCTGCTCCCCGGGACCGAGCGCTACCGCGTGCCGGACGCGCTCGGCGTCGGCATCAACATCAACCTCGGCGTCACCTGCCCGTACGCCGACTCGATGGACACGCCGCAGGACTTCCGGATCGACACGACCGGCGTCGTGCTGACCATTCCGCTCGGAGCGACGCACCTGTTCGTCATGCCGCTCGACTGCTTCTCGATGGACAACACCGACCCGGACGGGGACTGCGGCCTCAAGATCACGGTCATCGCGCTCGCGGACGTGCGCGGCGGCGTGGCGGGCGCCGCGCCGCTCGCGTACCCGAATCCCTTCCGCGGCGGCACGTCCGTCCGGTTCGCGCTCGCGCAACCGGGACCGCTGCGGATCGCGGTGCACGACGTGACCGGGCGGCGCGTGCGCACGCTGGCCTCGGGCGAGTGGGCTGCCGGATCGCACGAAGTGCGCTGGGACGGCCTCGACTCGCGCGGCGCGCCCGTCGCGCGCGGCGCCTACTTCGTGCGGCTCGAGGACGCGCTCGGCACGCGCACGCTGCGGGTGAGCGCGATCCGGTAGGGGCGCCGGGCGCGGGCGGCGCCATCCGCGCCGCATACGCCGATCGCGGCGGGGCGTGCGGCCGAGGGCCGCGCGCCCCGCGCCGCATTTGCCAGTTCCCTGACCCGCATTCCGTGGCTTCGGGCGGGCGGCTCGGCTAGCGTCCGCCGGCGACTCCGCCGGGGCCTCGACGGCCCCGCTCGAACCACGAACGGGAGCCCTCGCCATGGCCATGCCGTCCCGCAAGGTCGTCGTCGTCGCCGTCATCGCGCTGCTCGCCGCCGTCGGCGGCTGGACCTACTTCAGCAACCTCGTCCCCGCGATCCACCAGGACCACGACCACGGCCTCGAGAACATCGCCGGCGGCGGCTTCCTGCGCGTCGAGCGCGTCGAGGGCGGCTCGCGCAACCTGGTCGGCAAGCCGAACAAGGTGCTCATCCTGCACTGGTTCGAACTGGGCTCGCCGGCGGCGATCGGCGAGTTGCCCTCGCTGGTGGACTACACGAACTCGGTCGCGGCCGACCGCGAGATCGAGGTCGTGATGATCGCGATGGGGAAGAAGCGCGCCGACGTGCTCAACTGGGCGAAGGCCCACGGCATGCCGCTCAAGAACCTCTACGTGGACCCCGAGTCGAAGACCGCGCAGCTCATCGGCGTGCGGCGGGTCCCCGAGACGTTCATCTACGACCCCGAGGGCCACCTCGCGCACCAGGCGCGCGGACCGATGGACTGGTCCGACGCGGGGGTGCGGGCCGGCGTCGAGGCCATCAAGC
Source organism: uncultured bacterium (assembly GCA_964619155.1). Taxonomy (GTDB): domain Bacteria; phylum Eisenbacteria; class RBG-16-71-46; order RBG-16-71-46; family RBG-16-71-46; genus CAIXRL01. The sequence continues at coordinate 16,831 of CAZUEM010000062.1, forward strand.
ACGGGGCGGGCGAGCACCAGCACTAGCGCGGTCGCCCGACCGCGCACGCCGCCCGCGACGGCGCGCGGCGGCGAGCCGGGTGTGCGGCGCCACGCCCGCGCGCCCGCGATGCGGCGGCGAGCGGCCCCCGATGATCCGAGGCTACAGCGGCCAGTAGCGCGGGATCAGCGTCAGCGCGATGGCGGCGAGGAGGAGGTCGAGCGGCAGCCCCATGCGCACGAAGTCGCGGAAGCGGTAGCCGCCGGGCCCGTACACCATCAGGCTCGTCTGGTAGCCGATCGGCATCGCGAACGCCGCCGAGGCGCCGAACGCCACCGCGGCGATGAGCGCCATCGGGTTCACGCCGAGTTGCTCGGCGCTCGCCACGGCGATGGGCGCGAGCAGCAGCACCGTGCCGCTGTTCGACATCAGTTCCGAGAGCACGACCGCGACGAGGAAGAACCCCACCAGCAGCACGCCGGGGCCGGTCACGCCCGAGAGGTGGGCGAGCAGCGAGCCGAGCCCGGCCGCGAGGCCGGTCTTCTCGATCGCGGTGCCGAGCGCGAGCGCGCCCGCGAGCAGGAAGACGATGCCGAGGTCGATGGCCCGGTAGGCCTCGCGCGGCTCGAGGCAGCGCGTGGCGATCAGCACCGCGCAGCCCACCGCGGCCGCGGTCACGATCGGCATCCAGCCGAGCGCGGCGAACGTGACCACGGCGGCGATCGTCAGCAGCACGATGCCGAGCTTGTGCGGGCGCAGCCGCGACGGCGGTCGCGAGGCGACCACGACGAACCCGGGGCTCGCCGCGATGCGCGCGATCGCCGCCTCGCCGCCCTCGAGCACGAGCACGTCGCCCGAGTGGATGGGCTCTTGCTCGGGCCGGCCCGCGAGCGCCGCGCCCGGGCGGTGCAGCGCCAGCACGACGGCGCCGAAGCGCTCGGCGAACCGCGACGAGGCGAGCGTGTGGCCGACGAGCCCCGAGCCGGCCAGCACCACGACCTCGGTGAGCGGCCTCGGGTCGGCCGCGGGGGCCGCGGCCGGCGCGTCGCTCGCGCTCCCGGACGCCGGCGCTGCCGCGGGCGCCGCGCC
>CAZUEM010000063.1:0-17810 GCA_964619155.1 uncultured bacterium
GAGTGGGATTCGGCATGCGTTCCGGCCTTCCGGGTTGCGGATGGACGAGCGGATGCTAGGCGCGCAAGCGGCCGCCCGGCAACCGCGAGGGCCGGACCGATGCTCCGGTCCGGCCCCGCCACGGGGGAAGTCGCGTGGTTCGCTCAGCGCTTCCCGAATCCGCCGAAGCCCTTGGGGCCCGTGCCGTCGCACACGCCGGTCCCGGTTCCGGGGCCGAAACCGAACGTGCCCATCAGCAGGCGGAGGTTCTCCTTCGTCCACATCTCGCGCCACTGGTACGTGCTGCGCGTCTGCACCTGCGACACCGGGCCCGCGCCGCCGCGGCGCTGGTACTGGAAGCCCGTGCCGTCGGCCGGCGGCGTGTAGTCGGGATCGAGCCCGTTCGGGATCCCGTCGCCGTCGGAATCGTTGAAGTACGGGTTGGGGCAGGTGCCGTCGCCGGGGCCGGCGGCCTGGACGGCCGTGGCCGAGAAGGCGAGCGCCAGGGCGATCGCGGCGAGCAACGTGAAGGTGCGGATGTTCATTCTCGACTCCTCGCGTGACGCACCCGGAGCCGGGTGCGGGTCGGTATGCCAGGGACGCCGGATCCCCTCGCATCGGGCGTGCCGGGAACGCGCGCGGGCGTGCACGCGGCGATCGCTGCGACGGAGACGGGGTTTCGGGGACCGCGAGGTGGCGCATCGTGCGCCCGCTCGCAGGAATCTACGGGGCCGCGGCGGCGCGTTCGCAGGAATCTGCGAGGCCCGTGCGCCGATGGGGCCCGGGCCGCGGCGCCCGTGACTCGTCAGGCGGAAGGCGCCTCGTCCTCCGCTCCGGCCGCGCCCGACCACTTGCGCAGCTTGTAGCGTAGTCCCCCCTCGGTCACGCCGAGTTCCCGCGCGGCCGAGCTCTGGTTCCCCCCGTGCCGGGCGAGCACGCCGAGCACGAGGCTGCGCTCGATGCCGTCCATGCGCGTCGCGAGGTCGCGAGCGGGCCCGCCCGCGGACCCGCTCGCACCGGCGGCGCCCGCGCCGCGGATCGCCGGCGGCAGGTCGGACACGAGGATCGTCGGGCCGGAGGCGAGCACGACCGCCTGCTCGATGGCGTTCTCCAGCTCGCGCACGTTTCCGGGGTAGTCGTGCTTGACGAGCGCGTCCATGGCCTCGCTCGAGAGGCTGCGCACGGGCAGGCCGTGGCGGTGCGAGATCGCGTCGAGGAAGTGCTCGACGAGCAGCGGCACGTCCGCGCGCCGCTCGCGCAGCGGGGGCAGCTCGAGCCGGATCACGTTGAGCCGGTAGAAGAGGTCGGCGCGAAATCCGCCTTCCGCCACGCGGGCATCGAGATCCCGGTGCGTCGCCGCCACGACGCGCACGTTCGCCCGCTGGACGCGCTCGCCGCCCACCCGGGTGAACTCCCGCTGCTGGAGGAAGCGCAGGAGCTTGACCTGCACGGACCCGGGCAGGTCGCCGATCTCGTCGAGGAATAGCGTGCCCCCCTCCGCGAGCTCGATCCGCCCGCGATGAAGGCCGGTCGCGCTCGTGAACGCGCCGCGCTCGTGACCGAACAACTCGCTCTCGAGCAGCGTCTCGGGCAGGGCCGCGCAGTTGACGGCCACGAACGGTCCCTCGGCGCGCACGCCGAGATCGTGGATGGTGCGCGCGAGCAGTTCCTTGCCCGTGCCGCTCTCGCCCAGCACCAGCACCGTCGCGTCCGTCGCCGCCGCGCGCGCCGCGCGCGCGAGCACTTCCTGCAGTACGGGAGAATCGCCGAGCAGGCGCGAGCCCGAGCCCGCCTGCTGGAGCCGGTGCCGGAGCACGCGGTTTTCGTGCACGAGGTCCCGGCGCTCCAGCGAGCGCTCCACGACCAGCTCCAGCGCCTCGAGGTCCACGGGCTTGGTGAGGTAGTGCGCCGCCCCCGCCTGCATGGCCTCCACCGCTCCGTCGATGGTGCCGTACGCCGTCAGCACCAGCACCGCCAGTTCCGGGTTGAGCGCGCGTGCGCGGCGCAGCACCTCGAGCCCGGTGAGGTCGGGCATGCGCAGGTCGGTGACCAGCACGTCCACCGCGCGAGCGCGCACGGTCTCGACCGCGGCCTCCCCCCCGGCGACGGGCACCACTTCGTGGCCGCGCCCGCGCAGCGCACGCGCGAGCGCCTCGCGCTGCAGCGGCTCGTCGTCCGCGAGGACGATCACGCCCGTTCTCATGACGGACCTCCGAGGGGAAAGTGCACCACGAACCTCGCCCCGCCTCCCGCACCGCTCGCGAGATGGACGCCGCCGCCCATCGCGGAGGCGAGGGTCGAGACGATGCCGAGCCCGAGCCCGGTGCCGCGCGGCTTGCTCGTGAAGAAGTGGTCGAACACCCGCTCGCGGATCGCTTCGGCCACGCCGGGACCGTCGTCCTCGACTTCGATCCTCGCCTCGCCCTCGGCCTTCCGCACCCGAAGTCTCACCTCGCCGCCCGGCGGCGACGCCTCGCGCGCATTGCGCAGCAGGTTGTCCACGATCTCGGCGACGAAGTGCGGGTCGAGCCGCAGCCCGACGGGCTCCGTCTCCACGGCGAGGCGCACGCCCGCGGCGCGGAACGCCGGCTCGGCCGCCCGCGCGACGGCGTGCACGTGCCGGCCCAGGTCCAGCGGCTCGGGTTGCGGCGTGCGGGGCCGCGCGAGGTCGAGGAACTGCTGGACGATCGACTCGATGCGACGGCTCTCGCTGCGGAGGTCCTCGGCCCGCGCGCGCAGGTCGGAGCCGTCGCCACCCTCGCGCACCATCTCCTGCGCGGTCAGGTGAATGGTGTTGAGCGGGTTCCGGATCTCGTGCGCGACGTGCGCCGCCAGTTCGCCCATCGCGGCGAGCCGGGCGGAGCGCTGCGACTCGACCGCGCGCCGCTCGAGGTCGGCGCGCACGCGCGCGACCTCCTCCGCCAGCACCTGCTGGCGCTGCCATGCCAGCAGCAGCGTGCCGCCGAGGGCGAACGCCGCGGCCAGGAGCAGCGCGCGCACGACCGCCCGCCGGCGCACGTCGGCGCGGGCGCGCACGAGCGGGGTGGGGTCCAGCCCGATCCGCAGCATCGCGCGGCCGATCTCCGGCAGCCGGATCGCGCGCCTGACTTCGTAGACGCGGCCCACACCGGTCGCGACCTCGCGCGAGCCCTCCGCGGGGCGGCCCGGCAGCGGCGGCAGCATGGCGAGCCGGACCGAGTCGGGTGCGCTCGCCAGCAGGGAGTCGCCCGCCTGGATGGCGAGATAGCGCACGCCGGCCGCGTTGCCGAGGGCGCGCATGAGGTGGGCCGGACGGACGTTCTCGAGCGAGGCGCGCATCGAGTCGGCGAAGACGTTGACCACGACCGCCCCGCCGCGGGCGCGCGCGACGGCGACGGAGAACCGCAGCCCGCCCTGGAAGCGGGCCTCCTTGAACCCGATGCGCAACTCGCGCGTCTCTCCGCGAAGGACCGGGGCGATGAAGTCGCGCGGGTCGTGCCGGGGCGTGGCGCTCTCTTCCGGCTCGAGGCGGCTCGAGGCGACCTTGTCGCCGTTCGCGTCGAAGAGGTTCACGCGCCCGAGGCCGTGCTCCTCCGCGAAGGCGGCCAGTTCGCGGTCCGTCCAGGGCCGGACGGCGTCGCGTCGCGCCACCCAGCGGGCGTTGTCGAGGAGCCGCGACGCGACCTCGTCCTCCCAGTGGCGGTAGTTCTCGAAGCCGTGCGTGCCGATCTCGCCGACGAGTTCGGCGATGGAGCGCGCCTGCGCGTGCATCAGCCGCTCGGCGGTCAGCGTCCCGGACCGCACGTCCACCCAGCTTTCCCAGGCCAGGACGAGCGCCGCCACGAGGCCGGTGCCGAGCACCAGTCTCGAACGGCGGATCGCGCGCGGGAACGACAGGGACAAGGCTCCTCCGGACACCGGCCCGTCACCCCTGCCCCGTGGCCGGGAAGGGACGCGCCGGGCTCCGTGACGTGAGAGACGCGGGGATGCTAGAGGACTCGCTCCCGGGCTGCACGGACCATGCCCGGCCGCGCCCCGGGGACGGCCCCGCGGCTCAGCCCGGCTTGACCGCCAGCGTGGCGACGAGCGGGGCGATGAAGCGGTCGAGCGGGTTCTCGACCCAGCGGTCCTCGAACAGCGCCGCCAGCAGGAAGCCGGCCTCGAGCTGGCCGCCGACCTGGTCGTCGAGCGTGTGCCCGAACGCCAGCGGCTCGCCCTCGGCCTCCATGCGCGCGATCCGCTCCGCGTCCCTCGCGACCAGGTCCGAGTAGGGCAGTGCGTGCTTCGCCACGAACTCGCCGCGCTCCACGTCCGCGTCGTCGAACAGGAAGACCGCGGGCTGCAGCCAGCCGGCGAGCAGCCGCCCGCCGGGCCGCAGCACGCGGAAGCACTCGCGCCACACGGGGCGGATGTCGGGCACGAACGCGTTCGAGGCCGGGTGGAAGACGAGGTCGAACGAGCCGTCGGGGAAGCGCGACAGGTCGCGCATGTCGCCCTCCTCGAGACGGATCTCGAGGCCCTCGCGCTCGGCGACCTCGCGGTCGCGCGCGAGCTGCGCGGGCGAGTTGTCGAGCAGCGTCACGCGCGCGCCCGCGGCGGCGAAGATCGGGGCCTGCTGGCCGCCGCCCGAGGCGAGCGCCAGCAGGTCGCGGCCCGCGAGCGGTCCGAACCACTCGCGCGGCACCTGCCGCGTCGGCGTGAGGACCACTTCCCAGCGGTCCTCCCGCGCGGCCGCGATCACCTCGGGCCCGACCGGAACGGTCCAGCGGTTTCCCTGCTCCACCTGCCGGTTCCAGGCCCGGCGATTGAACTCCCTCACGTCCATGGGGCTTTCCTCCGGAATGCCGCGGGGCCGCCCGGCGGCTTCAGGCTTGACCGCGATCTGTCGTCTCGCGGGCCGCATGGTACCTGAGGAGCATAGGATCGGCCCCTTCCCCGACGCGATACTGTGCCCGTATGCCCGAACCCGACCGCACACCCGTCCCGCCGCCCACGCTCATCGCCATGGGCGGCAACTCGCTGCTCGACCCCAAGCTCCCGCCCACCGTCGCCAACCAGTTCGCCGTCACCATGCGCGCGGTCGTCCCGATCGCCGAGCTCATCGCGCGCGGCCAGCACCTCGTGCTCACCCACGGCAACGGCCCTCAGGTGGGCTTCATGCAGCTGCGCGTGGAGATGACCAAGTCGCACATCCACGAGGTGCCGCTCGACTCGCTGGTCGCCGACTCGCAGGGCGCCATCGGCTACATGATCCAGCGCGACCTGCGCGAGGAGCTGCGCCGGCGCGGCGTGCCCGCCGAGGTCGTCTCGGTCGTCACCGAGGTCGAGGTGGACCCGCACGACCGCGCGTTCGAGGAACCCACCAAGCCCATCGGCAAGTTCTACTCGGCCGAGGACGCGGCGACTCTGCGCGCCGAGCGCGGCTGGGACATGGTCGAGGACTCGCACCGCGGCTGGCGGCGCGTCGTGCCCTCGCCCTCGCCCATCTCGATCGTCCAGCTCGACACCATCCGCCGCCTGGTGCACTCGGGCGTCACCACGATCGCCTGCGGCGGCGGCGGGATCCCGGTCATGCGCGACGCCGAGGGGCACATCCGCGGCCTCGAGGCCGTGATCGACAAGGACCGCGCGAGCGCGCTGCTCGCCGTGGGCCTCGGAGTGAAGCGCATGGTGATCACGACCGGCGTGGACGCCGTCTACCGCGACTACCTCACGGACAAACGCGCGCCGATGCGCACGGCCACGATGGAGGAGCTGCGCGCGATGATGGCCGCGAAGCAGTTCCCGCCCGGAAGCATGGGCCCCAAGGTCGAGGCCGCGCTGTGGTTCCTCGAGCGCGGCGGCGAGGAAGTCGTGATCTGCCACCCCGAGGCGCTGCTCGACGCGTACGATCGCGGCGCCGGCACCCACATCCTCAAGGAGAACGCATGAGCCCCGCCCTGCTTCCCGCGCTCGACCCGAAGGTGCTCGCCGCGCTGCACGGGCGCAGCCTGCTCGTCACCCGCGACTGGAGCACGGCCGAGATCGGCACGCTGCTCGCGGTGGCGAGCCGCTTCGAGGCCGCGGACCGCGCCGGGCGCGCCACGAGCCTGCTGCCGGACGAACTGGCGTACGCGCTCTTCTTCGACAACTCGACGCGCACGAAGTCGGCGTGGGCGGGAGCGGCGGCGCGCCTGGGCATGCGGCCGGTGATCGTGGACGGCAGCTCGACGCAGGTCGAGCACGGCGAGACCGCCGAGGAGACGGGCGCGATGCTGGGCATGAACGCGCACGCGCTCGGCGTCCGCCACGACCTGATCCTCGGCGAGGGCAACCGCTTCATGCGCGCGGTGCGGCAGGGCATCGCCGACTACCTCGCGGCGACGAAGGACCCGCGGCAGGTGCCGGTCGTGAACCTGCAGTGCGACGTGGACCACCCGACGCAGGTGCTCGCCGACCTGATGTGGCTGCGCGAGCACTTCCCGGGCGGGCTGCGGAAGAAGAAGATCGCGATGACCTGGGCCTACTCACCGAGCTACGCCAAGCCGCTGTCGGTGCCGCAGGGCGTGGCCATGCTCATGACCCGCGAGGGCGCCGACGTGGTGCTCGCGCACCCGCCGGGATACACGCTGATGCCCGACACGCTCGAGACGGCCGCGAAGCACGCGAAGGAATCCGGCGGCACGTTCACCGTGACGGACTCGATGGACGACGCGTTCGCGGGCGCCGACGCCGTGTACCCGAAGAGCTGGGGGCCCTACGACCTCATGCTCGAGCGCGTCGAGGCGAACCGCGCGCGCGATCGGGAGCGCATGAAGGACATCGAGCGCCGCGCGCTCGAGCGCAACGCCTCGCACCGCGACTGGATCTGCGACGAGCGGCGCATGGGGCTGACCAGGGGCGGCGAGGCGCTCTACCTGCACTGCCTGCCCGCCGACATCGGCGACGAGGTGACGCCGGGCGTGATGGCGAAGCACAAGGTGAACGTCGCCCGCGAGGCGAACAAGAAGCTCTACGTGATCATGGCGCTGCTCGCGGTCGCGAAGGTTCCGGACCTCGGCCGGCGCCTCGAGGAGATGGCGTCGTGAGCGGCGCCCCCGCCGCCACGGCGCTCGACCGCCGCATCGCCGAACTCGCCGCGCGCGACCTGCCGCTCGCGGTCGGGATCCTGAAGGAGGCGATCCGCATTCCCGCCGACTTCGTGGACCGGCCCGCCGCCGAAGGCGGCGACCCGCTCTGCGGCCTCTCGAACCACGAGGGCCCGCGCCTCGATTACCTGCGCAGGCGCATGGTCGAGATCGGCGCCGTCGCCCACCCCGACGACGTCGGCTACGACGCGTTCGGCAACCTCGAGTGGACGGTCGAGGACCCGAACGACGGCATCCCGCGCGCGAGCAAGCGCGTGATCTACCTCGACGGCCACTGCGACACCGTGCGCGCGCTGCGCGACGCCTGGCACGCGAAGACGGGCGGGCTCGATCCCTACCTCGGCCTCGTGGACCCGGCGAAGGTGAACCGCGCCTACCTGCGCACGGAGCTGGGGTACCTGCCGCCCGACGCGGAGTGGGAGCACGTGATCTTCGGCCGCGGCTCGGCCGACCAGCTGGGCGGCGTCGTGTCGCAGATCGTGGCTTCGCGCATCCTCGTCGAGCTGATGCCCGAGGGCGCGATGCGCGGCGCGATCCTGCGCGGCTACGTCACGGTGGCCGAGGAGGACAACGACGGCGGGGGCCCGCTCTACATCACCCGGCGGCTGCTGCCCGGCGCGCCCCCCGAGATGATCCCGGACGTCGTCATCCTCACCGACTCGACGGGCGACTCGAAGAAGGGCGCGCTCGGCCTCTACCGCGGCCAGCGCGGGCGCATGCAGATCGAGGTCGCGGTCACGGGCCGCTCGTGCCACGGCTCGATGCCGTGGGAGGGCCTGAACCCGCTCGAGCACGGCGCGGCGATCCTGGTCGAGGCCGCGAAGGCCTACGGCGAGGGGCGCGGCTTCCGCAGGCACGACTTCCTCGGGCCCGGCACGCGCACGGCCTCGTGGGCGCACCTCGAGACGCCGAGCGACTGCGCGGTGCCGGACCGCTTCACGTTCCGCTTCGACCGCCGCCTGACGGTGGGCGAAACGCCGGAGCAGGCGGTGAAGGACGTCGAGGCGCTGCCCGCCGTGGCGGCGGCGCGCGCGGCCGGGCTGACGGTCGCCGTCGGCGTGCCGACCTACGACCAGCCGACCTGGCGCGGCTTCGTGCCCGGCAACCCGCAGGTCTACATGGGCTGGATGACGCCCGAGGACCACGACGCGATCCGCGCCGCGGTGGCCGCCTGGCGCGCGGTGGTGACGCCGCACGTGGACGAGCCGAGCGAGCAGGGCGGCTCGCTGCGGCGCGAGCCGCGCGTGGACCGCTGGGTGTTCTCGACCGACGGCGTCGGCTGGCCGGTCCCGAGCGCGGGCCACGGCATCGGGCTGCCGCCCACGAAGCGCTGGGTGGACGCCGGCGCGTTCACGCACCCGGCGATGTTCGGCATCGGCACGGGCATCGAGCAGAACACGCACAAGATCGGCGAGGCGCTGGACACGCGGGAGCTGCGGCACGCGATCGCGTTCCTCGCGCGCTTCCCCGGCGCGTACGTCTCGCAGGCCGGTCTCGCCTAGGGGCGCGCCGTGAAGGTCCGCTTCCGGCTGAACGGCGCCGCGCGCGAGGTGGAGTGGCGCGAAGGCGTCTCGCTGCTCTCGGTGCTGCGCGGCCCGCTCGGCGTGACGAGCCCCAAGCGCGGCTGCGGACCCGCCGGGCAGTGCGGTGCGTGCGTGGCGCTCGTCGACGGCGAGCCGCGCTCGACCTGCCGCGTGCAGGCGGCCGAGGCCGAAGGCGCCGAGGTGGTGACGCTCGAGGGCCTCACCCCCGCCGAGCGCGACACCTGGGCGCGCGCGTTCACCGCGACGCACGCGCTCCAGTGCGGGTTCTGCACGCCCGGGATCGTGCTGCGCGCCCACCACCTGCTCGCCGTGAACCCCTCGCCCACGCGCGAGGAGATCACGGCCGCGCTCGACGACCACCTGTGCCGCTGCACGGGCTACCTGCGGATCGTCGAGGCGATCGCGCTGGTCGCCCGCATCCGCCGCGGCGAGCGGCCCCCCGAGCCCGTCACCGACGGCGGCGTGGGTGCGCGGCTCGAGCGCTACCGCGGCCGCGAGCTGGCGCTGGGCGAGCGCGCGTTCGTCGAGGACCTCGTCCGCCCGGGCATGCTGTTCGGCGCGGTCACGCTCTCCGACCACGCCCGCGCGCGGGTCGTCCGGATCGACACCGCCCGCGCGAAGGCCTGGCCCGGCGTGGTCGCGGTCGTGACCGCGGCCGACGTGCCCGGCGGGCGCTGGAACGGCCTCATCCACGCCGACTGGCCGGCGTTCGTCGCCGAGGGCGAGGAAGTGCGCTGCGTGGGCGACGTGCTGGCCGCGGTCGCCGCCGACAACGAGGCCGCGGCGCGCGAAGCGGCCGCGCTCGTGGACGTCACGTTCGAGCCGCTGCCCGCGGTGCTCTCGCCCGAGGACTCGCTCGCGCCGGGCGCGCCGCGCGTCAATCCCGTGCACGAGAACCTGCTGTCGCACTCGGTCATCCGCCGCGGCGACGCGGCGGCGGCGCTGGCCGCGAGCGCGCACGTGGTCTCCGGCACCTGGCGGACGCAGCGCATCGAGCACCTGTTCCTCGAGCCCGAGTGCGCGCTCGCCGAGCCCGCGGAGGACGGCGGGCTGCGGCTGTGGACGCAGGGCCAGGGCATCTTCGACGACCGCCGCCAGGTGGCGCGCCTGCTGGCGCTGCCCGAGGAGCGCGTGTTCGCCGAGTTGGTCCCCAACGGCGGCGCGTTCGGCGGCAAGGAGGACATGACCGTGCAGGCGCACGCGGCGCTGCTCGCATGGGTGACGCGCCGCCCGGTGCGGCTCGCGCTCACGCGCCCGCAGTCCGTCCGCATGCACCCCAAGCGCCACCCGATCCGCATCGAGCTCGAGGCCGGCTGCGACGCGGACGGCCGCCTGACCGCCGTGCGCGCGCGCATGCTCGGCGACTCGGGCGCCTACGCCTCGGTCGGCATGAAGGTGCTCGAACGCGCCGCGGGCCACGCCTGCGGGCCCTACGTCGTGCCGCACGTGGATGTCGAGTCGCGCGCGGCCTACACGAACAACCCGCCGTGCGGGGCGATGCGCGGTTTCGGCGTGCCGCAGGCGGCGTTCGCGCTCGAGGGCGCGCTCGACCAGCTGGCCGCGAAGTGCGCGCTCGACCGCTGGGAGATCCGCTGGCGCAACGCGGTCGGCCTCGGCGACCTGCTCACGACCGGCCAGCCGGTCGAGAAGAGCTGCGGCATCCGCGAGACGCTGCTCGCGGTGAAGGAGCGCTGGTACGAGTGGGCCCGGGAGGGGCGCGCGGCCGGGATCGCCTGCGGGCTCAAGAACAGCGGGCTCGGCAACGGCGTGGTCGAGTGGGGCAAGGCGCGGCTCGTGGTCGAGACGGACGGCACGGTGAGCCTCTACAACGCCTACACCGAGATGGGCCAGGGGCTGCTCACCGTGCTCACCCAGTTCGCGGCCGAGGTGACCGGGCTTTCCGCCGGGGTGTTCCGCCCGAAGGTGGACTCGACGTTCGCGCTCGGCTGCGGCCAGACGACGGGCTCGCGCGCGACGCTGTTCGCCGGGCGCGCGGTGACGAGCGCCGCCGCGAAGCTGCGCGCCGAGCTGGACTCGGGCGCGACGCTCGCCTCGCTCGCCGGCCGCGTGTTCGCCGCCGACGAGGTCGTGGACGACACCACGCCGCTCGGCGCCACGGGGCGCGTGAAGACGCACACCAGCTACGGCTACGCCACGCAGGTGGTGCTGCTCGACGCCGCCGGCCGCGTCGAGCGCGTGCTGGCCGCGCACGACGTCGGCCGCGCGGTGAACCCGTCCATGGCCGAGGCGCAGATCGAGGGCGCCGTGCACATGGGCCTCGGCTACGCGCTCACCGAGGAGCTGCCCTGCGCCGGCGGCATGCCCGTCACCACCTCGCTCTACCAGCTCGGCGCGCTGCGGGCGAAGGACATGCCCGCCGTCGAGGTGACGCTGGTCGAGGCGCACGAGCCCGAGGGCCCGTTCGGCGCCAAGGGCATCGGCGAGCTGGGCCTGGTGCCCACCGCCGCCGCCGTGGCCTCGGCGCTCGAGGCGTTCGACGGAGTGCGGCGCACCCGGCTGCCCATGAAGGACTCGCCCGCGGCGAAAGCGTACAGTGTCGGCCGGATCCGTTCGAAGGCCCCGCGGGAGACCTGGCGATGACGGCGCAGCGCGGCTACGTCAACGCGCACACCCATCTCTACAGCGCGCTCGCCCCGTACGGCATGCCGGCGCCGCGCGAGGCGCCCGCGAACTTCCTGCAGATCCTCGAGCGCGTGTGGTGGCGGCTCGACCGCGCCCTCGACCCCGAGACCCTGCGCGCCGCCGCGCGGCTCTACGCCGCCGAGGCGCTGCTCGCCGGCACGACCACGCTCGTGGACCACCACGAATCGCCGTCGCGGATCGAGGGCTCGCTCGAGGTGCTGGCCGACGCCTGCGACGAGCTCGGGATCCGCGCCGTGCTCTGCTACGGCGCCACCGAGCGGAACGGCGGGCGCGACGAGGCCCGCCGCGGGCTCGCCGAGTGCGCGCGCTTCATCCGCGCGAACCGCCGCCCGCTCGTGCGCGGACTGGTCGGGCTGCACGCCTCGTTCACGGTCTCGGACGAGACCGCGCGCGAGGCCGGCGAGCTGGCGCGCGAGCTGTTCACCGAGGTGCACGTCCACCTCGCCGAGGACGCGGCCGACGTCGAGGACGCGCGCGCGCGCGGTCACGAGGGACCGCTCGAGCGGCTGCTGGCGCTCGATGCGCTGCCGCCCAAATCCATCCTCGCGCACGGCGTGCACCTCTCGCGTGAGCAGGTGAAGCTCGCGGAGTCGAAGGGGCTCTGGCTGGTGCAGAACCCGCGCTCGAACGAGAACAACCGCGTCGGGTACGCCCGGGCCCTGTCGGCGAGCGAGCGCGTGGCGCTCGGGACCGACGGCTTTCCCGCCGACATGCCCGAGGAGCACGCCGCGCTCGTGCGCATCGCGCGCGCCGAGAGCGACCCCGCGGGCGACGACGTGCTGCGCGCGCGGCTCCATTCGGGGCTGCTCCTGGTCGAGCGGCTCTTCCACGGCAACGAGGCGCCGGACGACGTGGTCGAGTGGGAGACGCCCGCGGACGGCGGCCGGCCGCGCGTCACGCGCGTCGTGGTCGCGGGCCACGAGGTGGTCGAGGGCGGCTTCCTGCAGCGCGCCGATCTCGACGAGATCCGTGCGAAGGCGCGCGAGGCCGCCGAGCGGCTGTGGCCGCGCATGGCGGCGCTGCCGTGAGCGCCCTGGTCCCCCGGCCCTACGAGCGGCTGCTCGCGCGCGCGCTCGCCGAGCTGCCCGCGCGCCGCTCGGTGTTCGGGCTGCCGCAGCGCTCGTTCTGGAAGCCGCGCGAGGGGTTCGACGTCTCGGACGTGCTTCCCTCGGGCCGCCGCGCGGCGACGCCGCTCGGCCCCGCGGCCGGCCCGCATACGCAGCTCGCCCCCAACATCGTCGCCGCCTGGCTCGCGGGCGCGCGCGTGGTCGAACTCAAGACCGTGCAGGTGCGCGACCGGCTCGAGATCCCGCGCCCGTGCATCGACGCGCCCGGGCCGGCCTGGAACGTCGAGTGGTCGCAGGAGCTGCCCCTCGCGGACTCGGCGCGCCAGTACGCGATCGCCTGGTCGCTCGTGCACGAGCTGCGCGCGCGCGGCGTCGCGGGCCGGGGCGAGCACGGCGGGACGGTGTTCGACGCCTCGGCGGGCTACGACCTCGCCGGGCTGCGCTCGGAGGGCGTGGCGCGCTTCCTCGACACGATGCGCGACGGTTCGGTGCTGCTCGCCGGGCTGCGCGACTCGCTGCCCGCGCCGCTGCGCGCGGAGGCCCGTGCCGAGGCGCCGGCGTGCATCGCCGACACGGTGACGCTCTCGACCTTCCACGGCTGCCCGCCCGAGGAGATCGAGCGCATGGTCGAGCACCTCTTCGAGCGCCACGCGATGCACGTGGTGGTCAAGCTCAACCCCACGCTGCTCGGCTTCGAGGCCGTGGACGCGCTGCTGCGCGGCACGCTCGGCTGGACCGACGTGGAGCTGGACCGCGCGGCGTTCGCGAACGACCTGCAGTGGGGCGACGCGGTCGAGATGCTCGACCGGCTGCGCGGCGCCGCGGCGCGCCACGGCCTCACGCTCGGCGCCAAGCTCAGCAACACACTCGTCGTGCGCAACACGCGCGGGCGGCTGCCGGGCGAGGCCGCCTACATGAGCGGCCCGCCGCTGCACGTGCTGGCGGTGACGCTGGCCGACCGGCTCGCGCGCGCGACCGACGGCCTGGTGCCGCTCTCCTTCAGCGCCGGGCTGTGCGCCGAGAACTTCGCCGACGCGGTGGCCTGCGGCTTCGCCCCCGCCACGACCTGCACCGACCTGCTGCTGCCGACCGGCTACCGGCGGCTGCCGCGCTACCTGCGCGCGCTCGAGGCCGACATGGAGCGGCTGCACGCCGCGGACCTCGACGTCTACCGGCTCGCCCGCTGCCGCGAGAGCGGCGGCCGCGCCACCGACGACCCGGCCGTGGCCGCGAGGTCGAACCTCGCCGCGTACGCCGCGCTCGTCGCGGGCGAACCGCGCTACCGCGGGCCCGCGCCGGCGCCGCCCTCGGCGCGCCGGCCGCTCGAGGCCGTGGACTGCGACGCCTGCAACAACTGCGTGCTGGTCTGCCCCAACCTCGCGTTCGTCGCGGTGGACGTGCCCGCGGGAACGCGCGTCTCGCCGCGCGCCGAGTGGCGGGACGGCGAGCCGGCCCTGGCCCCCGGCGGTACGCCGACGGCCGCCGAGAGGCAGTACGTGGTTCTGGCCGACGCCTGCAACGAGTGCGGCAACTGCGACACGCACTGCCCGCAGGAAGGCGGCCCGTTCCGGGTCAAGCCCCGGCTCGCGGGCGGGTTCTGACGTCAGCGCTCCCCGCCGCGGCTCGTTCCGAGGGCCGGCGGCGGGTCCCCGGCGAGATTTCCGTGGCGGCCGCCGCCGCGGCTCGCTAGCGTTTCTCCCAGCCGCTTCCCGTCCCCCGGCGAACGACGCGGCCAGCGGACCCTGCTCCATCCTCCGAGTCCCTCGCACCGGCCCGCTGAGTCCATGACTCGTTGTGCGCGAGGCGCGGCATGCTCGGACGCCGGGTCGGTCGGTTCCGCATCGTGGCTCCGCTCGGCAAGGGCGGCATGGCCACGGTGTGGCGCGCCGAGGACGAGATGCTCGGGCGCACGGTGGCGCTCAAGCTGCTCGCCGACGATCTCGCCGCCTCGCCCTCCGCGCGCCGCCGCTTCCGCCACGAGGCGGAGATCGCCACGCGCCTCCACCATCCGGCGATCGCGCCGGTGTACGCGCACGGCGAGGACGACGGCGCGAGCTGGATCGCGATGCGGCTCGTGGAGGGTGAAACGGTCGCGGCGCGCGTCGCGCGGGCTCCGCTGCCCGTCGACGAGGCGCTGCGCGTCGCCGGCGAGGCCGCGGGCGCGCTCGCCTACGCCCACGCGCAGGGCGTGGTCCATCGCGACGTCACCTCGAACAACGTCATGCTCGGCGGGGACGGCGCGGTCTTCGTCATGGACTTCGGACTCGCGCGCGCCGAGGGATTCTCGCGCATCACCTCGACCGGCGTCGCTCTCGGCACCTACGCCTACCTGGCGCCCGAGGTGCTGCGCGGCGCGCCGGCGGGCGCGCGCGCCGACGTGTACGGGCTCGGCATCGTCCTCTACGAGATGCTCACGGGGGGCACGCCCTTCCACGGCGAGCGGGTGGAGACACTGGCCTACCGGGCGGCGAGCGAGGATCCCGAGGCGCCGTCGCGCCGCCGCGCGGGTCTGGCGCCGGCGCTGGACGCGCTGGTGCTTCGCGCGATCGCACGGGAACCCGCGGAGCGCTTCGAGGACGCGGAGGTCTTCGCGGCGGCGCTCGCGGAAGCGCTCGCGCGGCTGTGCGCCGCCCCGGCCGTGCCGGCCGCCGGCGCGACGGCCACGGGCGTGCTCGAGCGGGCGCTCGCCCCGGGCGGGTTCGTGTTCGCCGCGATCGCGCCCATCGAGGCCGCGGACGGGGCGCTCGTCCCGCTCGCCCGCTCGCTCGAGGACGCGCTGCGGGCACGGTTGCCGGGACCCGGAGGACCACGGGTGATCGCCGCGCCCGCCCCGGCGGACCCGGGCGGATGGCGCGCCTTCGCCCGGGCCTCGGGCGCGAACGCGGTTCTCGCCGGGCGCATCCGCGAGAGCGGCGCGCAGGTGCGGCTCGAGCTGTGGCTCACCGATCCGGAGGACGGCGTGCGGGTCGCGGCGCAGTGCGCCGACGGGTTGTCCTTCGAGCCGTTCGCGCTCGAGGACGCGGCGCTCGAGCGCGCCCGGGCGCTCTTCGGCCCGCGCGTGGCCCTGGAGGCCGCCGAGACCCGCCCGGTACGGGTCCCGGCGGCGGCGGACGAGCACTTCGCCCGCGCGCTGCGCTACCTCGAGCGGCACGATCACGAGGCCTCGGTGGACGGCGCGATCGCGCTGCTCGAGCCGCTCGCCGCGTGTGAGCCGCCGCGGGCCGAATGGTGCGCCGCGCTCGCCCGGGCGTTCCTGATGAAGTACGAGCTGACGCGGCGGCGGGCGTGGGAGGGCCGCGCGATCGAGGCGTGCACCCGCGCGCGCGTGGCCGGACGCGACGCGCCCGGGACGCTGGTGGCGTGGGGGGACCTGATGCGCGTGGCCGGCCGCGAGGCCGAGGCGGTCGCGGCCTATCGTCGGGCGGTCGAGGCGCGGCCCGCGTGCGTCGAGGGTTGGATCGGCCTCGCGCTGCTGCACGCCCAGGCGGACCGCCGCGAGCCGGCGGAGGAGGCGGCGCGGCGGGCCGTGGACGCGGCCCCGCACGACTGGCGGGGGCATCACGCGCTCGGGGTGGCGCGACTGCGCGGCGGCGCGCCCGCGGACGCGGTGGCGCCGCTGCGCGAGGCGCTGGCGTTGCAGCCCGACAACGCCCGCGCGAAGCGCAACCTCGCCATCGCGCTCGCGCAATCCGGCTGCCTGCCCGAGG
Organism: uncultured bacterium; assembly: GCA_964619155.1. Lineage (GTDB taxonomy): Bacteria > Eisenbacteria > RBG-16-71-46 > RBG-16-71-46 > RBG-16-71-46 > CAIXRL01. The sequence continues at coordinate 16,068 of CAZUEM010000063.1, forward strand.
CGGCGGCGCTGCTGCGCGAGGTCGTGGCGCTGGAGCCCAGCGACCGCTCGTACTCCAACCTCGGCGCGGCGCTCTTCGCGCTCGGCGACCGGGCGGGGGCGCTCGACGCGCTCGAGCGCGCGACGCGCCTCGCCCCCGCCGACCCGCTGCGCTGGGGGCACTACGCCAACGCCCTGCACTTCGAGCCCGGGCGGACGGACGAGGCGGCGGCGGCATTCGACCGCGCGATCGCCCTCATGCGCGACCAGCTCGAACGCAATCCCGGCGAGCCCGAGTGGTGGGCGCGCATGGCCGACTGGCTGCAGGCGCGCGGCCGCGCCACCGAGGCCGACGCGGCGCTGAACCACGCGCTGGCCATCGCCCCGCACAACACTACCGTGATGCTGTGCGCGGCGTTCGTCCGCCACCAGCGCGGGGACCGCGCCGGCACGCTGGACTGGCTGCGGCGCGCGCTCGAGGGCGGACTCGGCGCGGACCTGGTGCGGGGCTCTTCGGAGTTCCGCGACCTGCGCGACGACCCCGAGTTCCGCCGCCTCGTCGAAACCGGCGCGGTGTGCCACGAGTCGGAATCCACCGCTCAAGGACGAGCACCCATCCCGGAGGGGCCGTGAAACCGAAGAAGAAGGCCGCGAAGAAGAAGCTGGCGAAGAAGTCCCGCGGACGCATCGCGCCGAAGGCGAGCAAGTCGAAGCTCCGGCCGCCTCCGCCGCCGAGCCTGAGGGGAGTCCGCGTGGCCGTGCTCCCGGAGGTGTTCCTCGAGTACCTGCGCTCCCGCGGACTGCTCCTGACGCCCTTCGACGCGGAGGCGTGCGTTCCGGTCAAGTTCTACGACAAGGGGAAGCTCAACCACCCGAAGGCGAGCCGGACGGCCGGGGACCATGTCTGCTTCGAGAACAAGGGCAAGGTGGACCGGACGCTCACGCTCGACTACTGGCCGTTCGAGGGCGACCCGCGGGCGATCTTCGTGCCGGCGGGCGGCACCGTCGGCCCGTTCCGGCTCAACCCGGACGACACCTTCATCGGGACGGTGACCGCGAGCGCGGACCCGCCGTTCGAGGGCGCCGGCGGGCCCGGTGATCCCGGCTTCGATGTGGACGGCTAGAGGAGTTCTCGCCGGCGCCGGGCGGCGGGCTTCGCGAGCCGCCCGGCCCCTCGGCGGCGCGGCTCTCGCCGCGCTGCTCGCGCTCGCGCCACCCGGCTGCGACAACCGGGGACCGTTCACGAGCGGCCAGGCGGCCGGGTGGATTGCCTCCGCCAGCTTCGAGGCGGGCCCGGGCGCCCCCCTCCGTCTGGAAAGGGTTCCCCCCGGCAGGGCCTCGGCGGGTTGGCCCTGGTTGCCGCACCTCCATTTCGAGCGCCGCTCGGCGGAGTCGAAGCTGGATCCCCGGCTGCGGCGCTGGCTCGGCACCCGTGCCGGCGGCGAGCCGCTCGAGGTGCTCATCGAGTACGAGGACCCGGTCGCGATGCCGCGCTTCCCGGTGGAGGCCGGCGACCCGACCGTGGATGCCGCGGGCGACTCCGCGGCGCTTGCCCGCTGCGCGGCCACCGCGGATTCGCTGGCGGGCCTGCGAGCGCCCTGGTACGCCGCCGAGCGGCTGCGCCTCGCGGCGAATCACGCGGCGACGATGACCGATTCGTTCTGGATCTCGCGCGCGGTCGTCGCACGCCTCCCGGCGCGGGAGGTGCGGCGCATCGCGCGCCGCGGCGACGTGCGGCACGTGCAGTTCGCGCACCGCGGGGGGC
>CAZUEM010000064.1:0-14797 GCA_964619155.1 uncultured bacterium
CTTCGCCACCTCCGCCAGCTTCGCGAACGCGCCCGCGTCGCGAACCGCGAGGTCGGCGAGCAGCTTGCGGTTCACTTCCACGTTGGCCTTCTTGAGGCCCGAGATCAGCGTGCTGTACGACAGGCCGTTCAGCCGCGCGGCCGCGTTGATGCGCGTGATCCACAGGCGGCGGAAGTCCCGCTTCTTGAGGCGGCGGTGCTCCCACGCGAACTGGCCCGCGCGCTGCACGGTCTGCAGCGCGGACTTGTAGAGCTTGCGGCGGCCGCCGAAGTTGCCCTTCGCGGCCTTGAGGATCTTCTTCCGGCGGGTGCGGCCGGGGACGACGGTCTTGGAACGAGGCATCGGTCTATTCCTCCTGCCCCCCGCGGCGCGCGCATCTCGGCGCCGGCGAGCGGGTCGGGCGTGATCGGGTCCGGGGCGTGGGCGTCAGCGCTGGCCGAGCATGCGGAGCACGCGGGCCTGGTCGGGCTGGGCCACGACCACGGTGCCGCCGCGCTTCCGCTTGCGGTTGCGGCTGTCGGCGATCATGCCGTGGCGCAGGTGCGACTGCGCGCGCTTGGCCTTGCCGGTGCCGGTGATCTTGAAGCGCTTGCGCGCCGCTCGGTTGGTCTTCTGCTTGGGCATGGGTCTCCTCGTTTCCGAAGTCAGGACGCCGGGTTCGCGTCGGGCGCGGGCTTGCCGCCGTCCCCGGACGCGGGTTTGCCGGCCGGCTTGCCGCCGCCCGCGAGGGGCTTGGGCGAAACGACCATCGTGAGCGTGCGGCCCTCGGCGCGCGCGGGCGTCTCGACGACCGCGATCTCGGCGATGTCCGCGAGGATCTGCTCGATGATCTTGTAGCCCAGCTCCATGCGGGCCATTTCGCGGCCGCGGAAGGTGATCGTGAACTTCACCTTGTCGCGCTCCGCGAGGAACTCTCGCGCGTGGCGCAGCTTGAAGTTGTAGTCGTGGTCCTCGATCTTCGGACGCATCTTGACTTCCTTCAGCTGCATCTGGTGCTGGTTCTTGCGTGCCTTGCGGGCCCGGAGGTTCTGTTCGTACTTGAACTTTCCGTAGTCCATGATGCGGCACACGGGCGGCCGCGACGTGGCGGCCACCTCGACCAGGTCCAGCCCCTTCGCCTGGGCCATGGCCAGGGCTTCGCGCGTGGTGAGGATGCCGATCTGCGAACCGTCGTCGCCGATCACCCGCACCTGCGGAACGCGAATGCGCTCGTTCACGCGAGCTTCCTGCTGCTTGCCGGGAATGGTAATGGCGTCGTCCTCCGTCGCCTGTGGAACCGCGGCCCGCCTGCGCTCCGCGACAAAAGTAAGAACGCCGGGCGGGGTGCAGCCTCCCCGCCCGGCGTGTCGTGTGGACGTGCCGGAACTTCCGTGCGGCCGCGATGCTGAAGGTGCGGCCTGAACCCGTTGCGAAACCCGGTGGGTCCGCGGGGGTGAGAAGCGCGGGGCTTCTGCTTTCGAACGCGCGGCATAGTACGGGATGCCCGGGCCCCGGCGCAACCCGGCCGGCGGGGCCCGAGGCCGGCTCCCGGGCGCGGGCGCGGGCCGGCTTTGACAGGCCCGCCGCCCCCTCCCTAGCGTGCGGCGCGTGGCCGGCCAGCGCGGCCGGCGGCCGTTTCGGTCTTCCAGGGAGGACGCATCGATGAAGCAGCTTCGTGTGGCGGTGGTGCTGGCGGGTGTGCTGGCGGCGACGGCCGCGTTCGCGGGCGACGCGAGCGAGGGCCTGATCGGCATCCAGGTCACGAACGGGACCGGCGACTTCGTCGGGCCTCAGAGCGGCGGCTACCTCAGCGCGTACGACCACTCCGAGATCGGCGTCGGCATCCAGTACTGGCGGCTGATGAGCCGGGACTACGCCTTCGCGTTCTCGGCCGGGATCGGCACGTTCGCCGAGAAGGACGAGCCGGGCACGAACGCCGCGGTCGGCTCGACGGACTTCGAGTACACGCAGAGCTCGTGGACGGTGCGCATCGGCGGCGACCGCGCGGTCAAGGTCGGCGACCGGGCGATCTTCTACTTCGGCCCCGGGATCGAGATGTGGTCGGGCAACTCCAAGTTCGAGGGCGAGGGCTTCGACCCGGCCGTCGAGACGGCGACCGTCACCCGCTACGGCCTCTCGGGCCGCGTCGGCGGCGTGATGCTGCTCGGCGAGAAGGTCGGCTTCAACTGCCAGATCGGCCGCTACATCGGCATCGCCTCGGCCAAGGAGGACGGCGCCAAGGCCACCTGGTGGGCCAGCGGCTTCCAGGCCTCGGGCGGTCTGCTGATCCGCATCTGACCTCCGCCCCCGTAACCGCGGTCCCGGGCGCTCCGCCTCGGCGGGGCGCCCGGCGTGTTTCGCGGCGCACCGCCGCCGGCCCCGCGTGGCGTGCGGCCCGCGGCGCGCTATGCTGCGCGCTCCCGACCGGAACCGGAGGAACCTCGTGAACGCCCGCTCCGCCACGCTGGCATCGCTCGTCATCGCCCTCGCGCTCGCCTCGGCCGTTCCCGCGCGCGCCTCGGGCGTGGACCTCGGCGACGCCGTCGCGAAGCCCGACACCTCGCGCTTCCTGCCGCGCTGGATGCACGCCTCGCTCGAGGCGGGCGTCTCGTGGCTGCAGTCGCCCGCCGCGGTCAAGGACCGCTACAACGCGGGCGTCGCGCTCGGGGGCGCGCTCACCGCGACCGCCGCGCCGCGCCTGCGCCTCGCCGCGCGGCTCGAGTATCTCGACCTGCCCAACGGCGAGATGGGCTACTACGGCAGCTACCAGACGGTGGACGGACAGGCCTACGCGGTGCCGAACTACGGCTACAACGCGTTCGGCGGCGGGCGCGCGCTCGACGCGCTCGTGCTCGCGTCGGCGCGGCCGTGGCGGCAGCTGTGGATCGAGGGCGGCGCGGGGTACGGACACTTCTCCTCGGGCCTGCCGCGCATCCAGTTCCTCGACGGCGTGACGGGCGAGTGGATCGACGTGCCCGGCCAGTCCGGCTGGGGCGCGACGTGGACCGCGGGGTTCGCGTACGAGTTCCGGGTGGGCCGCAAGCCCGATCATCTCTACGCGGGCGTGCGCTGGATGCGCCTGGACCGCGACGGCGTCGCGCTCGACTTCGTGCCGGTCACGATCGGCTACCGGTTCGACTGACGGCCCCGGCGCGAGCCGGCACGCGAAGGCCCCGCGGGCGCGCGCCCGCGGGGCCCCGTCGTTCGCGCGCCGCGTCAGTGCGCCTTGTCGCGGATCTCCTGGGTGATGCGCGCGACGAACTGTTCGCGCGGCATCGTGCCGAGGTCGCCCTGCCCCTTGCGGCGCGGCGCGCACGTGCCGGCCGCGGCGTCGCGCGGGCCCACGACCACCATGTACGGCACCTTCTGCAGCTCGGCGTCGCGGATCTTGGCGCCGAGCTTCTCGTCGCGCGTGTCCACCTCGACGCGGATGCCGGCCGCCTTGAACATCTCGGCGGTCGCGGCCGCGTACTCGTGCGCCTTGGGGTGCACGGGGACGATCATCGCCTGCGTCGGCGCGACCCAGACCGGGAACTCGCCGCCCGTGTGCTCGATGAAGATGCCCACGAAACGCTCGAGCGAGCCGTAGAGCGCGCGGTGCAGCATGATGACCTCGTGCTCCTGGCCGTCCGGGCCGGTGAACACGACGCCGAAGCGCTTCGGCAGGTTCAGGTCCACCTGGATGGTCGGGCACTGCCACTCGCGGCCGATCGCGTCGCGGAGCTTCACGTCGATCTTCGGCGCGTAGAAGGCTCCCCCGCCCTCGTCCACCTCGTAGGGCAGCCCGCGGTGCTCGAGCGCCTGGCGCAGCGCGTTCGTGGCGAACTCCCACTCCGCGTCCGAGCCGAGGTACTTGTCGAACGGCCGGGTCGCGAGGTAGCAGCGGTACTCGTAGCCGCAGGTGGTGAGCAGCAGGTCCATCAGCTGCAGCACGCCCTCGATCTCGGACTGCAGCTGGTCCGGAGTGCAGAAGATGTGCGAGTCGTCCTGCGTGAACCCGCGCACGCGCTCCATGCCGTGCAGCACGCCGCTCCGCTCGTAGCGGTAGACGGTGCCCAGCTCGGCGAACCGCAGCGGCAGCTCGCGGTACGAGTGCTTGCGGCTCTTGTAGATCATGATGTGGTTCGGGCAGTTCATCGGCTTGGCGCGGTACGCCTGCTCGTCGATCTGCATCGGCGAGTACATGATGTCGCCGTAGTTCTCGAGGTGCCCGGAGATCGTGTAGAGCTTCTCGCTCGCGATGTGCGGCGTGTACACGAGCTGGTAGCCGGCCTTGAGGTGCTCCTCCTTCCAGAAGCCCTCGAGCACGTGCCGCACCATGCCGAGCCGCGGGTGCCAGTGGACGAGCCCGGCGCCGACCTCCTCGTGGATCGAGAACAGGTCCAGCTCGCGGCCGAGCCGCCGGTGGTCGCGCTTGAGCGCCTCCTCGACGCGCTGGAGGTGCTCGTCCAGCTCGGCCGGGGTCGCGAACGCGGTGCCGTAGATGCGCTGCAGCATCTCGTTCTTCTCGGAGCCCAGCCAGTAGGCGCCGGCGACGTGGGTGAGCCTGAACGCGGTCACCTTCCCGGTGCTCGCGACGTGCGGGCCGCGGCACAGGTCGAGGAAGTCCCCGTTGCGGTAGGTGGTGACCTTCGCGCCTTCGGGGATCTGCGAGAGGAAGTGGAGCTTGTACTTCTCGCCGCGCGACTCCCAGAGCCGGCGGGCGTCCTCGCGGGAGGTCTCGGCGTACTCGAACGGCTGGTCCGCGGCGACGATCTCGCGCATGCGAGCCTCGATGCGCTCGAGGTCCTCGGGGGTGAACGGCGTCGGCTTCGCGAAGTCGTAGTAGAAGCCGTTCTCGACCGGCGGGCCGCCGGCCACCTTGACCTCGGGGAACAGCTCGGTGACCGCGGTCGCCAGCACGTGCGCGGCCGAGTGGCGCAGGCGGTAGAGCTCTTCCCCGCCCGGGTACTGCGAGAGGTCCGGACCCATGGCGGCGGCGCTCGAGGACATGACCGACCCTTTCCGGGGCGCCCTCCCCGGGCGCCGAAGCGAAAACGGGGCGGCGCGCCGGCTGGAGCCAGGCGTGCGCGCCCCTCTAAAGGATGGTGGGCGATACTGGACTTGAACCAGTGACCCCTTGCTTGTCGAGCAAGTGCTCTACCAACTGAGCTAATCGCCCTCGGGGCCGCGGAGTAAACGACAGGCCGCGCGGGCCGTCAAGCCTCGCGCGCGCGGCGGCGTCATACGGTCCGGCCGAGGACCTCGGCGATCGTGCGGATCTGGCCGACCAGCTCGTCGAACTGCTTCGGCCAGAGCGACTGCGGGCCGTCGGAGAGCGCGTGCTCGGGGTCGTTGTGGACCTCGATCATGAGGCCGTCCGCCCCGGCGGCGATCGCGGCGCGCGCCATCGGCGCGACCTTGTCGCGGATGCCGGTGCCGTGCGAGGGGTCCACGATCACGGGCAGGTGCGACAGCTCCTTCACGACCGGCACGGCGTTCAGGTCGAGCGTGTTCCGCGTGTAGGTCTCGAACGTGCGGATGCCGCGCTCGCACAGGATCACCTGCTGGTTGCCCTGCGCCATGACGTGCTCGGCCGACAGCAGCCACTCCTCGATCGTGCTCGAGAGGCCGCGCTTGAGCATGACCGGCTTGCGCGTGTGCCCGACCTCGCGCAGCAGCGAGTAGTTCTGCATGTTGCGCGCGCCGATCTGCAGGATGTCGGCGTAGCGCGCGAGCAGCGCGACCTGCTGCGTGTCCATGACCTCGCTCACGACCGCGAGGCCGTGCGCGTCGGCGGCGCGGCGGAGGATCTTGAGGCCCTCCTCGCCGAGTCCCTGGAACGCGTACGGCGAGGTGCGCGGCTTGTAGGCGCCGCCGCGCAGCACCGTGGCCCCGGACTTCGCCACCGCCTCGGCGATGGCGAACGCCTGCGCCTCGCCCTCGACCGAGCACGGGCCCGCCATGATCGCGAGCTGCCGGCCGCCGATCCCGCACCGGCCCACCTGCACGACCGTGTCGTGCGGGCGGAACGCCCGGCTCGCGAGTTTGAACGGCCGCGGCAGCTTGCGCGCGGACTCCACCCCCGGCCAGGTCGCGACCTCCGCCCAGTCGAGGGCGCCGGCATCGCCCACCGCGGCGATGCGGGCCACGCCCTCGTGGTCCGTGCGGTGCACGGCGAGGCCGGCCATGCGCAGGCGCGTCATGACGTCTTGGGCCGTGGCTTCGGGCGTGCCGGGTTTCAGCAGGACGAGCATCGGGTCTCGGGGGTCCTCGAATGGCGAAGCCCACGCCGTTCGGGCATGGGCTGGAAGATCGCGCGGTGCGGGGTCACTTCAACGGGACGGCGCGGTCTCCCGGCTTCGCCACGCGAAGCCGTGCCAGCGCTCGTACCACGACCCGTTGAGAAAGTGCATGAAGTGCTCCCCGGAAGGTTCGAAGTGGCGGGGAGCCTAGCATCGGCGCTTCGCGAGGGTCAATCACCGCGCGATGGCGACCGCCCTCGTCCAGCGCCGGCCGTCCACGGTCAGGCGGGCCCAGTAGACGCCGGCCGCCGGACGGGCCCCGTCCTCGCCGAGTCCGTCCCACGCGATGCTCGCGCGCCCCGCCGGGAAGTCGCCGTCGGCCAGCTCGCGCACGCGGCGACCGGAAAGGTCGAAGAGCTCGAGCCGCGCGCGTGCCGGGGCGGGCAGCTCGAAGTCGAGCCGCGCGCGCCCGGCGACCGGGTTCGGGCTCGCGCCCAGCAGGCGCACCGCGGCGGGCGCCGCCGGGGACTGCACCGAAGTCAGGCTCGCGGGCGCGAGGACGAACGCGCGCGACTGCCCGTCGAGCAGCCCCTCGCCGACGATGACGCCGTTCTCGTCGATGTCCCACGCGCGCTGCAGGAACCAGCCGCTGCCCGGCGGCAGCAGCGTGTTGAGGTCGGTGAGCACGCCGGTCCTCCACAGGAACGCGACGTACTGCCCGTCGGGACGCGAGGTCATGCCGACGACCTCGTCGCGGTCGTTGATCGCGAAGCCAGCGCTGTAGATGCCGCCGGCGGTGCCGATCTCCTTCATGACGCCGTTCGCCCAGAAGAAGCCGCGGCTCTCGATCGGGCTGAACGACACCTGCGACCAGCCGCACACGTGGCCCTGCTCGTTGACATCGTAGGCGTGGCTCACCTTGCCGCCGAGCGTGCCGAGGTCGTAGAGCGGGCTGCCCGCCTTGCCGTAGAAGGCGTGGAAGCGGTCGTTCGAGACGGGCGCCGCCATGCCGACGACGTCGCCCCAGTTGTTGATGGCGTACGCGCGCGCCTGCGTGCCGCCGAGCGTGCCGAGGTCGCGCAGCGATCCGTCCCACAGGAACGCGCGCTCGCGGCCCAGCGCGTCGAACGCCGAGCCGACCACGACGCCGAGGTCGTTGATGTCGTGCGCGTCCGAGATGGCCCCGCCGAACGTGCCCAGGTCCGTGACCGTGCCGCCCGACCACAGCGCCGCCCGCTGCACGGTGGCTCCCGGCGGGAACGCCCAGCCGACGACGTCGCCGCGGGCGTTGATGGCGCGCGCCAGGCTCTGCGTGCCGCCGAGCGTGCCGAGGTCGGTGACCGTGCCGCGCGAGTGGAGCACGGCGTGCACGTAAGACGTGCCGGCCACGAACGAGTAGCCGGCGGCGTCGCCGGCGTCGTTGCGCGAGGACGCGCCGTTGCCTCGCGGGTTGCCGAGGCCGCCCAGTTCGGAGATCGAGTAGGTCTCCACCGCGGGCAGCGGGGTCGCGAAGAGCAGCGCGCCGAGGATGGACCAGGCGCGGACGTGCCTTGGCATCGGGTCGTTTCCTCCGACGGTCGTGGTCCCTCGCGGCCGTGAACCCGACCCGGACGCTAGCCCAGCCCCGGGCCGGAAAGCTACGGCGAAGTGGGGCGCGGGCCGCGGACCCGCCCGGGAGCCCGCGCCTCGCCGCGGCTCAGCGGTCGCGGCCGCGCAGCGCGCGCTGGCGCAGCCAGGCGTCCACGAGCGTGACCGCCGCCATGGCCTCGGCCACCGGCACGACGCGCGGGCAGATGCACGGGTCGTGGCGCCCTTCGATGGCCACGGTCTCGGTGCCCCCTCCCGCCTTCGCCATCACCTGCGGCCGGCCGATGCTGGTCGCGGGCCTCACGGCCACGCGCACGACGATCTCGTTGCCGTTCGAGATGCCGCCCGAGATGCCGCCCGCGAAGTTGCTCTCGTAGGTGGCGCCGTCGAAGACGTCGTTGGCCTGAGAACCGCGCAGGAAGGTCATGCCGAAGCCGCCGCCGATCTCGACGCCCTTGGTGGCCGGGATCGACAGCATCGCCGCGCCGAGCATCGCGTCGAGCTTGCTCATCGTCGGGTCGCCCCAGCCGGCGGGCACGCCGCGCGCGACCACCTCGACGACGCCGCCGACCGAGTCCTTCTCGTCGCGCGCCCGCTCGATGAGCGCGACCATCCGCTCCGCGGCGGCCGCGTCGGGGCAGCGCACGGGGTTGCGCTCGGTCTCGTCCCAGTGGCGGTGCGACGCCTCGACGTCGCCGACGCGGACGGTGCCGCCCACGATCGAGACCCCGACCGTCGCGAGCGCCGCCTTCGCGAGCGCGCCCGCGGCGACGCGACCGACCGTCTCGCGGCCCGAGGAGCGGCCGCCGCCGCGGTGGTCGCGCACGCCGTACTTCTGCGCGTACGCGTAGTCGGCGTGCCCGGGCCGGAAGACGTCCTTGAGCGCGTCGTAGTCCTTCGAGCGCTGATCGGTGTTGCGCACCAGCATCAGGATGGGCGTGCCGAGCGAGAGCCCCTCGTGGACGCCCGAGACGATCTCGACGCGGTCGGCCTCCTGCCGCTGCGTCGTGATCGCGCTCTGCCCCGGCCGGCGCCGGTCGAGCTCGCGCTGCACCTGCGTCGCGTCCACCGGCAGCCCCGGGGGCAGGCCGTCCACGAGCACGCCCACGCCGGGGCCGTGCGATTCGCCGAACGTCGTGATCGTGAACAGGCGGCCGAAGGTCGAGGACATGTCAGCGCGGCTTTCGCTTTGGCCGCGCGAGCGCCGGGCCTCGGCGGCTCATCGCCGCGTTCAACTTCGCGCGGAACGCCAGGTGCCGTTCCACGAGCTTCTCGAAGTTGTGAAGGTACGACGGCCGGATCGAAGCGCGCGCCCCCGCGATCCAGGGCTTGCACTTCTCCCAGGTGACGACGTCCTCACCCGTGTGGTCGAAGAATAGCTCCTCGTGCAGCACGCCCCGGTTGACCAGGGTGGCGACCATCTCCCAGTAGGAAATCGTCATCCGGAACCAACGGTCCTCGTCCGTGTGCGTGAGGTAGCGCTGGCCGATCTCGTCCCAGCCGGTGGCCTGGAACTCCTTCAGGAACCACTGGCGGGCGCGCCGCAGCTCGGGGTCGCGGCGGATCTCGTACAGGCGCAGCAGCAACTCGGCGTCGGCGTGGCTCGGCTTGCGGGGCATGGCCGTCTCCTCGGGGCTCGAATCGGTGAACCGGCGCACGGGACGTTAGCAGATGGCGCGCGCCCGGAGGCCGGAAACGCGAAGGCGCCCCGGCCCGCCGGGCCGGGGCGCCTCGCGGTGCGGCGAGACTAGTTCCAGACCGGCAGGCGCCCGGGCGTCCACGGCGCGCCGGCGGCCTCCGCCTTCGCTCCGAGCGCCTCGAGGTCCGCCGCGATCCCCTTGAGCGTCGCCAGCGCCTTGCGCAGGTCGCCGTCGGCGATCTCGAGGTTGCGGCGGTGCGTCTTCGTCGGCGGCCCGGTGTACTCCCACGCGCCGTCGGTGATCTGGTTCACGCGCTCGACGAGCGACGGCGGCACGGGCTCGTTGTAGCGCCCGCGCACGTTGTCGCCGCGCAGCACGACCGACAGGTCGGCGAGCCGGCCCTGGATCGCGCGGGCCTCCTGGGCGAGCGCCTCGTTCGCGCCCGGCGCCGCGAGCAGCGCCTTCACGAGCAGCTGCGTGCGGGTCACCGACTCGTCGAAGACGCGCGTCGTGCCCTGCAGCGTGCGCGAGAGATCCGCCACCTGCTTCTGGAACGCCACGCGCGCTCCCGGGTCGCCCTCGGGAATCGAGACGTCCTTCACCGCTTCGCACACGAACGACTGCGGCTGCGACAGGGGCGTCAGCAACCCGCCGACCCGTTTCGCGATCGAGACCGTGTAGGTCCCGGGCGCGGCCAGCGGCCCGCCGCCGTCGCTCTCCCAGTCGCCGCGCCGCCGCGGCGTCATCGCCGGCGGTTCGGGATCGGGATAGCGGAAGTCCCACGCCACGCGGTGGAACCCGGCCTTGGCCGGACCGGTCAGGCGGCGCACGACGTTGCCCTGCGCGTCGCTCACGGTGAGGACGATCGCGGGCGCCTCCTCGCGGATCTCGGCCTTGAGCGAGTCCCAGCTCGGGTAGAAGACGTTGCCCGCCTTCTTCTCGACCTCGCGCTCGGCCGCCCGCCTCCGCTCCTTCAGCGTCTCGTAGCCGTCCTTCAAGTAGTACGTGAAGACCGCTCCGTAAGGCGGGTTCGGCGCGGCATAGAAGCGCTCACCCTGCGAGGCGTGCCCGCGCCCGCCCAGCGGCGAGGACTGGACGTACATCAGGCTCTTGCGGACCGGCAGCAGCACGGCCTCCTGGGCCAGCTTCGCCTCGCTCGCCATCAGGCGCAGCGGCGCCAGGTCGTCGAGGACGTAGAAGCCGCGCGAGAAGGTGCAGACCACGAGGTCGTCGTCCCGGCGCTGGATCGCGAGGTCGCGGATGCACGCCACCGGGATGCCGGACTTGAGGCGGAGCCACTTCGCGCCCCCGTCGGGCGTGAAGTAGACGCCGAACTCGGTGCCCACGAACCACAGGTTGCGGTCTTTGGTGTCCTCGACGAAGGCGTACACCGACTCGGTCGCGGGCAGGTCGCCGGCGACGCTCGTCCAGGTGCGGCCGAGGTTCGTGCTCTTCAGGACGTAGGGCTTGAAGTCGCCCATCTTGTGGCGGTCGAACGTAGCGTACATCGTGTTCACGTCGTGCCGCGAGAACACCACGCGCGAGACGTAGGCGTACTCGCCCACCCCGGGGAAGCTCTCGACCCGGCGCCAGCTCGCGCCGCCGTCCTCGCTCACCTGCACGAGCCCGTCGTCGGTGCCCACGGCCAGCAGCCCGGCCTTCAGGGGCGACTCGTCGAGCGCGACGATGTTCCCGTAGAACGACGTCGAGGCGTTCTTGGCGATGGCGTCCGGGCTCCAGACGCGGCCCATCAGCGGCAGCCGGTTGCGGTCGATCTGGCGCGTCAGGTCGCCGCTCACCGGCGTCCACGAATCGCCGCGGTCGTCGGTGCGGAACACGCGCTGCGCCGCGAAGTAGAGCCTCGACGGCGAGTGCGGGCTGATGATCAGCGGCGAGTCCCAGTTCCAGCGCAGCGCGGGCTCGCCCGGCTCCGGCTGCGGCTGGATGTCCACGTTGTTCCCGGTCCGGCGGTCGAAGCGCACGATGCCGGCGTGCTGGGACTGGCCGTACACGATGTTGGGGTCGGTCGGGTCCACGCGCGGCTGGAAGCCGTCGCCGCCCACGACCGCGAACCAGTCGGAGTTGAGGATGCCGTGGTTCGTGCGCGTGCGCGAGGGGCCGCCCCAGGTGAGGTTGTCCTGCGTGCCGCCGTAGACGTTGTAGAACGGCGTCGCGTTGTCCACTTCGACCTTGTAGAACTGCTTGATGGGCAGGTGCGGGAAGAACGCCCAGTTCTCGCAGCGGTCGAACGTCTCGTACAGGCCGCCGTCGCAGCCGACCAGCAGGTGGCGCGAGTCGTCGGGGTCGATCCAGACGACGTGGTTGTCCACGTGCTTGGACTTCTCCCCCGCCCGGCGCCAGGTGCGGCCGCCGTCGTCGCTCGTCTGCAGGAAGACGTCGATCTGGTACAGCCGCCCGGGCACGTTCGGGTCGGCGAACAGCTCCTGGTAGTACTGCGGGCTGCCGGCGGTGACGTCGTTGAGCTTGGTCCAGTTCACGCCGCCGTCGTCGCTGCGGTAGGTGCCCTTCTCGTCCGGCGCGGCCTCGACGGTCGCGACGATCGCGCCCGGTTCGAGCGGCGGCAGGACGATGCCGATGCGGCCCATGTCGCCCTTGGGCAGGCCGTTCTTCATGCGCGTCCAGGTCTCGCCCCGGTCGGTGCTCTTCCAGATGCCGGAGCCCGGGCCGCCGTCGATGAGCGCCCACACCTTGCGGTGCCGCTGGTAGGTGGTGGCGAACAGCACGTCGGGGTCGCGCGGGTCGAAGCGCACCTCGTTCGCGCCGGTCCAGTCGTCCACGTGCAGCACGCGCTTCCAGGTCCTGCCGCCGTCCAGCGTCCTGTAGACGCCGCGGTCGCCGCCGGAGGCCCACAGCGGGCCCTGCGCGGCCACGTACACGACCTTCGAATCCCGCGGGTCCACGATCACCGAGCCGATGTGCTCCGAGGCCTTGAGGCCCACGTTCTCCCAGGTCTTGCCGCCGTCCGGCGAGCGGTACACGCCGTCGCCCCAGCCGACGGCGCGCTGCGAGTTGTTCTCGCCCGTGCCCACCCAGACGACCAGCGGGTCCCGCGGGTCGAGCGTGACGCAGCCGATGCTCGAGGTGCCCTGCTCGTCGAAGATCGGCGAGAAGGTGGTGCCGGCGTTGGTCGTCTTCCAGACGCCGCCGTAGGACGCGGCGACGTACCAGGTGCTCTTGTCCTTCGGGTGCACGGCGAGGTCGCTGATGCGGCCCGAGTTCACGGCCGGACCGATGCTGCGGAACTTGAGGCCCGCGAACGTCGCGGTCTTGAGCTTCGAATCGGAGCGGGCCGCGCCCGCGGGGGCCGGGGCCGCGAGCGCGGAGGCGGCGAACGCGAGCGCGCAGGCGCCCGCGACGATGGCGAGGAGCGTTCGGTTCATCGGAGAGTTCTCTCCTGGCGTGAGGGAAGCGCGGCCGCGGCGGACACGGCCGCTGCGCGCGCGATGGAACCGCGCGACTACAGCGCAGGGCCGCCGGGGCGTCAATCCGCCGGCCACCGAACGCGCCGAACGTGCCGCACGGGGCGGCGAGCGCGGCGCGCGGCGGCGGCGAAAGCGGCTGCATTCGGCGCCATGCTGTCGTAGCGTGCGCGCCATGGCATGCCCCGTTTCGCTGGAGCGCGAGGGAGCGCGCGCCGATGGCCGCTGAGCCGGCGCGCTCCGCCTCCGTGCGAAGTCCGCAGGATCGGCCCGCCGCGCCCGCGCTCCGCCGTTCGCTCGGCGCGCGGGACGGCGCGCTGCTCACGGTCGGCGCGATGGTCGGCACCGGCATCTTCCTCGCCGCCGGCGACGTGGCGCGCGCCGTCCCCCACCCCGCGCTCGTGCTCGGCGTGTGGATCGCGGGCGGGCTGCTCACGCTCGCGGGAGCGCTCGCCTACGCCGAACTGGGCGCGATGTTCCCGCGCGCGGGCGGCCTCTACCACTTCGTGCGCGAGGCCTGGGGGCCGCTGCCGGCTTTCCTCTACGGCTGGACCTGCCTGCTCGTCATCATGACCGGCGGCATCGCGGCGATCGGCGTCGGCTTCGGCGAATACCTCGGGGCGCTCGTGCCGGCCTTCTCGAGCGCGCGCACGGTGTTCGCGCTCGGCGCCTGGCAGGTGACGGGCGCGCAGGCGGCGGCCGCGGGCGCGATCCTGCTGCTGACCGCCGTCAACCACGCGGGCCTGCGCGAGGGCACGCTCGTGCAGAACCTCTTCACGCTCGCCAAGGTCGCGGCCATCGCGGCGCTGGTGGGGGTCGGGCTCGCGAAGGGCGCCGGCTTCGCTCCCGACGCGGCGCCGCCCGCGCTCGCCGTGTCAGGGCCGGCGCTGGGCGTGGCGCTCGTCGCGGCGCTCTGGACCTACGACGGCTGGTACGCCCTGACCTTCACGGCCGCCGAGATGCGCGATCCGGCCCGCGACCTGCCGCGCGGCATCCTCGGCGGAGTCGGGCTCGTGACCGTGCTCTACGTCGCGATGAACGCCGTCTACCTGCGCGTGCTGCCGGTCGAGGCGCTGGCCGGCGCGGCGCGCCCGGCCGAGGCCGCGGCCGCCGCGCTGCTCGGCGCACGCGGCGCGGTGTTCGTGACCGTGGCCGTGGTGCTCTCCTCGTTCGGCTGCCTCGCCGCGACCACGCTCTACGCCGCGCGCGTCTACGTGCCGATGGCGGGCGACGGCGTGTTCCCGCGCGTCTTCGGCCGCATCGACGGCACGCACCGGACGCCCGCCGCCGCGCTCTGGCTGCAGGGCGTGTGGGCCGCGGCGCTCGCGCTCACGGGCGGCTACACCGCGCTCTTCACCTACGTGACGTTCGGTTCGCTGCTCTTCCACCTGCTCGGCGGGCTCGCGCTCTTCCGCCTGCGCGCCGCGCGGCCGGACGCGCCGCGGCCCTACCGCGCGCACGGCTACCCGCTCGTGCCCGCGCTGTTCGTCGGCGCGACGCTGCTGCTCGCGGGCGCGACGCTCGCGAGTTCGCCGCGACAGTCGCTGCTCGGCCTGCTGGTGATCGCGAGCGGGCTGCCCGCGTACGCCTGGTGGCGCCGCCGCGCGGCGACGGCCCCGGCGCGGCTTCCGGCCGGCTGACCTCCGTGACGCTCCTGCTCGCCCTCGCCGCGGTCCTCGCCGCGGGCGTGTCGTGGCAGCGTCTCGCGCTCGCGCGGGAGGCGCGCCGCCCGCTCGCACGCGGCCGCCTCGTGGACGCGGACGGCGCCCGGCTGCGCGTGGCCGCGAGCGGCGAGGGCCGGCCGGGCCCGGTCGTCGTGCTCGACTGCGGCATCGCCGGGCCGACGTCGGCGTCGTGGGCCTGGGTGCAGCGCGGCGTCGCGGCGTTCGCTCCCGTCGTCTCGTACGATCGCGCCGGGCTCGGCGCG
>CAZUEM010000064.1:14897-17728 GCA_964619155.1 uncultured bacterium
CGGCGTCGCGGCGTTCGCTCCCGTCGTCTCGTACGATCGCGCCGGGCTCGGCGCGAGCGCGCCGGGGCCGGCGCCCCGCGACGGCCGCGCGATGGCGCGCGAGCTGCGCGCCGCGCTCGCGGCGGCCGGGCACGAGCCGCCGTTCGTGCTGGTCGGCCACTCCTTCGGCGGACTGCTCGCGCGGCTCTTCACGGACGCGTTCCCGGACGAGGTCGCCGGCGTGGTGCTGGTGGACTCCTCCCATCCGCGGCAGGCCGTGCGCGCCGGGCTGCGGCTCTGGCACGAACTCATGCACGCGGCGCTCCGGCTCGCGCCGTGGGCGGCGCATGCGGGGCTCATGCGCGCGATCGCGGCGCTCGCGCCGCTGCCGATCAGGCGCCTGCCCGGGCCGGAGCGTTCGGAGCAGCTCGGCCACTACGCGCGCGCGTCGCACTGGCGCGGCGCGTGCCGCGAGTTCGACGCCTGGCGGCCGCTCACGAACCCGCAGGTCGAGTCGTGCGGCGGTCTCGGGGACCGGCCGCTGCTCGTGCTGACGGCGGGCCTCGCCGCCCGCCACTATCCGGGCTGGGCGGAGCGCCAGGCGGAACTGGCCGGGCTCTCGAGCGACGCCGTGCACCGGGTGGTTCCCGGCGCCGACCACGCGCTGCTCGTGCTCGACGAGGTTCAGTCGCGGGCCGTCGTCGAGGCCGTCCGCGAAGTCGTCACGGCCGTTCGCGAGCGCCGGCGGCTCGCGCGCTCGTGACGGCGGAATGCGAACGGGGCGCCGGCCGGATCGGCCGGCGCCCCGTCGCATGGTCGCGACGCGGTCACCTCACGACGACGATCGTGCGCGACTCGGAGAAGCTCGGCGTGCGCAGCCGGTAGCGGTAGACACCCGGCGCCACCCTGCGGCCGTTCGCGTCCGTGCCGTCCCAGCGCAGCGCGTGCCGGCCGGCGGTCATCGGCCCCGAGACGACCGTGGCGACCTCGCGCCCGACGACGTCGAAGACGCGCAGGTCCACGGACTCCGAACGGTCCTGCGTCCAGGCGATGAGCGCGCCGCCCGAGGTCGGGTTCGGGATGCCCGGCTCGAGGCGCCGCGCCTCGTCCGCGAGCGGAGGATCCACGGCCAGCAGCCCCTGGAACCAGCCGATGTCGGCGAACATCTGCCGCGTCAGGTCCACGGACGACGAGAGGCCGCCCGTGATCGCGGGCTCCATCAGCAGGCTCGGCTCCGCCGAGGTGTCCCAGTGCGAGACCGACGAGCCCGACTGGAACGGGTTCGGCGTGTAGACGAGCGCCCGGCCCGCGGCGTCGACGCCCGCCAGCCGCGCCGGGTCGTTGATGAGCGTGGCGCTGACGCCCGCGCCCAGCTGCGCGCGGATGAGGTTGCCGTCGGCGAGCGTCACGCGCACGGACGGGATCACGATCGTCGGGTCGGCGCCGCCCATGCCGGCCGGCGGGCAGCCGGCCACCGTGTCGGCGACGATCACGCCGATCGCGCCGGCGTTCTGCGCGTTCTTGACCTTGACGGCGAAGCCGCACGTGCCGCGGTCGATGAACGCGATCTTGCCGGTCAGGTCGTTCGTGACGGTCTCGCAGCCGTTGGTCGGGTTGCCGAAGTTGTCGGCCACCAGTTCGACCGGCCCGGTCAGGCCGAGCGACGTCAGCGCCGGACCGAAGGAGGCGAGGCCGACCGCGTAGTCCCCGGCGATGCCGCCCGGGGAGTTGATCCGCAGCAGCGGCAGGGATCCGAGGTAGTCGTCCACGTGCGCCATGACGTTCGGGCCGTCCCACGCGAGCTTGCCGCACGAGATGGCCGAGGCCACGCGGTTCGCCGCCGACTGCGCGGGGTCGTCCCAGTGACGGCCGGTCGTGGCGTCGTAGAGGAAGTGGTCGTAGACGCTCGGGAAGGCGCTGAGGAAGTTGCCGGACGTGCCGCTCGTCGTGGTGCTGAAGCCGAGGCCGTGCCCGAGTTCGTGGAGCACGACGGGCAGCAGTTCGATCGCCCCGCCCTCGTTGCCGTCCACGCCCAGGTACCAGCCCGCGGGCAGGCAGGTGGGCGAGCCGAGCGAGACGTTGAACGTGGCGTTGATCTCGTATGCCGTGCTGTTGAGGGTGTCGCCGAACAGCTTGTTGGCGAGCGCGACGTGGTACCAGTGGCCGGCGAGCGGGGCGCCCGCGAAGTCGCGCCAGACGGAGACCGGCCCGGCGCTGCCGAGCACGCCGCTCGACGCGGTGCAGGTCTGCGGGTTGAACTGCGCGTTCACCTGGATCTCGACCGCCGAGGGCAGGATCGATCCCCAGATGCTCGCGGCCGTCTGGAAGACGAAGAGCCGCTGGGCGCCGAGCGTCGTGCCCGGGTTGCCGCCGACGGGAGCGACGGCCGTGGGGTCGTTGAATCCCTCGCCCGCCCCGTCGTTGTTGACGATCGTGATGGTGGCCGCGGAAGCGGGCGCGGCGGCGAGCAGGGCGAGCGCGAGGATCGCGAGAAGACGCTTCATGTCAGCGCTCCTCCAGCACGGCGGGGTGCTTCGCGGGGGCCGTGAGGCCGCGCCGGACGACGGCGAGGTCGTTCGCGCAGCCGAAGACGTAGCGCCCGTCCGGCGTCATGCGCACGTACGAGAACTCCTGGAAGCGGCCGGCGAGGTCGAGCATCACGCCGCGGCCGCCGGGCATGACGCGCTCGACCAGCCCGTCGCCGGAGCGGCTGAGCGCGTTCGCCTCCTCGGGAAAGAGCTCGAGCATCTGCTCCGCGGTCGCCGGCCCGAGCAGGCCGGTCTCGGGGTCCACCCCCACGACCATGCCGCCGGCGCCGGCGGGCAGCGCGCGCGCGGGCGCCGCGGGCACGG
>CAZUEM010000065.1:0-17647 GCA_964619155.1 uncultured bacterium
CCGAGTGCGCGAGCGCGGCCGAGTGCGCGAGCGCGGCCGAGTGCGCGAGCGCCGCGCGGGCGGCGCGCCGGGCGCGGGCGGAGCGGAAGCGGAAGCGGTGCGTCACGCGGCGATCCCTCCGGACGATTCGTAGTGCACGGCCTCGAGGCAGAGCCCCCGGGCCGGCGCCGTGCCGGCGGCCCGCCCGCGGTCGCGCGACGCCAGCACCCCGGCGACGTGCGCGCCGGGGTCGGGCAGCGCCGCGGCGCGCAGGGCCGTGCCGACCAGGTTGCGGACCATGTGGTAGAGGAAGTGGTCGGCCTGCACGTCGAAGCGCCAGCCGCCCTCCCAGCGCTCCCAGCGGGCGAGCGTGATCGCGCACTCGGGGTTCGCCGGCGAGCTGCCCGCCGCCTCGAACGCGCGGCAGTCGTGGCGCCCCACGAGCGGTGCGACCGCGCGGTTGAGCGCCTCGCCGTCGAGCGGCTTCATCGGGCACCACGCGAAGCGCCCGAGCAGCACGTCCTCGGCCTCGAGCAGCCGGTAGGCGTAGCGGCGCGCCCGCGCGGAGTGCCGCGCGTGGAACCCGGGCGCGGCCTCGCCGGCCTCGACGATGCGCAGGTCGGCGGGCAGCGAGCGGCGGGCGATCGCCGCCACCGCGCGCGCGGGCAGCGGCGTCGCCGAGACGAACGAGGCCACCTGGCCGCGGGCGTGCACGCCCGCGTCGGTGCGGCCGGCCCCGTTCACCGTGACCGGCTCGCCGTCCAGCGCCGCCGACACCGCGCGCTCCAGTTCGCCCTGCACGGTGCGGAGCCCCTCCTGCCGCTGCCAGCCGTGGAAGGCCGTGCCGTCGTACGCGACGGTCAGCCGGAACACCCGCGCCCCGCTCACGGCACCCCCGCCGGCGCGCCGAGCCAGCGCTCGGCGATCTGCACCGCGTTGAGCGCCGCGCCCTTGCGCAGGTTGTCCGAGACGGCGAAGAAGGCGAGCGTGTCGGGCGTGGCGAGGTCCGTCCGCGCCCGGCCGACGATCACCGGGTCGCGGCCCGCGACCGCGAGCGGCGTCGGGTAGCGGAGCGCCGCCGGGTCGTCCGCGACCTCGAGGCCCGGGAACGCGGCCCACGCCGCGCGCGCCTGCTCCGGCGGGACCGGCCGGTCGAACGTCGCGTGCACCGCGGCCGAGTGCCCCACCCGCACCGGCACGCGCACGGCGGTCACGCTCACGGGCAGGCCGGGCAGCGCGAGGATCTTGCGCGTCTCCCACGCCACCTTCATCTCCTCGCGCGTGTAGCCGTTGTCCTGGAACGCGTCGATGTGCGGGATGCAGTTGAGCGCGAACGGCGGCCGCCCGTCGGCGAGCGGCGGCGGCGGCGCGCCGTGCGCGGCCGCGCGCATGCCCGCCTCGAGGTCGTGCAGCGCGGCGCTGCCCGCGCCCGAGACCGACTGGTAGGTCGCGACCACGAGGCGCTTCAGGTCCGCGAGCGCGAGCAGCGGCCGGAGCGCCATGACGATCGGCGCCGCCGAGCAGTTCGGGTTCGCGACCAGCGTCGGGCGCGCGTCGAGCAGCGCGCCGTTCACCTCGGGCACCACGAGCGGCACGTCGTCCAGGTAGCGGTGCGCGCTGCTGTTGTCGATGACGCACGCGCCGGCCGCGCGCGCGACCGGCGCCCACTGCTGCGCGATCGCGTTCTTCACCGCGAACAGCGCGATCCCGATCCCGTCGAACGCGCGCTCGCCCACCGGCTCGACCGGCACCTCGTCGCCGCGGAACGTCATCGTGCGGCCGGAGGCGCGCGGGCTCGCGAGCAGGCGCACGCGGTCGCACGGGAAGGCCCGCTCCTCGAGGACGGCGAGCATGGTCCGGCCGACGAGGCCGGATGCGCCGAGAATGGCGACGGTGCGACTCAAGCGTTCCTCCGGGTGCTCCGCGTCACGGCGCGGACGGGTCCAGGAGCCCTCGTGACGGCCGCGGTGGTCCGGCGCGGGAGCGCCGCGTCCCGGCGGGCCGGAAGCGAAGGCCGCAATCTAGAGGCGGCCTCCCGCACTGTCAAAGCGCGGGCCGCGCGGGCCGCGAGCGGCGCCGCGCGAACGCGAGCGCGGCCGTGGCGAGGATCGCGAGCAGCCCCGCCCAGTCGCCGGCGCGCGTCCACAGCGTGCCCCCCGCGCGCGCCGCCGGCAGCGGCTCGACGAGCACCGCCTTCTCGAAGACCGGCGCGCGCGCGCGCACGCGCCCGTCGGGGCCGATCACCGTGGTGAGCCCGGTGTTCGCGCAGCGCACGAGCGGCACCCCGTTCTCGACCGCGCGGAAGGGCGCCATCGCCGCGTGCTGGTAGAGCGCGGCGCTGTTGCCGAACCACTCGTCGTTCGTGACGTTGACGAGCAGCCGCGCGCCGGCGCGCACGTCCTCGCGCGCGAGGTCGGGGAAGATGGACTCGAAGCACACGAGGCACGAGAGCGGTCCGGCCGGCCCGTCGAACAGCACGACGCGCTCGCCCGGCTGCCACTCGGCCTGCCCGAGGTCCAGCTTCCCGATCGCGGGCACCAGCCACTGGAACGGCATGCGTTCGCCGAACGGCACGAGGTGGCGCTTGGCGTAGCGCGGGGACAGCGAGCCGTCGGGGTTCCAGAGCCCGGCCGCGTTCCAGGCGAACTCGCGCCCCTCGGGCCCGCGCGAGGCGTCCGCGTAACCCGTGAGGACGGGCACGCCGCGGCTCGCCGCCCAGCGCGCGACCGCCAGCGACTGGTCCACCTGCAGGCGCAGGTAGCTGCCCGTCGCGGTCTCGGGCCACACGACGAGCGCCGGCCGGCCGCCGTCGGGCGCCGCGGCCACGGCCGAGTCCGAGAGCGCGAGGAACGTGGCGAGGATCTCCTTCTGGTGCGTGCCCGCCCACTTGATCTCGCCCGGGATGTTGCCCTGCACCAGCGCCACGCGCGGGGCGTCCGCCGGCGGCGCCGCCTCGGGGCCGCGCAGGGCGTGGCCGGCCAGCAGGCCGCCCGCGAGCAGCGCCGCGAACGCCGCGAGCGCGCGCGGGCGGCGCGTGGCGCGCGCCTCGGCGGCGACCGCGTTCAGCCCCAGCACCCACAGCGTCACGAGCGTGACGCCGCCGGCGGCCGCCAGCCCGAGCGAGGGCAGCTCGTGCTGCGTGTAGCCGGGCTGGAACCACGGGAAGCCCAGCTCGCCCGAGCCGCGCGCGAGCTCGACGAGCAGCATCACGGGCACGAACGTCCAGCGCGCGGCCACGCCGGAGCGGCGCGCGAGGCCGCCCGCGAGCGCGGCCGCCGCGCCCCAGTAGAGCGCCAGGTACGCGCCCGCCAGCACCCAGGCCAGGTACTTGAGCCACGGCACCGTGATCGCGACGTCGGCGAGCAGGGCGATCCAGTGCGTCCCGGTGAGGAAGAACGCGAAGCCGCCCGTCCAGCCGAGGGCGAACCACGAGCCCGCCGGCGCGCCCGCGGCGACTCGGCGCTGGAGCGCCGCCAGCAGCGGGACGAACGCGACCCACGCGAGGGCCCCGAGCGGCAGGGGCGGGAACGCCGCGCCGAGCGCGAGGCCCGACGCGGCGGCGAGGACGAGGTCGCGGCGCGCGGGGGACAACCTCAGCCGACCTTCACTTCCCGGCCCTGCTCCGCGCTCTGGTAGATGGCGTCCATCAGCTTCATCACGCCGAGGATCTCCTCGGCCCCGCCCATGGGCCTGGCGTCGCCGCGCAGCGTGTCGGCGAAGTGCGCGACCTGCGCCTCCATGGACTGCCGGTACTGGTTCTTCGACGTCTCGAGCGCCGGCGTGACGTTGACCAGCGTGCCGTGCATGCCCTTGTGGACTCGGAACGGGTTGAGGAGCGCCGCGCCGCCCGCGCCGAACAGGTTGAGGAACGCGAAGTCCTTCTCCATGAGCAGGCCCCACGTCAGTTCGAGCGTGAGCGCGGCGCCGCCGGCGAGCCGGAAGAACGCGGTCGCGCTGTCCTCCACCTCGCCCTTGCGGCTGCGGTGCACGCTCGCGGTGACGGACTCCACCTTCGGCTGGCCGAGCACGAAGAGCGCGAGGTCGAGCATGTGGAAGCCGAGGTCGAGCACGACGCCGCCGCCCGACTCGCGCTTCGTGCGCCGCCACTCGTCCGAATCCCACTCGGCCTTCTGGCGCAGCCAGCCGGCCTTGGCCAGGAACACGTCGCCGAGGTCGCCCTTGTCCACGAACTTGCGCAGCAGCTGGGCGTCCGGACGGAAGCGGTGCTGCACGGCGCACATGAGCACGCGGTCGGCCTTGCGCGCGGCCTTCACCATCGCCGCGGCCTCCTCGCCGCTGCGCGCGAGCGGCCGCTCGCACAGCACGTGCTTGCCCGCCTCGAGCGCCGCCACCGCCATCGGCGCGTGCAGGAAGTTCGGGGTGCAGAGGTCCACCGCGTCCAGGTCGTCCCGGTCGAGCAGCACCTCGATCCGGTTCCCGCTCACGGGGATGCCGAACTTCTGCGCGACACGCTGCGCCTTCTCGAGGTCGCGGTCCACGAGGCCGACCAGCTCCAGCCCCTCGACCTTCATGAGCGCGGGGATGTGGTTGACCTGCGCGGTGCCCCCGACTCCGACCAGCCCGATCTTGAGGTTCTTCCTGGCCACGCGACCTCCGGTTGTCGTGCGCGCCGCGCCCCGCGGCGGCCCCGCGCGGCACGCCGGGCCGCGCGCAGGCACGCTAGTCAGCGTCCCCGCCAGCGTCAAGCTCCGGGGCCGCGAGGCCGAAGCGCCGCAACTTCTTGAGCAGGCCCTGCCGCGAGAGCCCCAGCGCCCGCGCCGCCTGCGTCTTGTTGCCGTGCGTGCGTCGCAGCATCTCGCGCAGCCGCCGCTCCTCGAGCGCGCGCGTCTCGGCGTGCAGCCCCGTCCCCTCGGCGACCGCCTCGGCGGGCGCGATCTCCGGCCAGTGCGCGGCGCCGACGGTCTCGCGCGCCCCGGCGACGCGCACCGCGAACGCGCAGGCGTTCGCCAGCTCGCGCACGTTGCCGGGCCACGGGTGGCGAAGCATCCACTCGGCCAGCGCCGGATCGATGGCCGGCGCCTCGCGGCCCTCGCGCGCCGCCGACTCGCGCAGGAAGTGCCGCGCGAGCAGCAGCACGTCGCGCCCCCGCTCGCGCAGCGGCGGCAGCCGCAGCCGCACGGCGTTCAGCCGGAACAGCAGGTCGGCGCGGAACGCGCCTCCGCGCACCGACGACTCGAGCGTGCGGTGCGTCGCCGAGACGACGCGCACGTCCACGCGGCGCAGCCGCGTGTCGCCGACGCGCCGGGCCTCGCCCTCCTGCAGCACCCGCAGCAGCTTGGTCTGCAGCAGCGGGCTGGCGTCCCCGATCTCGTCGAGGAACAGCGTGCCGCGCTCGGCGGCGTCGAACAGCCCGGCGCGGTCGCTCACCGCGCCCGTGAACGCGCCGCGCGCGTGCCCGAACAGCTCGCTCTCGATCAGGCTGTCGGGCGTCGCGCCGCAGTTGTGCGCCACGAAGCCGTGGCGCGCCCGCGGGCTCAGCGCGTGGAGCGCGCGCGCCACCAGTTCCTTGCCCGAGCCCGTCTCGCCCTGCAGCAGCACGGGCAGCCCGCTCGCCGCCACCGCGGGCAGCTTGGCCACCAGTTCCCGCCAGGCCGGCGAATCGCCCACCAGCTCCGGCGCCACCGCCGCGTGCGCTTCCGTCCCCTTCGCGTGTCCCCGATCCATCTCCGCCTCCCTGTCCACCACACCGCGGGGGCGTCCGTTCTCAGGGGCTCTTCCACTCCACGCCGCGCGGCCCGGCCTCGACCGCGCCGATCGTCCAGACGGTCTCGCCGGCGGCGCGCAGCGCCTCGCCGACCCCCCCGGCCTCGTCCGGGGCGGCCACGACCAGCATGCCGGCGCCGAGATTGAGCGAGGTGCGGGCGTCGTCCTCCGGCACCTCGCCGGCGCGCACCAGCCATTCGAACACCGCCGGGCGGGGCCACGCGTCCGCGCGCACGATCGCGCGGCAGCCCTCCGGCAGCACGCGCACGAGGTTGCCGGCGATGCCGCCGCCGGTGACGTGCGCCATCGCGCGCACCCGGCCGGCCGCGGCGAGCGGCAGCAGCGCGCGCCCGTACCAGCGGTGCGGCTGCAGCAGCGCGTCGCCCACGGTCTCGCCGGCGCCGCCGGGGAGCCGCGACTCGAGCGCGAGCCCGGAGGCCGCGAGCACGCGGCGCGCGAGCGAGTAGCCGTTCGTGTGCAGGCCCGAGCCGGCCAGGCCGAGCAGCACGTCGCCCGGGCGCACGCGCGAGCCGTCGAGCAGCGCGCCCTCCGCCACCGCGCCGATCATGCAGCCGGCCACGTCCACGACGCCGGGCAGGTAGGTGTCGGGCATCTCCGCGGTCTCGCCGCCGAGCAGCACGGCGCCGACCTCGCGGCAGCCGCGCGCGAGGCCGCGCACGGCCGCCAGCACGACCTCGGGCGCGAGGCGCGCCTGCGCGACGTAGTCGAGGAACGCGACCGGCCGCGCGCCGTGCACGAGCAGGTCGTTCGCCCCGTGGTAGACGAGGTCGGCCGCCGCGTCGTCCACGCGGCCGGCCTGCATCGCGAGGTGCAGCTTGGTGCCGACGCCGTCCATCGTGGCCGCCACGAGCGGGCCGCCGCCGGGCCAGTCCATGACGCCGGCGAAGCCGCCGACCAGGGGCCGGACGCCCTCCCCCCACGTCGAGCGGATCTCGCGCACGACCTCGTCCTTGATGGCGTCGGAACGGGAGATGTCCACGCCGGCGTCGCGGTAGCGCATCAGTGCCCCGCCCGGGTCTTGAGCCGCAGCAGCTGCAGGTCCTCGCTGCTCGGGCTCGGGACGAGCGGGAACTGGCCCGCGCCGTGCAGCCGCAGCAGGCAGCCCACGACCTGCGCGTCGAACTGCGTGCCGGCGCCGCGCTCGAGCTCGCGCAGCGCGGCCTCGAGCGGCAGCGCGCGGCGGTACGGGCGGTCGGAGGTCATGGCGTCGAACGCGTCGGCGACGTTCAGGATGCGCGCGCCGAGCGGCACGTCCTCCGAGCGCAGCCCGAACGGGTAGCCCTGGCCGTCCGGCCGCTCGTGGTGGGAGCGCACGATCTCCGAGGCGCGGCGCAGCGCGCGCACCTTGGCGACGATCTCGGCGCCCGCGGCCGGGTGGGCGCGCAGCGTGCGCTGCTCCTCGTGCGACAGCGTGCCCGGCTTCTGCAGGATGTGCTGGTGCTGCGGGCCGATCTTGCCGAGGTCGTGGACCAGGGCCGCGTACTCGATCTCGTCCACGTCGCGCTCGCCGAGCCCGAGCCCGCGCGCCAGCCGCACCGAGTACTCGGAGACGCGCACGCTGTGGTGGCGCGTGTACGGGTCCACCTCCTCGAGCACCTCGGTGAGGGCGCGCACGAAGTCCTTGAGGTCGCTGCGCAGCTCGAGGTGGGCCTGGAACGAGTGCCGCGAGACGAGGAACGGCAGCCCGAACAGCGCGACGCCCCACGGCCCCGCCGTCTGCCACGCCACCAGCACCAGCGCCCCGAGCGCGAGGAACGACAGGTGGTGGAGCAGCCCCTGCTGGAAGTTGCGCTGCCAGATGCGCCACGGGTCGGGCCCCGCGGTGAGGCCGATGACGAGCGAGACGCAGCCGGAGTTGACCGTGAAGTACACGAGCCCGGCGGCCAGCAGCGCCGGCCCGTCGGCCGGGAAGCGCAGACCGCCCAGCTCGCCGCCCAGCGCCGTGAACGTCCACGCGGTCGCCCAGTAGCCGAGCGCGAAGATGGCGACGTTGTGCACGATGCGGACGAGCGGCGCGCGCCGCACGAGGCCGTGCGCGACGACCGTGGCCGCGGCGTCGAGCACCGCGGTCCAGAACGGCCCCGCCACGAGGATGAGCGGCAGGCTGAAGACCGTGCTGGCCGTCACGTAACCGCCGCCCGGCAGCTTCACCGGCGCCAGCTCGCTCGCCAGCAGCACGAGGAAGCCGCCGGCGAGGAACCACGGGGTGGGCTCGAGCGGCCCGCGCGGCCCGAACGCGAACAGGGCCACGGCGCCGGCGAGCACGACGGCGTAGTAGATGCGGAACAGGACCGGATGCCGGTCGGTCGGCGCGTCGCTCACGTTCGAATCCATCGCCGGGGGATCCGGGGTCGCCTGCACGAAAGGTGGAAGAGACCGGCACTCGTCACGAAGGGAGACTTCAGTCGTTCACCTCAGCGGTTACCAGCCCGCCTTGCCGAACAGCTCGATGATCTCGATGAGCAGATCCATTCAGACCCACCTCCTCTTTTCAGGGGATTCCGCCAGGGCTGCTGCCCCGCGGATCGGGTCCGCTTCGCTCTGGAACTGCTCCGCTTCGCTCGTCCTCCGTTTGGACTGCCGGTCTCCGCCTCGAAGGGACCGCGGTCCCGCCGCGGCCCTCACTGCGTCTGCGTTCAGCCGCTCGTCGGCCGCAGCACGTACTCGGTGGGCTCCTTGACCCGCAGCCCGCCGACGACGCGGTTGAGCGCGTCGAGGGTCGCGAGCACGACGGCCTGCGGCGTGTCCTGCTCGACCCGGCAGGCGCCCGTCAGCAGCTTCTCCTGCCGGTGCGCCACGAACGACACCGCGACCACGGCCACCCGGTGGCGGCCGAAGTCCACGAACTCCACTCCCTGCACGTTGAGCGCCACCGGGTCGGCCAGGAACTCCTGCACGGCGGCGGCCGCCGCCTGCGCGACCAGCCGGTGCGCCTCGTCGCGGGCGCTCCAGCCGGCGGCGCTGCCGATGCGCGGCAGACCGAGCCAGCGCAGCTCGACCTGCGCCTGCGTGCGCGGCCCCGACACGAACAGGTTGACGCCCTCGAACTGGATGCGCTCGCCCGGCCGCGCCGCGGGCTCGTCCGTCTCGTCGAACGCGCGCTCGGGCGCGGCCTCGACGGCCGCGGCCGCCCGGGCCCCGCCCTGCTGCGCGAACGCCACCGAGACCACGCGGTGGTCGATGACGACGCCGGCGTCGGTGCGCAGCACCGTCTGGATGTCCCGGACGATGTTCTTGGGCGGACGCTCCGCGCTGGTCAGGACGTGGATCTCGCGGATCTCGTCGCCCTCGACCCGGACGCTGACGCCCTCGACGTCGCGCAGGCGCCGGATGGCGGCCTCGGCGCGGGCGGCGAGCGCGGTGCGGACCTCGTTCATGGGACGGCCTCCGGGGGCGGCGGAAACGGACGTGCGGACGGCAGGTTAGCACGCGGCCGCGCGGCCGGGCCAAGCGTCATTTCACCCGCCCGCCGCGGCGCGCCCGCCGCTCAGGACAGCGGGAACAGGTCGTAGTGGACCATGCCGTGCAGCGCCTTCACGCGGCCCTCGATCTCGCCGAGGCCGGTCTCGGCGAGCCGCGCGGGGCTGAAGGACTCGATCGCCAGCGACGCCATCGCGGTGCCGCAGGCCATCGCCTGCCGCAGCGCCTCGCCGTCCTGGCGCTGGACGCGCGCCAGCATGCCGAGGAACCCGCCGGCGAACGAGTCGCCCGCCCCCGTCGGGTCGGTGAGCGCCGTCACCGGGTAGGCCGGCGTGATGAAGCGCTCCTCGCGCGAGTGGTAGAGCGCGCCGTGCTCGCCCTTCTTGATGATGACGGCGTTCGCGCCCTGCTCGAGCAGCCGCTCCGCGGCCTTCGCGAGGTGCGTCTCGCCGGCCAGCGCGCGCGCCTCCTCCTCGTTCAGGAGCGCCACGTCCACGCGCCGCAGCACCTCGAACACGCGGTCGGGCTTGCGCGCGATCCAGTAGTTCATCGTGTCCGAGAGCGTGAGCAGCGGGCGCTTCACCTGCGACAGCACCTCGAGCTGCAGCTCGGGGTCGATGTTGGCGAGGAAGACGTACGGCGTGCGGCGCGCGGCGTCGTCGAGCTTCGGGTGGAAGTCGGCGAACACGTTGAGCTGGGTCTCGAGCGTGTGCGCGTGGCCCAGTTCCGCCATGTACTCGCCGCGCCAGCGGAACGTGCGCCCCGCGGCCGTTTCGAGCCCGGCCAGGTCCACGCCGCGGCCCTCGAGGGCGGCGCGGTGCTCCGCCGGGAAGTCCTCGCCGACCACCGCGCACACGGCGACCGGCGCGAAGTGGCTCGCCGAGAACGAAAAGTACGAGGCCGAACCGCCGAGCGCCTCGCGGACCTCGCCGTACGGGGTGCGGATGCTGTCGAGGGCCACCGAGCCGACGACGAGGATGCGGTTCTGCGGGGTCATGACGCGGCCTCCGCCTCGCGCTCGAGCCGCTCGGGGGCGGAGACGCCCATGAGCGCGAGGCCGTTGCGCAGCACCTGCCGGACCGCCGCGACGACGCGCAGGCGGTGGCGCGAGAGGGCGGCGTCCGCGCCCAGCACCTCGCAGTGGTGCCAGTAGCGGTGGAACTCGGCCGCGGTCTCGATCAGGTACGCGGGGATGCGGTGCGGCTCGCGCGCCGCGGCGGCGCCGCGCACCACCTCCGGAAACGTCGAGAGCTTGCGCACGAGCGTGACCTCCTCGGGCGAGGTGAGCGGCCCCGCCGCCCCCGTCTCCGCCGCGAGACCGCGCTCGTCCGCCCTGCGGAACACCGAGCAGCAGCGCGCGTGCGCGTACTGCACGTAGAAGGCGGGGTTCGTGTCGTTGTGGCGCTTCGCCTTCTCCATGTCGAACTTCAGGTGCGCGTTGCTCGAGAGCTGCAGGAAGAAGAAGCGGGCGCAGTCGGCCCCGACCTCGTCCACGAGGTCCGCCAGCGTCTCGAACTGGCCGAGCCGCTTGCTCATCTTCACCTCCTCGTCGCCCTGCACGAGCTTGACGTACTGCACGATCATGACCTTCAGGAAATCGGCCTCGAGGCCGAGCGCCTTCAGCGCCGCCGTCAGCGTCGCGACGTAGGCGTGGTGGTCCGGGCCCCACAGGTTGATCGCGCGCCGGAAGCCGCGCGAGCG
Organism: uncultured bacterium; assembly: GCA_964619155.1. Lineage (GTDB taxonomy): Bacteria > Eisenbacteria > RBG-16-71-46 > RBG-16-71-46 > RBG-16-71-46 > CAIXRL01. Next base: position 10,846 of record CAZUEM010000065.1, read on the forward strand.
CTTGTCGCGGTGGTAGGCGATGTCGGGCAGCAGGTAGGTCGGGCGGCCGTCGGCGCGCACGATGACGCGGTCCATGTCGTCGCCCTGGTCGTGGGTCTTCAGCCAGGTGGCCTCGGCGTCGCCGGCCGCCGCGCCCTCCTCGGCGTGCACGCGCGCCGCCGCGGCCTCGCTCACCCCGAGCGGCTTGACCGAGCGGTAGGTCACGCCGCGCCGCTCGAGCGCCTCGCGGGTCGCCTCGACCGCGCCCGAGCCGTGCAGCGCGGACTCGCGGAACCAGCGATCGAACGTCACGCCGTAGCGCGCGAGGTCGCGCTGCTGCCAGGCGACCATGCGCTCGAGCGCCTGGTCGCGGAACCAGGCCGCGCCGTCCGGGGCGTCGAGCCGCGCGCGCGCCTCGTCCTCCGGGAGTTCGGCCGCGAGCGTGGCGAGGTACTCGCCCTGGTACCCGCCCTCGGGGATCGTCCCGTCCCCGCCGATGCGCGCGCGGAAGCGGGCCCTCAGCGACTCGCCGAGCAGGTCCGCCTGGTTGCCGGCGTCGTTCACGTAGAACTCGCTGGCCGCGTCCCAGCCGGCGGCGCGCAGCAGCGCCACCAGCGAAGCGCCGACCGCGGCGGCGCGGGCGCTGACGATGTTCATCGGCCCGGTCGGGTTGGCGCTCACGAACTCGACCAGGATCTTCTCGCCGCCCCCGAACGCCGAGCGCCCGAACCCCTCGCCCGCCGCGAGGATCGCGGGCGGCAGGGCGGCCACGAACGCGTCGCGGTAGCGGAAGTTGAGGAAGCCGGCCCCCGCCACCTCGACCGCGCCCACGACCGGGTCGCCGGCCGGCCAGTGCTCCACGACGCGCTCGGCGATGGCGCGCGGCGCGAGGCCCGCGTCCTTCGCCACCAGCATGCAGAAGTTCGTGGTCCAGTCGCCGTGCGCGGGGTCGCGCGGGATCGCGAAGTCGAGGCGCGCGAGCCGCTCCGGGGTGGCCAGCCCGGCCGCCTCGAGCGCGCGCGCGAACGACGCCCTCAGCTCATTCCACACCAAGGTCCACGCTCCGGGCGTCGCCCCACAGCCGCTCCAGCAGGTAGTACTCGCGGGTCTTCTCGTGGAAGACGTGCACGACCACGTCCACGTAGTCGAGCAGCACCCAGCGGCGGCCCTCGCGTCCCTCGACGTGCCAGGGCCGCGCGCCGATCGCGCGCAGCTTCTCCTCGACCGCCTCGGCGATGGCCTTGACCTGCGGCTCGCTCGCGCCGGAGCAGATGAGGAAGAAGTCGGCGACGCCGTCGAGGTCGGACAGGTCGAGCCCGACCAGGTCCGAGGCCTTCTTGCCGGCGGCCGCCTCGGCGGCGGCGCGCAGCAGCTGGGAACCGGGAACGGCGTGCGTCGTGCGCGGGCGCGTGGTCATGTCGGCTTTCCGGGGCGCGGGGACCGTGGCGGCGCCTAGTGCACGCGCTTCACGGCGTAGTCGATCGCGACGTCGAGCGCCCGGCTCGCGGCCGAGCGCGGCTCGGACGCCAGCAGGCCGCGGGCCTCGTTCGCCAGCTCGGCGGCCCGCGCGCGCGAGTAGGCGAAGCCGCCGGCGCGCTCGATGAGCGCGCACAGCTCGGCCCACTGCCCCGGCGTCCACTTCTTGCGGCCGGCGAGCGTGCGCAGCCTGCGCCGGTCGGCCGGCGCGGCCTGCCGGAGGGCGGCGATGAGCGGCAGCGTCACCTTGCCCTCGGCGAGGTCGTAGCCCACGGGCTTGCCCGTGACCTCCGAGTCGCTGAGGTAGTCGAACAGGTCGTCCACGATCTGGAACGCGACGCCCACCGCCTCGCCGAAGCGCTTGAAGCGGGCGCGCCGCTTCGCGTGGCGCCCGCCGGCGTGCAGGCAGGCGCCGATCTCGGTGGCGGCCCCGATCAGCGAGCCGGTCTTGGCGCGGATCAGCTCCTCGTAGTCGGCCTCGGAGACGTCGAGGTCGAAGGCGTGCTGGAACTCCAGCGCCTCGCCGCACGACATCTCGGTCACGACGCGGGCGAGGATGCCCATGGCGTCGTTCAGCTTGTGCTCGACCAGCAGCGACATGGACTGGGCGTACAGGTAGTCGCCCATGATGATCGCCATCTCGTCGGTCCACAGCCCGTTCACGGTCGGCATGCCGCGCCGCAGGTGGCTGCGGTCCACCGAGTCGTCGTGGATGAGCGCCGCCGCGTGCACCAGCTCGACCACCGTGGCGCACACGATCGCGTCCGGCCCGAGCGGCCCCCGGAGCCGCGCGGTCAGCAGCAGCAGCGTGGGGCGGAACTTCTTGCCGCGCGTGGCCAGCACGTGCCCGCCCACCTCGTTGAGGATGGGGATCGGGGTGCGGAAGAGGCCCCGAAGGTGCTTCTGGACGGCATCCAGCTGGCGCCGGACGGGCCGCTGCACCTCGAGGATCTGGGCGTCGACGGTCATGTGGGGTTGGCGCGCGTGGAAGGTGAAGGTGGGAAAAAAAATGCGCCGCAGGATAGGGGCCGCTTCGGAAGGGTGTCAAGCATCGGAGCCGCCCGGGCGAGCGGCGCCGCGGCGTTCCGCGAGGCGTGCGAGCAGCCGTTCGCGCGTGTTGCGCGAGGCGTCCTCGAGGACGTCCTCGAGCAGCGCCTCGAGCGCCGCGCCGACCTCCGGGCCGGGGCCGGTCCCGAGCGCGCGCATGACGTCCTCCCCGCCGATCGCGAGGTCGGCGACCGACAGCGCCGCGCCCTCGGCGAGCAGGCGGTCCGCGCGGGCGGCCAGTTCGGGCAGGTAGGCGGGGTTGCCCGACTTGAGCCCGTTGCCCATGTTGTCGGCGATGCGCAGGTCGAAGAGCTCCGCGAGGTGTTCGCGGCCGACGCGCCGCAGCCACCGCCGCACCGCGGCGTCGCTCCATTCGGGCCGGTAGTCGAACATGTGCTCGCGCACGAGATGGACGACGCGGCCGATGAAGCGGGCCGGGAAGCGCAGGCGCTCGAGCAGCGCGCGCGCGAGTTCGGCGCCGACCGCCTCGTGGTGGTAGAAGGTTCCCTCGCCGCGGCGCTCGACGCGCGTCGCCGGCTTGCCGATGTCGTGGAGCAGCGCGGCCCAGCGCACGACCGGGCGCGCGGCGGGCGCCGCGTCGCAGGAGTAGATCGAATGAAAGTAGACGTCGTAGGCGTGGAAGCGGTTCTGCGGCACCCCGCGGCAGGCCTGCAGCTCGGGCAGCCACAGCGACAGCAGGTCCGCCTCGCGCAGGATCTCGAGCCCCACGGACGGCTTCGGGGCGAGCAGGAGCTTCTCGAGTTCGGCGCGCACGCGTTCGGCGGCCAGGAGCGCGCCGCGGTCGCGCACGAGCCCGAGCGCCGCGCGCGTCCGCGCCTCGACGTCCATGCCGAGCACGGCGGCGAAGCGGGCCACCCGCAGCGGGCGCAGCGCGTCCTCGCGGAAGCGCGCGACCGGCTCGCCGACCGCGCGCAGCACGCGGCGCTCGAGATCGCGGGCGCCCTCGTGCGGATCGAGCAGCGTGCCGGAGAGCGGGTCGAAGGCGAGGGCGTTGACCGTCAGGTCGCGGCGGTCGAGGTCCTCGAGCGGATCGTCCGTGAACCACACTTCGTCCGGGCGCCGCGCGTCGCCGTACTCGCCCTCGCGGCGCAGCGTGGTGCACTCGATCCGCGCCCCGCCATGCAGCACGAGCACGGTGCCGTGCGCCTCGCCGATGGGCTCGGTGCGCGCGAAGAGCGCCCTCACGCGCCCGGGCGCGAGGTCCGTGGCGACGTCCGCCTCGGCCGTCCCGGGCCGCCCGAGCAGCGCGTCGCGCACCGAGCCGCCCACCAGCCAGGCCCGCCCGCCACCCTCGCGCAGGACGCGCAGCGCGCCGAGCACGGCCGCCGGCCAGGCGTGCGCGCGCAGCGCCGCCTCGGCGCGCAGCCGCGCCTTCTCGCCGGGCCCGTCGTACCACGCGTTCATTCCGCCGCGCTCCTCTCGTGGCTGCTCCCCGCCGTGCTGCTCGTCATCGCCTCCGGCGCGCGCGCCGGGGGGGCGCCCGCCGATTCCGCCGCCGCGTACCCTCCGCCGCGCGTGCGGGCGTGGCAAGTCGGGCTCGCGAGGGCCGACCGGCTGCAGCACGCCTCGCTCTCGTTCACCCTCGCGGCCGGCGCGGCGGCCGTCTCGCGCCGGCCCGGCGCCGCGTTCGCGGGCGTCCTCGCGCTCGGGCTCGCCAAGGAGATCCGCGACGCGCGACGCGGGCGCTTCGATGCCGTGGATCTCGCCGCCGACGCCGCCGGCGCGGCCCTCGGCGCGGCGGCGGGACGCTGATCCCGCGCCGGCGCGGGCGCTACCGGGCGCGCGCGCCGCTCAGGGACACGGGCGGCCGCCGCACAGGCCGCCGTCGGACTCGGTTCCGCCGCCCTTGGCCGACTGCGCGAGCCCGACCGCGATGACGCCCGCGAGCACGCTGCCGCCGACGAGCCCGGTGCGATACCAGTCCACGGTGCGCGTGCGCATGCGCACGATGTCGTCGAGCGCGACGCGCACGACGGCCATCTCCTGGAACGGACCCTCCACGTCGGTCCTGACGCGGTAGCCCGTGAGCGAGTCGGGGTCGAACGTGGCGTGGTCGAACTCGTAGACCAGGCCTTCGCGCGTCTCGATCCGCACGCCCTTGCGCTCGGGCCGCGCCGCGTAGTCGGCGCGCGGCAGCTCGCGCAGCGTCGTGCAGCCCGCCGACGCCAGCCACGCGGCCAGCGCGGCCAGGCACGTTCCCCTCGACAGCCTCATGCGTTCTCCCCTGCCCGGTCCGGTCGCGCGGCCCCGCGAACGCCGCGCACGGTAGCATGCGCCGCGAAAGGCGCGCGAGCGGCGGGCCCTCGCGGCCGCGCCCGCCCGGGGGCGCCGCTCAGGCCCAGTAGAGCAGCCGGCCGCAGTTCTCGCAGAGGTGCAGGTGCCCCTCGCCCGGGGGCGGCGCCGCCGAGGTCGGCAGGGTCACGAAGCAGCCCTGGCAGACGCGGCCGTTCACGAGCGTGAGCCCGCGGCCGTATCGCCCGAGCGAACGCTCGTACCAGCCGAGCCAGCGGCGGTCGAGCCCGGTCGCGAGCCGGTCGCGCTCGCGTGCGAGGAGGCCCGCGCCGGGGAACGCGTAGCCGGCGCGCCGCAGCGGCGCGGCGCAGCCCTCGTCCGCGGCCAGCGACAGCAGCAGGTCGAGGTCGTGCAGCTCGAGCACCGCGCGCACGTCGTTCACGACTCGCCCCCGTGCAGGATCTCGAGGGCCCCCGCCGGGTCCGCGTTCGCGAGGCGCTGCCGGTTGCGCTGCTGGCGCAGGGCCTGCGCCGCGGCCGCGAGGCGCGCGACGTGCGCGGCGGCGGGCTGCACGTGCGGCGCGAGGTAGAGCACGACCAGCTGCACCGGCTCGCCGTCGGGCGCGGACCACTCGACGCCGCGCGGCGCGCGGCCGACGATCCAGAACGGGCGCTTCACCACGATCGAGCGGGCGTGCGTGAGCGCCACGCCCTTGCCGAGCGCCGTGGTGCCGAGCCGTTCGCGGCGGACGAGCAGGGCCGCGAGCGCGTCTTCGTCGCGGACGACGCCGTGACGCGCCGCCGCGGAAGCGAGCTGGGCCAGGGTGTGATCGCGGCGCCGGTGCCGCAGTTCGAGGATGTCGAGCGGGGTGCGCGTCACCGAGGTCAACTCGACGATCGCCATCAATGAACCTCCTCCCCGATGCCGACAGGCTAGCACCGTCCGGTCCCCGCCGATGCGCCAATCTCAAAAAGTTCTCTCGGAGCGGGGCGCGGCGTGCCGGACGCGGGACGGCGGGGCTCACCCTGAAACTGCGGAGCGGGGTTCAAGCGCCTGCCGCGCGGCTCCTTGACGCGCGCCAGGCGCGCCACAGGCTCACGCTGATCAGCGTGAGCGCGACGGCGAGCATCGCTCCCCCGGCGACGTCGGAGAGCCAGTGCCGGTTCAGGTACATGCGCGACCAGGCCACGGCGGCCGCGAGGGCGAACGCGGGCAGCGCGGCCCGGCGCCAGCGGCGCGCGAGCACCGTGGCGACGGCGAACGCGTTCGCCGCGTGGCTCGAAGGGAACGCCGCGTTGCTGCGCCGGCGCTCGCCGTCGGGCCGCGCCCGGTGGGTGGCCCGCTTGAGGCCCTCGACCGCGAGGTTGACGGGCACCAGCGCCACCGCGGCCTCGACGGCGGCCGCGCGGGCGGCGCCGCCCGCCACCAGCGCGCCCACGGCGGCGAGCGCGAGCGCGGCGCGGCTGTGCTTCGAGAGCGCCTGGGCCACCGGCTCGAGCCCCGGCCGGCGCGAGGCCTGCACGGCTCCCATGGCCGCGTCGTCGAGCGCCTGCAGCGGCCAGGCGGCGAGCAGCGCGAGCAGGGCGAGCTTCCCGCTCACCGCCGGGCCTCCCACAGCGCTCGCACCGCCCCCGCGTCCACCAGCCCCTCCACGCCGCGGCTCGCGCGCACGCGCACCCGATCGCGTTCGCGGCCGGCCAGGCGCACGACCTGCCCGGGCTCGAGCTCGATGCCCGCGCCCTCGAGCGGCACCACCGCCTGCACGATGGCCAGCGGCTCGCGCGCGAACGCCGCCCGCCGCCCGGGCGGGGCCGCGGCGGCCAGCGCCGCGAGCGCGAGCAGCCCCGCGGCGACGGCGCGGCGGGGCCAGGCGAGCGCCCCCGCGAGCGCGAGGGCCAGCGCCAGCAGGCCCCACTCGAGGTCGCGGACCGGCGGCGGCGGCGACTCGGCGCCCACCAGCCCGCCCGCCTCGCGCACGCGCTCGGTGACCCAGCCGAGGGCCCCGCTGCGCGCGTCGCCCGCGCGGGCGCGCATCACCCACAGGGCC
>CAZUEM010000066.1:0-17032 GCA_964619155.1 uncultured bacterium
GCGCCGCGGAACCCGGAGCTTTCGCGCTGCAGCGCGAGCGGGTCGCGCGCGGCGAGCAGCGGCGCGACGTTCAGCGTCGCGGGCCCGCCCGCGCGCAGCGTCCACGAAGCGACGAGCGCGTGGTGGCCCTCGAGCAGGCGCAGCTCGCGTTCGATCACCGTGTCGCCGAACCGCCACGTCCACGCGGGCCAGGGCTCGCGCGCGAACGCGACGAGCTGCGTGTGCGCGCCCTCGCGGGCGACCGGCGGGCCGCCGGGCCGCGCCCACCAGGACGCCGACAGCTCGTGCGCGGCCGCGCCGAGTTGGAGCCGCTCCTCGAAGCGCAGCACGAGCGCGGCGAGGCGGCCGTACGGGGCCGGGGCGGCGAGCAGGGCGTGCGCGCGCCGCGAGGGCGCGCCCGAGGCCGTGCCCGCGGCGTAGCCTCCGAGGCCGTCCGAGAGCAGCCATTCGCGCGCGGTCGCGGCCGCGAAGCCGCTGGGGGTGTCCGTTCCGTCGAACATCGCGCGCCAAGATAGCACGCGCGCCCGCGCGGGCCGCCGCCCGAAGCGCTAGTCGCCCTTCGCCATCCGGTGGAGCACGGACGAGAGCGGCACGATGCGGGTCGTGCCGAGGCGCTTCGCCGACAGGGCCTCGTTCGCCCACTTCACGCTCGAGGGCGTCGCGCGCAGCAGCACGATCGCCTGGTGGCGCCGGCCGGCGCGCTCGAGCGCCGCGGCCCACGCGCGCTCGAGCGGCTTCGTGGTCTTCGCGGCGGCCTCGTCGTCGAGGATGGCGTCGGGCTCGTCGTACGCGACGCCCATCCGCGCCGCGACCTGCCGCGCCACCGAACGCGAGGGCGGCGAGAGGTGCAGGAACGACAGCCCCTCGCGCTTGAGCTCCTTGTAGAAGGCGCTCATGAACGGCTCGTCCTGCGCGGCGAAGGAACCCTGCAGGTTGGCGACCGCCGCGACCGGGCGGGCGGGCTCGAGGTACTCGCGCGTCAGCTTGCCGATCCGCCCCGCGGGCATGTTCACCAGCAGCGTGCCCGGGCCGGGATTCGCGCGCGGGTAGTCCTCGGGCTCCATCGGCACCTGCAGCACCAGCTCGCGGCCGGGGCCGCGCGCGAGCTTCACGAGCGCGTCGCGCTCCTTGCCGATCGCGGGCGCGATGACCGCGAACGGCTCGTCGCGGGCGAGCAGCGCCTTCGCCGACCCGGGGTCGTCGGCGAGACCGAAGAGCACGATGGCGACGCGCGTCTCGCTCTCCTCCTCGGAGCCCGGCGCGACGCCCGGGCGCACGACCACCAGCTCGTGCGTCGCTCGCCCCGGCAGGCCGACGCGCATCGTCACGACCTGGCCGCCGTCCTTGCCGCGCTCCTCGCGGCCCGAGAGCACCTCGGCCCCGAGCTTCTCGACCGCGCGCGTCACCTCGAAGTTGACCTGGGTGGGCGAGCCGCCGCGCGGCAGCTCGACCCGCCAGCGCAGCGCCGGACCGTCGCCGGCGGGCTCCTCCTTCACGGCCGCCTCCGCGACGCCCGCCTCGGCGAGCCCCGCGCGCACCTGCTTGCCGACAATGCGCACGGCGTGCGCGCGGTCGCCCAGGCGCGCGTGCTTCCAGGCGAAGAAGCGCCCGGCGTCGGAGCGCAGGAACGCGTACAGCTCGCCGCCGCCGAAGAGCAGCACGGCGAACGCGGCGAGCAGGCCGAGCGCGAGCGGGGCGCGGCTCTTCTTCGAGGAGGAGCGTTTCTTCGGCATCGGTGGACGGGACCGCGCCGCACACTAGGGAGCGCCCCCCGGTGCGTCAACGACCGACGCGCGCGGCCGCGGCGGCCCCCCGCGCCGCCCGCATGCGGCCCCGGCGCGCCCGATTCCCGCGCGCGGGGCGCGGAGCTTTTGCACTTCACTGACACCGGCCACAAGCGCCACTAACACACTTTTCGCCACGCGCGCCGATGCTTCTGGCGTCGAAGGCGGGGCCAGATCGGTCCCGCTCCACCTTTCCGGGAGGTTGGACATGAAGCCGTTGCGACTCCTCGCCCTTGCCATCGCCGCAACCGCCTGGTGCGCCAGCGCCGCCTTCGCCTGTGACGGCGCGAAGACGTCGGCCGCGAGCGCTTCCGCCTGCGGCTCCAAGTCGGCCGCCGTGAAGACCGCCGGCGCCGACGCCTGCGGCTCCAGGTCCGCGGTGACCGCGGTCGCCGCCTCCGCCTCCAAGAAGGGCGCGACCGCCGCGCACGCCGCGTGCGCCGCCTCCGGCTCCTGCGGCATGTCGGCCGAGGCCTGCAAGGCGATGATGGCCTCGGGCGCGTGCACCGCCGAGATGCAGGCCGCATGCGCGGCGAAGGGCGCGAAGGGCGCCAAGGGCACGAAGGCCGCGTCGGCCGACGGCTGCGCCATGCACACCAAGGCCACGAAGACCGCCGCCACGTCCATGGACTGCTGCGCGAGCGGCGCCAAGGGCGCGAAGACCGCCTCGGCCGACGGCTGCGGCATGAACGCGACGGCCGGCCACGCCGGGATGGACTGCGTGATCTGCGCCGACGAGGTGGCCTGCGACGACGACGTGAAGGCGACCGGCGCGCGCGCGCAGGTCGTGCCGCTGCGCAACGGCAGCATGATCGTCTACATGCTCGACAGCGACGAGAACGTGCGCGGCCTGCAGGCCGCCGTGGCGCGCCACAACAGCCGCGTGGTCGCGGCGCTGCAGGGCGACACCAAGCTTTGCCCGGCGTGCAAGAAGCTGCGCGGCGCCCTGGCGAGCGGCAAGCTCCACCGCGAGGTCGTCAACGTCGAGCGCGGCTGCCAGGTGCTGATCACCTCCAGCGACCGCTCGATCGTGGAGCAGGTGCACCGCTGCACGAACGCCCAGGTGGCGGCCCGCACCAAGAGCTGAGCCGGCACGGCCCGCGAACCCGGCCCGGTCCGCCCCCGCGGACCGGGCCTTCGCGTCCCCGCGCCCGGTCCGGCCCGCCCCGGCCCGCGTGGCGCGCCCGGCCCGCGCGAACTAGTCTGCGCACCGCATGCTCCCTCGATCGCGCACCGCCCTGGCCCTGACGCGCCGCCGCAAGCTGGCGCTGCTCGTGGGCGCCGTCGCCGCGCCGGCGCTGGTGCTTTCGATCGTGGCGTCGCTGCTCACCCTGCGGATCGGCGCGCAGGTGCGCGCCGACAGCAAGCGTTACAACGCCTACGTCGCGGCCAAGGCCGCCGAGGCGTTCGAGCTGGAGCTGCTCACCCAGTTGCGCGACGCGGTGATCCCCGCCGAGAGCGTGGCCCAGGCGGGCGGCGGATCGAGCGCCATCCTCGCGGCGCTCGCGACGCGCTCGAGCCGCTTCGAGGCCCCGCACTACGTGCCCGTGGAGCAGATGGACAACCTGTCCATCATCATGGTCGAGTCGAACATGCTGCTGTTCGGCGACGACCCGAGCGGGCGCCACGACCACCCGTTCGCGGCGGTGGTGCTCAAGGGCCCGATGGGCGACGTGATCGGCGCCGGCGGCTGGTGGTTCAACCCGCGGGCGTTCATCGCCACGAACCTGGCCGGGGTCGTGCGGGACCGCCTGGGCGCGAGCGCGCGCTTCTACGGCGGCCTCGAGTCCACGCGCAACCTCGCGGTGCAGGTGTTCGACCGCGAGAACCACGAGGTCGCGCGCGTGCGCGAGCCGGGCCCGCCGCGCACCAGCGCCGAGGCCGAGATGACCGGCCCGTTCGGGAGCTACCGGCTGGTCGTGACCGCGACGAACAACTCGCCCGCCGCGCTCGCGAACCGCTTCGAGCTCGCCCAGATCGCGTTCATCGCGCTGATGGCGGCGGTGCTGCTCGGCGCGACGTGGGTCGGCGTGCGCTACATGGTCCGCCAGATCGAGCTGGTGCGCGTGAAGTCCAGCTTCGTCTCGAACGTCACGCACGAACTCAAGACCCCGATCGCGGTCATCAGGCTGGCGGTCGAGACGCTCGAGATGCGGCGGTTCCGGAGCCCCGAGGAGGAGGAGAAGTACCTGCGCACCATCCTCAAGGAGTCGGACCGCCTCACCCAGTTGGTGGACAACATCCTCGACTTCTCGCGCCTCGAGTCCGGCCAGCAGACGCTGCGCCTGGCCGCGGTCAGCGTGGACGACCTGGTCACGAACGTGATGGAGAGCTTCCGGCTCCGGCTCGAGGACGGGCAGTTCGAGTGGCACGTGGACGTGCCCGAGGGGCTGCCCCGCATCCAGGCCGACAGCATCGCCCTGCAGCACTGCCTGCTGAACCTGCTGGACAATGCCGTGAAGTATTCCCGGGATCGCAAGGAGATCCGGGTCGTGGCCCGCCGGCGTGACGACATGGTCAGCATCGCGGTCGGGGACCGCGGGATCGGCATCGCCGCCGAGGACTTGCCGCGAATCTTCGAGAAGTTCGTGCGCGTCGAAACGGGCCTCGTGCACACGGTGAAGGGCGCCGGCCTGGGCCTTTCCCTTGTGGATCAGATCGTCCGCGCGCATCATGGCCGCGTCGAGGTTGCCAGCACCCCGGGCGAGGGCAGCATCTTCACGATGCTGATCCCGGTCTGGGCGGCCGGCCACGCCTCCCCGCAGTAACGGGCCCCATCGGCCGGGGCCGAGGCAAGACCGCAGGGGGCCGCCAGCCCCGGGAAGGGACACGCATGCAGAAGAAGATCCTCATCGTCGAGGACGAAGAGGGCCTGCTCGACGGCCTCGCCCACAACTTCCGCTACGACGGGTACGAGGTCCTCACGGCCAAGAACGGGCAGGAGGGCCTCCGCCTCGCGCTCAAGCAGAAGCCGGACGCCGTGCTGCTCGACATCATGCTGCCCGAGAAGGACGGCTTCACCGTCCTCAAGGAGCTGCGCCAGCGCCATCGCGACATCCCGGTGCTCGTCATGACGGCCCGCAACTTCGAGGCCGACGTGGTCAAGGGCTTCGACCTCGGCGCCGACGACTACGTGACCAAGCCGTTCAGCATCAAGGAGCTCATGGCGCGCGTGAAGCGCCTGGTGGCGCGGGGCCCGATGAACACGGGCGCGCCCGGGACCACGACCTACACGTTCGGCGACGTCGAGGTGCGCTTCGAGCCGCGCGAGGTCTACAAGACCGGCAAGCAGGTCGCGCTCTCCTTCAAGGAGTTCGAGTTGCTCAAGTACCTGATCGAGCACCGCGGCCGCACCGTGAGCCGCGAGGAGCTGCTCGAGGAGATCTGGGGCGTGGACGAGGAGCTCGGCGTGACCACCCGCACCGTGGACACGCACGTCTCGAACCTGCGCAGCAAGCTCGGCGAGGGCTTCGAGAAGCCGTTCATCGTCGCCGTGCACAAGGTGGGCTACAAGTTCGTCGAACCCTAGAGCCTCCGGGCTTCACGGGTCGCTCCGGGACCCCGCGGGCGTTCGCGCCCGCGGGGTTTCCTTCTGCCCGGCGGGCGCGGGACCCGCGCCCGGCGTCGCCCCGCCCGCCGCCACTTCTTGCGACCTCCTGACGTGGAATCGCGACCCGGCCCTTGAAGCGGGGGCGCGGCAGCCGACAGAATTGCCGCCGACTTTCACCGACCGCGCGACCCACCCCCCAAGGAGCGACCGCATGCCGATTCGACCGACCTCCGTCCCCGGCCCGGCCCTCTCGCGCCGGGCGCTCGCGGCCGCGGCGTTCGCCGCGGCGCTGCTGCTGCCCGCCGCGGGCGCTCGCGCGCAGGGAGCGGCGGCCGCCGCCCCGGCCGACAGGCTCGTGCTCGTCTCGACCAGCGACGTGAAGGCCAAGACGATGCCGTGCGGTTGCAGCATCCCCAAGGGCGGCCTCTCGCGCCGCGCGGGCTTCACCGACAGCCTGCGGAAGGTGCACCCCAACGTGCTGCTCGTGGACGCGGGCGGCTGGTTCCCCGACGCGCAGGGCGAGCGCGACGACGCACCGTTCATGGCAGAGGCGATGCGCGACCTCGGCATCGCCGCGGCGGCCCTGGGCGATCGCGAGCTGATGTTCGGCCGCTCGTTCCTGCTCGCGGCGCTCGAGCGCGCCCCGGTGCCCGTGACGTGCGCGAACCTGTGGGACCGGACGCCCGGCCAGCCGCGCCGCACGCTCGCGAAATCTTCGCTGCTCGTGAAGGCGGGCAGGCAGAAGGTCGGCTTCTTCGGGCTCATCGCGCCGAACGCCGCGCTCGGGCCGTCGGCCGACTCGCTCGAAACGAGCGACCCGGTCGAGGCGGCGAAGAAGGCCGTCGCGGACCTGCGCAAGCAGGGCGCGAACGTGATCGTGCTGCTCTCCTCGCTCGGCCGGATCGAGACCGAGGACCTCGTGGTCGCGGTGCCGGGCATCGACGTCGCGATCGCCGGGCGCAACGTGCCGCTGCTGCAGCGCAGCCGCGTGATCGACCACACCACCGTGGTGTTCGGCGGGGAGCAGGGTCAGTACGTGGGCGTCACCGAGCTGGGCCTGGACGCGAAGGGCAAGATCGTCTCGCGCACGAGCGGCGCCTGGATGCTGGGGCCGGAAGTCGCGGACCAGCCCGCGATGCTCGCCAAGGTCACCGCGTTCGAGGATCAGCCGAGCGTCAAGGCGCGCCGCGTCCCCGCGAAGCCCGCGGCGGGCGCCCCGGCGGCCGACGACCACGCGGGACACTCGCACTAGGGCTTCGCCCGCGGACGTTCGGGCCGGGAACGACGGAGTGATTCGGCGTCAGTGACTCGACGGCGGTGCGTCCGGCGAGGGCGAAGCCAGGGATGGCGTGAGCCCGAGTGGATGCAGCGCAGCGAGGCAGGAGGCCGAGCAAGCGGGCCGCAGTCGAGTCACTGACGCCGAATCACGGCGCGCTACTCGACGCAGGTTGCCGCCCGCGCGAGCCTGGCGAACTCCTCGAGCGTCAGCGTCTCGCCGCGCCGGCGCAGGTCGAGGCCGGCGATGGAGCCGAGCCGTTCGACGCGCTCGCGATCGAGGCCAAGGGCGTTCTCGAGCGTGTTCGCGAGCTGCTTGCGGCGCTGCTGGAACGCGCCGCGGATGATGCGGAACAGCACGTCCTCGGGCGCCTCGACGGGCGGCGTCTCGCGCAGCAGCGCGCGCACGAGCATCGAGTCCACCTCGGGGCGCGGCCAGAACGCCGGCGCGCGGATGGTCATGAGCGGTTCGAGCAGCGCGTGGTAGCGCGCGAACAGCGTGAGCGAGCCGTACTCGGGGCTTCCGGCGGCGGCCGCGAGGCGCTCGGCGTACTCCTTCTGCACGAGCAGCACGGCGCCGCGCACGACGCGCCGCTGCTCGAAGATCCGCTCGAGGATGGGCGTCGTGACGTTGTACGGGATGTTGCCGACGACGAGGAGCTTGTCCACGCCGTACTTCTCGGCCACGGCGGCGAGGTCAAACTCGAGGAAATCGCCCTCGACCAGCTCGACGCGCGCCCAGCCCTCGAGGTCCTCGCGCAGGAACGCGGCGAGCCCGGCGTCCTTTTCGACCGCGACGAGCGCGCGGGCGCGCTGCGCGAGCCGCGGCGTGAGCGCGCCGGCGCCGGGGCCGATCTCGACCACCACGTCGTCGGAGCCGATGCGGCAGTGCTCGGCGATGCGCTCGGCGAGGTCCTCGCGGACGAGGAAGTTCTGGCCGAAGCGCTTGCGCGGCGACAGCCCGCGCGCGGCGAGCGCGTCCTTCACGCGCCGGGCCTCGCTGCCCTCGGACGCGGCCTTCTCGCGGATGTAGTCGGAGGCGCGCGAATGGCGCTGTCCGAGCTCGGGGCGGCGGCTCATGCGCGGCAATGTAGCGGCGCGCGAGCGGCGCGTCACGAAGGGACGCTCAGGCGCTGCGGCGCCGGGGGCCGCGGTCGAGGGCCTCGCGGGCCATCTCGCGCGCGTACGGGTCGCCCGAGCGCGCGACGATCTCGCACAGCGCGTCGCGTCCCTCGGGCCCGAGCGCGGCCAGGGCGTAGGCGGCGTGGTGGCGCACCCACCACTCGGCGTCGGTGACGAGCTCGGCGAGCAGGTCCACGGCGGGCGCGGCTCGCAGGCGGCCGAGGGCCCACGCGGCCTGCGCACGCACGGGCCATTCGGGGTCGGCGAGCGCCGGCATGAGCGCCGGAATGGATTCGCCCATGCGAATCCGTCCGAGGGCGCGCGCGGCGGCGACGCGGGTCTCGGCCCGATCCACGCGCAGGCGGGCCTCGATCGCCCCGCGCGCCGAGCGGCAGCGCGTGACGCCGAGCGCGTCCACGAGCGCCGCCTCGAGCACGGGCGAGTCCACGGGCCGGTCGAGCGCGGCGACGAGCAGCGCCCGGCCGCGCGGGCCGAACGCGCGCAGCAGGCCCGAGAGGGCGCGCGCGGGCCGCGTCTCGAGCGCGCGCGGGTGCGCGAGCAGCCAGGCGAGCGCCGCGAGGTCGCGGTGGTGCGCGAGCGCGCGGGCGGCGGCCAGCCGCAGCGGCTCGGGGCCCTTCGCGAGCGCGCGGCGGAGCAGCTTCCGGGAGGCCTTCGCGGGCAGCATGCCGAGCCGGCGGGCAGCCTGCTCGCGGCGCGCGGGCGAGTCGTCGCGCCGCAGCGCGTCGCGCTCGACCACGAGGTGGCGGCTGCGCTCGAGTGCGCGCGCCAGCGCGAAGCGCTCGCGCGGCCGCAGCGACGGCGACAGCGCCTCGACGGCGCCCCAGAACGGCTCGCTGCGCGCCTCGCGCGCGGCCGAACGCAGCGCGCGCACACCCTCGCGACCGGCGAGCACGCCCTGCATGAGCCGCAGGACCGCGGCCGCCCGCTGGCGCGCCTCGCGCGCGTCGCCGCGCCGCACCGCGCGCGCGAGCAGGAGCAGCCCGGCCATCGCGCACGCCACGACCACGCCGCCCAGCACGGCCTCGGCCGGGACGCTGGAGAGAACCGAATCCATGGTCCCGTCGTTATCGGCCGCCGGCCCCCGGCGCTGAGGGCCGGAATCGGGTGCGGCGCGGCCGTACCTCGTGTCTCGCGGGGGCGCCGGTCCGGTTGCGAGGCGACCTCGCATCGGGCGGACGTTCGCCTCGGACATCCTGTCCTCGGCTCACTAGGCGTTCGGCCTCCTCCGCCATTCCATGGCTCCCGGAGGCCTCTCGACTCCGCCCATGCGAGGTCGCCTCGCAACCGGACCTTCGTTCTCGCGGGTGCGGCGGCCGGCGCCCCCGCGAAGCCCGCGCCGCGCTACGCGATCGGCAGGCGGAACAGCTCGCGCGAGTTGCGGCGGGTGATCTCGACCGCCTGCGCCGGCGTCCAGCCGCGCAGCTCGCAGAGCCGCGCGAGCACGCGTGTCAGCAGGCCCGGCTCGTTGCGCTTGAGCGATCTCGGCTCGGGCTCGAGGTAGGGCGCGTCGGTCTCCAGCACCAGCATGTCCTCCGGCGCCCCGCGCACCGCCTCCTCGAGCGCCGCGTGCCCGTACGTCAGCACGCCGCCCAGCCCGGCCTTGAAGCCGATCGCCCGCGCGCGCTCCAGGGCCGCCGCGTCCTGGTCGAAGCAGTGCAGCACGCCGCCCGCCTCCGGGCGCATCTCCTCGAGGATCGCCAGCACCTCCTCGAGCGCACTGCGCTGGTGGATCACCACCGGCAGGCCCAGTTCGTCCGCGAGCGCGACCTGCGCGCGGAACCAGCGCTCCTGGTCCTCGCGCGGCGCGTAGTCGCGGTAGAAGTCGAGCCCCGTCTCGCCGATCGCCACCACGCGCGCGAACTTCGCGTGATCGCGCAGTTCGGCGAGCTCTTCCATCGGCACCTTTCCCGACTCGCTCGGGTGGACGCCCACGCACAGGAAGACGTTCGGGTGCCCGGCCGCCAGTTCGAACGCGCGTTCCCAGATGCCGGGGCCGTACGCGATCTCGACCATGTGCGTGACGCCCGCATGCCGCGCGCGGTCCAGCACGTGCACGCGGTCCCTGTCGAAGCGCTTGTCGCAGAGATGGCAGTGGGTGTCGATCATCGTGCGTCCCGGCCCGCCCGCGCGCGCGCGGCGGCGCGGCGCGCGGTCACGCGCCGGCCACCTGCGCCAGTTCGAGCCTCGGGAACAGGATCTTGGGCTGCCCCAGCGCCCGCGGGGCGGTCGCCCCGAAGCGCGGCTTCGCGTCGTCGCCGCGCGCCTCGGCCGGAGTGCCCGGCAGGCCGAGGATCGCCCACAGCTCCTCGCTCTTGCCCGGCAGCGCGGGCCACGTCCAGATCGCCACCAGGCGCAGAGACTCGAGCAGTGCCGCGAGCGTCGTGCCCAGTTCGTCGCGGCGCGCCTCGTCCTTGCCGGCCGCCCACGGCTTGGCGCGGTCGGTGAACTCGTTGGCGCGCTCGACCACGGTCCACGCCGCCGCCAGCGCGTCGTGGATGCGCAGTTCCTCCCAGGCCTTCGGCGCCTCGATCGCGGCCGACTCGGCGGCGGCGACCAGCAACCCGAGCGCCTCGCCGGCCACCGGGTCGGTGAAGCGGCCCGGCGCCCACTGCTCCGGGACCTGCCCGCCGAAGTACTTGTGGACCAGCGTCACCGCGCGGTTCGCGAGGTTGCCGAGCTTGTTCGCGAGGTGCGTGTTCACGTGCTCGACGAACTGCTCGTACGTGAACTCGCCGTCGCGCCCGGTCGGGAACGAGTCGAGCAGGAAGAAGCGCAGCGCGTCCGCGCCGCACGATTGAGCGAGCGCGACCGGGTCCACGACGTTGCCGCTCGACTTCGAGAGCCGCTCGCCCTTGGCGTAGATGAAGCCGTGCACGTAGATCTGGCGCGGCAGCGGCACGCCCGCGGCGAGCAGCAGCGCCGGCCACAGCACGCAGTGGAAGCGGCTGATGTCCTTGCCGATCAGGTGGAACGCGTTCGTGTAGTACGGGTCCTTGGTGCCCGCCCACGCCGCGCCCGGCTTGCCCTGGCCGTCGAGGTGCTGGAACTCGTCCTGCCGCGCCGCGCCGGGCCCGCCGACCTCCTTCGCCTTGGCCAGCCACCAGAGCGACGACTTGCGCTCCGGCCAGCCCAGCGCCGAGAGGTAGTTGAGCAGCGCGTCCGCCCACACGTAGGCGACGTGGCCCTCGCTGCCCGGGATCTCCTCGGGCAGCGGGACGCCCCACGACAGGTTCGGACGCGAGACCGAGATGTCCTGCAGGCCGCCCTTGATGACGTTGACGACCTCGGTGCGGCGGTAGTCCGGCCACACGAAGTCGGGGTGCGAATCGATGTGCTTGAGCAGCGCCTCGTCGTACTCCGAGAGGCGGAAGAAGAAGTTGGTCTCCTTCAGCACCTTCGGCTTCACCCGGTGCTCGGGGCAGCGGCCCTTCTCGTCGAGGTCCTTCTCGGTCTTGAACGCCTCGCAGCCCTCGCAGTACAGCGCCTCGTACTCGGCCTCGTACAGGACGGGCTGGCCGGTCTTGGGGCTGAGCGCGTCGTTGAGCCGCCGGAACAGCTCCTGCACGGCCAGTTCGTGGCGCTTGTCGGTGGTGCGGAAGAACTGGTCGTACTTCACGTCCAGCGCGGCCCACGCTTCGACGAAGCGCTGCGAGATCTCGTCCACGAACGCCTGCGGGTCCTTGCCGGCGGCGGCGGCGGCCTTGGCGATCTTCTGGCCGTGCTCGTCCGTGCCGGTCAGGAACCGTGTGGCGTGCCCCTGCTGGCGGTGCCAGCGGGCGACCGCGTCGGCCAGCACCTTCTCGTAGGCATGGCCCAGGTGGGGGCTGCCGTTCACGTAGTCGATGGCGGTGGTGATATAGAAGCGGGTCACGGGAGGCTCCGTCGTTGGGAAAGGCGCGGCGGAGTATAGCCGAAACGCCCGGAGCGGCCCGGAAGGGGCGCCCCGGCCCCCGCTCCCGCCCGCGGCGCCCCCTCGACAGCCCCGTGATACCTGCGGGCCCCCGCCCGTATCATGGGGCGCATGGCCATGCTCGACGCGGTGTTCGAACGGCTCTGGGTGCTGAACCCGGCCCGGGAGGAAGACTGGGACGCGCTGTACGCGCAGCAGTTGCCGCGCGTCTACAACTTCTTCCGCTACCGGGTCGGCGACGGACCGGTCGCCGAGGACCTGACCTCGCTGACCTTCGAGAAGGCGTGGCGGGCGCGGCACCGGTACCGGCGGGACCTGGGCGGTTTCGGGACCTGGCTGTACGCCATCGCGCGCAACGTGGCCTACGACCACTTCCGCGGGCGGCGCGATCTCGTGCCGCTCGAGGAGGCGGCCGAAGTGCCCGGGGGCGTCACCCCCGAGGAGCTGGCCGAGAAGCGCTCGGACTTCGAGCGGCTCTCCCGCCTCCTCGCGCTGCTGCCGGAACGCGAACGCGAACTCGTCGCGCTCAAGTACGGCGCCGGGATGACCAACCGGGCGATCGCGAAAGCGACCGGACTCAGCGAATCCAACGTCGGCACCATCCTGCACCGCACCGTCGGGCAGCTGCGGGCCGCGTGGACGGAAGGGGACTGAAGATGGACGACCGTTTCCTCGACGAGCAGCGCCGCGACCCGCGGCCCGAGTTCGCCCGTTCGCTGCGCGCCCGGTTGCGCGCCGGCGAGACGGAGGACGAACGCCCCGCGTTCCGCCCGCACCCGGCGCTCGCGGGCGGCCTCGCGGTGGCCGCGCTGGCGGTGGCGTTCGCGTTCCCGGCCGTGCGGGCGACCGCGCAGCAGGTGCTCGACCTTTTCCGCGTCCGCGAGTTCGCCGTCGTGAACGTGGACGAGAGCAGCATCGATCGCCTGAAGGAGCATCGCTTCGATCCCGAGAAGATCCTGGGCGGAGGCGCGATCGAGAAGCTCCAGGACCCCGGTCCGCCGCGCCATTTCACGGACGTGGCGTCCGCCGAGCGCGCCGCCGGCTTCGACGTGCAGGTCCCGTCCTTCGTCGCCGGCCCGCTCAAGGCCGACACCGTGACGGTGAGCGGCGAGGGCCGCGTCCGCGTGACCGTCGCCACGCAGCCGCTGCGCGAGGCCATGGACCTGCTCGGCATCACCGACCTCGACCTGCCGGCCGGGCTCGACGGGCAGGTGATCGAGGCGCGCGTGCCCGCCGCCGTGGTGCAGACCTTCCGCAGCTCCGGCAAGCGCCGCGCCGCGCTGGTGCAGGCCGAGAGCCCCGAGGTGTCCCTGCCGCCCGGCGCCGACATCGAACGGCTCGGCGAGATCGCCTTGCGCGTGATGGGCGTCCGCCGCGACGAGGCGAGGCGCCTCGCGGGGGTCATCGACTGGAACAACACGCTGCTCGTGCCGGTGCTGCCCTCGGCGACGCGCTTCCAGCAGGTGAGCGTCAACGGCGCCCGCGGCGTCATGCTGCAGACCGAACGGACCACCACGCCCGACGGCGCCGACCGCGGGCCCGGCAACGTGCTGCTGTGGACGCGCGACGGACGGGTGTTCGCGCTGCTCGGCAACGTGAGCGAAGTGGACATGGTGCAGATGGCCGAGTCGGTGCGTTAGCCTGCCCGGCATGCACCCACCCGTGGTCGAGACGCACGGACTGCGCAAGCGGTTCGGCGCCAAGCTGGCGGTCGCGGATCTCTCCCTGTCGCTCCGGCGGGGGGAGATCTTCGGCTTCCTCGGCCCCAACGGCGCCGGCAAGACCACTTCGCTCAAGATGCTGCTCGGCCTGCTCGAGCCGACCGGCGGCCGCGGCACGCTGCTCGGGCGCCCGATCGGCGACCGCGCGGCGCGCGCGAAGGTGGGGTTCCTGCCCGAGCACTTCCGCTTCCAGGACTGGCTCACCGGCCGCGAGTTGCTGACCCTGCACGGCCGGCTCTACGGGCTGTCGGGCGCCGATCTCGCGCGCCGCACCGGCGAGCTGCTCGAGCGCGTGGCCCTGCACGAGGCGGCCGACCGCAAGCTGCGCGAGTACAGCAAGGGCATGCTGCAGCGCGCCGGGCTCGCCGCGGCGATGCTCAACGACCCCGAGGTGGTGTTCCTCGACGAGCCGACCTCGGGCCTCGACCCGCTCGGCCGGCTGCTCGTGCGCGACCTGATGCGCGAGCTGCGCGACCGCGGCGTCACGGTGTTCCTCAACTCGCACCTGCTCGGCGAGGTCGAGCAGACCTGCGACCGCGTCGTGTTCCTCAAGCAGGGCCGGGTCGTGCACGAGCACGCGCTGGCCGCCGCCGACAGCACGCTCGAGGTCGAGCTGCGGGCCGACGGCCTCGACGCCGCCGCGCTCGCCGGCCTCGCGCGGCTGGGCGAGGTGCGCGAGGAGGCCGGCGGCTGGTGCGTGCGCGTGGACGGCCCCGCGCGGGTGCCCGAGCTGGCAGCGGCGGTCGTGGCTCGCGGCGCGAAGCTGCACCACCTGGCCGCGCGGCGCACGTCGCTCGAGGCGCTGTTCCTCGAGGTGATGGGCGACGACGGGCGGCCGGGGTGACGTCATGAACCGCTTCCTCACGATCACGCGCCTGACCATCCACGAAGCCGCCCGCCGCCGCGTGCTGCTCGCCGGCCTGATCGGCGCCGGCGCGTTCCTCGCCCTCTACGCGACCGGCTTCCACTTCGTGGCGAAGGAGGCCGCCCAGGAGGGCCTCAAGAACCACGTCCAGCAGCGGCTCGTGCTCAACATCTTCACGCTCGCCGGGCTCTACGCCGCGAACTTCCTCGCCGTGCTCTCGGCGGTGCTCCTCCCGATCGACACGCTGTCGGGCGAGATCTCCTCGGGCGTGATGCAGACGCTGGCGGCCAAGCCCGTCCGCCGCGCCGAGATCGTGCTCGGCAAGTGGTTCGGCTACTGGATCGTGTGCGGCGGCTACCTGCTGGTGGTGGCCGGCGGCGTGCTGGCGGTCGCGCGGCTGCTCGGCAACTTCACGCCGCCCGGCGTCGTGCCCGGCCTCGCGCTCATGCTGCTCGAAGTGACGTGCCTCGTCTCGCTCTCGATCGCGGGCGGCACGCGGCTCTCGACGGTCACGAACGGGGTGGCCGCGTTCGGGCTCTACGGCCTCGCGTTCATCGGCGGCTGGATCGAGGGCATCGCGTCCATGACGAACAACGTCGCCGCGCGCAACGTGGGCACGGTCGCGAGCCTGCTCGTGCCGACCGAGTCCATGTGGCAGCTCGCCGCGCACCTGATGCAGCCGAAGATCCTCGCCGAGCTGCACGTGACGCCGTTCTCGCTTCCCTCGGTGCCGAGCCCGGCGATGGTCGTGTGGGCCGCGCTGTGGGCGCTGGCGCTGGTGCTGCTCGCGATCCGCAGCTTCGCGCGCCGGCCGCTCTAGGACGCCGTCACGCCCCGCCGTCCGCGGGCGGGCGGCCGCCCTTCTTCCGGTCCTTCTCGCCGCACTGGCAGTCGCCGCACTTGTGGTACGGGCCCGGCGGCAGTTCGTCCAGCGAAATGCGGTGCTCGCCACCCTCGTCGTCCCGCACCCACACGGTCTCCCGGTAGGCGTCCACGCGGTAGACCGTGACGCCGCCCTTGCCGGTCGCGAGCTTCGCACCCACCGGCGGCATCTTCGCGGCGCTGTCGCGATACTGCGCCAGCTCGTACGACAGGCAGCACATCAGCCGGCCACAGGCGCCCGAGATCTTGGTCGGGTTGAGCGAGAGCTGCTGCTCGCGCGCCATCTTGAGCGTGACCGGGTGGAAGCCCTTCATCCACGTCGAGCAGCAGAACGCGCGGCCGCACGGCCCGCAGCCGTCGAGGCGCTTGGCCTGGTCGCGCACGCCGATCTGGCGCAGTTCGATGCGGGTCTGGAAGCGCGCGGCGAGGTCTTTCACCAGCTCGCGGAAATCCACGCGGTGCTCGGCGGTGAAGTAGAACGTGATGCGGTTGCGCTTGAACGCGACCTCGACCTCGGACAGCTCCATCTTCAGCTCGCGGGCCTCGACGCGCTTGCGGGCGTAGTCGAACGCCTCGTCCTCGAGCTGGCGGTTGTGGTCGTCCTGGTCGAGATCCTCCTCCTCGGCGCGGCGGATGATCTCGCGGGTGACGTTGTGCGGCTTCTTGAGCCCGACCAGCACCGGGTCCTTGAGGAACACCTGCCCGAGGGTCTCGCCGTGCTCGCCCTGCACCACGACGCGGTCGCCGAGGCGCAACCAGAGGTTGCGGTTGTTGAGGAAGAACTCCTTGCGCGTCCCGCGCAGGGAGACCTGGATGATGTCCGGCATGGCGGACCTCTAGGGCGGAACGCACGTCCGCCGCGAACGCCGGCGCGCGGGCCGGCGGGGAAGGCATCGCATTCGCTGCTCGCGCCGTCCGGATGGAGGGGCGGTCGCGCCTATGGAATCAGGCCCCGGTGCGGGGCTCGGCGCCGGAACGATACCGCATGGCCGCCGTCGAGTCAGCGGCTCAGTAGTCCCAGCGCGCCGTGCCGTGGGCGGGCCACTGGCCCTCGCCCATGCGGCTGCCGGCGACCCGCGACAGCGTCGAGAACAGCGTCAGGTCGGCGGTGACGTTGCCGTCGATCGAGCGCAGCGCCTCCTCGAGCACCATCAGCCGTCGGCGCACCTCCGAAGCGTCCACCTGCGCCGCCAGGGCGCGCAGCTCGCCCTCGCGGTCGGCGAACGTCAGCGACTCGCCCCCGGCGCCGTACTTCGCGCGCAGCACGTCGCGCAGCCAGAGCTGGTGGTACTCGATCGCGCGTCGCATGTCCTCGCGGCCGGTGCGGCCGTAGGCCATGAACGACTGGACGCCCTTCCACATGCCGGGCGCGTCGCCCCGCAGCGCGGGCACCAGCAGCGCCATCGCGGCGTCCCGCTTCTTCATCGCGTCGCCGCCGCGCAACGACAGCGCGCGCGCCAGCGAGCCGCCCGAGAGCGCGGCCAGCATACGCGCCTCGCGGTCGGCCACCCCGGCGCGCTCGACGAGGAATCCGCGCACCAGCGCCTCGGCGAGCGGCGCGAAGCGCACGCGCTGGCAGCGCGAGCGGATGGTCGCGGGCACGCGCGAGGCGCGCGCCGTGGTCAGCACCCACACCGTCGTCGCGCCCGGCTCCTCGATGGACTTGAGCAGCGTCGAGTACTGGTCCTCGCGCATCCGGTCGCAGTCGCGCACCACCACCACGCGGCGCGCCGCCTCGTACGGCCGGTACGCCAGCTCGCGCTGCAGCTCCTTCGTCTGGGCGATGCGGATGGACGCCGCCTTGTCGTAGCGGAACGTGAAGAACGGGTCCTCGCGCATCTGCTGGATCGTCTCGCCGATGCTCTCCTCGGCCGCCTTCTCCTCGCCCGAGACGGGGAAGAG
>CAZUEM010000067.1:0-16949 GCA_964619155.1 uncultured bacterium
GCCGCGATGGCCGCTCAGCGCTGGGAGGCGGCGTCGGCGCTCGCGGACTCGCTCGTGCGCCTGCGCGAGGCGCGCGAGCGGCTGCCGGCCCTGCAGGCCGCCGCGACGCTGGACAGCCTGGGGCGGCGGCTGTTCCGCGCGGGCGACCCGGGCGCATGGGCGGCGGCCGAACCGCTCTTCCGCGGCGGGCTCGTGCGCCGCGAGCGGGCGCTCGGCGCGGACGACCCCGCGGTCGCGGCGAGCCTCGCGACGCTCTCGACCCTGCTCGATTACCTCGGGCGCTGGGACGAGGCCGTGCCGATCGCCGAGCGCGCCGTGGCGATCCGCGCCCGCGCGCTCGGCGAGCGGCGCCCCGAGACGGCGTCGAGCCTTCGGCAGCTCGGGCTGCTGCGCTTCCAGCTCGGCGACCACGAGGCGGCGGCCGCGCCGCTCGAGCGCTCGCTGGCGATCTACGACTCGCTCGGCGAGGCGTTCGCGGGTCGGTCCGCCGACGGCCACAACAATCTCGGCGAGCTCGAGCGCGTGCGCGACCGGCTCGACGAGTCCGAGCGGCACTTCCGGCTCGGGCTCGGCATCGCGCGCGCGAAGCTCGCGAGCGAGGATCCCGTGCGGCTCGCGCTCGAGAACAACCTCGCCGGCCTGCTCAAGGACCGCGGGCGTTACGGCGAGGCCGAGCCGCTGCTCGAGAGCGGCCTCGCGGTGCTCGAGTCGGACGGAGCGGACGCCGAGGCGCTCGCCACCGCGCGCCTGAACCTCGCCGAGGTCCGGCGTCTGCAGGGCCGGCCCGAGCGCGCGGCGCCGCTCTACGCGCAGGCTCTCGACGAGGCCCGTCGCGCCCTCGGCCCGCGCCACCCGGGGCTCGTCCCGTTCCTGAACCAGTCCGCGGTCTGCGCGCAGGATCTGCGGCGCTTCGCGAGCGCCGAGTCGCTGTACGTCGAGACGGGCGCGATCCTGGAGGAAGCGCTCGGCCCCTCGCACCCGCTGCTGGCGCAGAACCTCGTGGACCGTGCGCGGTTCGCGCTCGCCGCCCGCGAGGCCGGGGCGCCGGCCGCCGCTCCGCCCGCGCAGGCCCGGTCGCTGCTCGCGCGCGCGCTCGAGCTGCGCGAGCGCAGCCTCGGGGCCGGACACCCCGAGGTCGCGCTGGTCCTGCTCGAGCAGGCCCGGGCGCTCGCGCTCGAGCCGGACTCCGCGGACGCGGCCGCGGCGCCGCTCGCGCGCGCGCTCGCGATCCTCGATTCGGCGGCGGCCTACCCGGACGCGCGCGTGGACGCGCTCGCGCTGCGCGCCCGCGATCACGCGCGGCGCGGCGGGCGCGATGCCGCCATCCGCGACATGGCCGCGGCCCTCGCCGCCGTGGACTCGCTGCGCGCGCTGCGCGGCGGCGGGAACGAGACGCGCGCGGCCTACGTCGCCGGGCAGCTCGGCCGGGTGGACGAGCTGGTGGGCTGGCAGCTCGCCGCCGGCGACGTGGAGGGCGCGTTCGCCACCCACGAGCGCTCGCGCGCGCGCGTGCTGCTCGACCAGATCGCCGCGAGCGGCGTGGACCTGCGGGCCGGCATCCCGCCCGCGGAGCTCGGACCGCTCGCCGCCGCCGAGCGCGCGGCCGAGGCGCGGCTCGCCGGCGCGCACCGGGCGATCCAGGACACGCGCGCCGACCCGGCCCTGACGGCGCGCGCGCGGTTCGAGGCGCTCGCCGCGCTGGAGGCGCGGCGCGATTCGGCCGCGACGGACCTCGCGCGTGCGCGCCGCCGCATCGAGAACGCCAGCCCGGTGTGGCGCGACGTGCTCGCCTCCGGCGGGCGCGTCGCAGGCATCGCGCAGTTGCGCGACGCGGTCGTCCCGCGCGACGGCATGCTGCTCGCCTACCACGTGGGCGCGCGCGCGAGCCATGTGTTCGTGGTGCCGGGCCGCGGGGCGCCGGCCGCGTACCCGCTCGAACTGGACGCCGGCGCGGCCGCCGTGCTCGGCGAGGCGGCCGGCCCGCTCGACGAGGCGGCGATCGAGCGGATCGTCGGCGGGCTCCCGCCGGCGCCGGGCCGCGACGCGCGGCCGGGCATCGTCCACCTCCTCGGCGGAACGTCCGCCGGCGGGCAGCTGGCGCTGCCGCTGCGCTCGGCCGCCGGCGCCGATTCGCTCGGGCTGCGCCTGCATGCGCTCTGGCGCGCGCTCGTCCCCTCCGCGCTGCGCGCACGGCTGCGCTCGGCGCGCACGGCGGTGGTCGTGCCGGACGGCGCCCTGCAGGTCGTCGCCTTCGAGGCCCTCGTCACCCGGCCGCGCGGGCGCGGCCGCGAGGCGCGCTACTGGCTCGACGACGGCCCCGCGATCGCCTACGGGCCGTCGGCGTCGGCGCTCTGGAGCCTCGCCCGCCGCCCGCGCCGCGAGGCGCCCCGGGCGGACGCGCGCGCCGCCGTGCTCAGCGTCAGCGACATCGCCTACGCGGCCCCGGCCGCGGGAGGGCGCGCGTGGCCGCCGCTGCCGGGCACGGCCGCCGAGAGCCGCGCGCTGCGGGCGGCCTTCGGCGCCGGGCACGTCGAGGTGCTCTCCGGCGACGCCGCGCGCGAGAGCGCCGTGCGCGCGGCGCTCCCCGGCCGGCGGCTCGTCCACCTCGCGACCCACGGGTTCACCGACGTGTCCGCCGACCGCCTGCTCGCCGGGCTCGTGCTGGCGCCGCCGCCCGGGCCGCCGCCGGGCGGCGAGGACGACGGCGTGCTGGAACTGTTCGAGATCCACCGGCTCGCGCTCGACTGCGAGCTGGCCGTGCTCTCGGCCTGCGAGACCGCGCGGGGCCCGCGCGTCGCCGGCGAGGGCTCGTTCGCGCTGTCGCGCGCGTTCCTGGCCGCCGGGGCGCGGCGGGTCGTCGCGAGCCTGTGGAAGGTGGACGACGCCGCGGCGGCCGCGGTCGCCGGCCGGCTGTTCGAGTCGGCCGCGGCCGCCGAACGCGCGTCGCGCCCGCTCGATCACGCCCGCGCGCTGCGCGCGGCCAAGCTCGCGGTGCGGCGCGACGCGCGCTGGGCGGATCCTTTCTACTGGGCCCCGCTGGTGCTGAGCGGCCGCTGACGGCCGCGCCCGCTCAGCGGGCGTCCCGCTTGAGCGATCCCCAGCTGCGCTTCGCGACCGGCACGCCGGCGAGCGTGGTGACCGTCACGGTGAGGTAGTCCGTGTCGTGCGGGAAGCGCACGAAGCCCGCGTACCACCAGGCGCACAGGTCGTAGCTCTCCCCCGCCTCGAGGTTGTCGAGGGTGATGCTGCTGCTGGCGGTCGCGGCCGCGGACGGCACGCCCGTCCCGTCGCCGAGCCCCAGCGATCCGCCGGTGAAGTCGGTGAGGTTCTCGACGTTGCGCGCCGCCGTGCGGGCGGGGTCGAAGTACGCGCCGTTGCTCATGAGCCAGCCGCGCGCGGCCGGGTCGGTGTCGAAAGTCTCGAGGAGCGCGTGGCCGAGGCCCGGGCGGTTGAACCGGAAGTAGGGCGTCGGCTGCGGATCGCCGATGTAGCAGAACTCCGCGTTCGAGCCGGCGGGCGGCGGCAGCGTGTTCGCCACGACGCCGGCGCTCGGCGAGACGGTCACGTTGTCGATGGTCTGCTGCGTCCACTGCAGCGTGCCCGAGCCGTCGGTCATCCATTTCTTCGCCGTGAAGGTGACGATCACGGGGTCGAAGGGGGCGATGAAGGTGACCGAGACCGGCAGCGCGCAGAACGTTCCCTGCGGGAACTTCCGCACCAGCGTCTTGGGCGGGATCACCTCGTCCTGGGCCGCGGCGGAGCGCGGCGTGGAGAGTCCGGCGAACAGGACGGCGGCGGCGAGGACGCAGAGCACGAAGCGGGACATGGACGCCTCCAGGGAGCGGACCGGACCGCCCGGCTGCGGGCGGCCTCTGGGGAGTCGCGCCGAGGACGGAACCAGGCGCGGGGCAGGAAGCGTAGGCGGCGGCCTCCTCCCGTCTCAAGCCCTTTCTGCCGGAGTGGCCCCGGCCCGCGAGGGGCGTCTCACCCGTGCGGCCTGCACGCGCCTCGCGTGCAGCATGAGCACCCCTGCGCGCGCGCGCGGCGGGCCGGGCCCGAAAGGGCGCGCCAAACGCGTGTCACTGCGTTGACCGGAGCCCGGTTGGCGCGGGAACGCCGCTGGCCCGCGCCTTGCCGTATGGGACGCCCCGGGAGAGTGGCTCGTGACCATCGACACCTTCAACGCGCTCGTCTTCTGGTTCCCGGCGTTCCTGTTCTCGACGACCGTGCACGAAGCCGCCCACGCCTGGGCGGCGCGGCGCGGCGGCGACGACACGGCGGCGCGCGGCGGCCAGGTCTCGCTTTCGCCGTGGCCGCACGTCCGCCGCGCCCCGCTGGGCATGGTGGTCGTGCCGCTGCTCACCAGCCTCACGCAGGGCTGGACCGTGGGCTGGGCGAGCGCGCCCTACGACCCCGAGTGGGCCGAGCGCCACCCGCGCCGCGCGGCGCTGATGGCCGCGGCCGGCCCGTCGGCGAACCTGCTGGTCGCCCTCGGAGCGTTCGCGCTGCTGCGCGCCGGGCTCGTGACCGGCCTGTACGACGCGCCCGCGCGCGTCACGCTCGACCGGCTCGCCGAGGCGGCGGCCGTCCCCGACCCGCTCGGCGCGCTCGCGTTCACGGCCGCGGGACTCTCGGTGCTGTTCACGCTCAACGTGCTGCTCTTCGCGATCAACATGCTGCCGTTCCCGCCGCTCGACGGCGCGTCGGTCGCGACGCTGGCGCTGCCGCCGCGCGCGGCCGCCGCCGCGCGGCGCTTCATCGCCGCGCCCGGCATGTCGCTCGTCGGGCTGCTGGCGGTCTGGCAGTTCTTTCCGGTGCTGAGCGCGCCGGTCCTGCGCGCGATCGTCTCGCTGTTGCACCCCGGGCAGTACTGAGTTCCCCCGAGCCACTCCCGGGCCGCGACGGCCCCGCGCTTCGCGCGCGGGGCCGTTCGCGCGCCGGGGCACGCTCCCGGAGTCATCGCAACACGACGGTTCGGGTCGTGGCTCCCCACCGGCCGCAACGCACCTGCACGAAGTAGAGGCCGGCCTCCAGGCCGCTGAAGTCGAGCGCCTCCGTGTGACGCCCCGCCCGGCGTTCGCCGTCCGCGAAGCGACGCACCTCGCGCCCCTGGACGTCGAAGAGCGAGAGTCGGGTTCGGCCGCCCTTGGCGAGCACGAAGTGCACCCTCGCGCCACCCCGCGCGGGACTCGGGAAGGGGGCGCCCAGCCAGGCCGCGCCGGCCGCTCCGGGTGTCGGCACGGAGAGGACGGGGCCGATCGAGAACGGGAGATCGGCCACGTCGGCCGCGACCGCACCCACGTAGTCCCAGGCGTCGATCCGCAGGGAGGCCATGGAGGCCACGGGGCCCGTGACGCGCCACGCGAACTCGCCCGTGTTCGGGACCCCGACTCCCAGCTTCTCCCACGGGCCACCCGGGCCTTCGCGCGCGAGCAGCACGTCGATCGACTCGATGCCGCGTCCGCCCGACGCCTGCCAGCGGACATGCGCCGTGTCGCCGACCGAGAACGCGCCACCCTCGTTCGGGTCGAGCAGGGCGACGCTCATCGGCCGCGGTCCATCGGCGCCGACTGCCGCGAGACAAAGACGATCGAGCCCGGCGATCTTCGCGTAATCGCCGCCCACGAGCACGCGATCCCCGCGAGGCAGGACGACGTTCACGTTGACCGGCGCGTCGAACGCGCTCCAGGCCTTCGTGGATCCCGTGGCGGAGTCCAGCTTCGCGATCGAGCGTTGGGCCACGCCGCCGACGGTCCAGATGTAGCCGCCGACCCAGACGTCGTCGCCGGCGGGGGCGATCGAACGGACGGTCCCGTAGGCCATCGGGTTCCACGCGGTGGGGACGCCGGTGGTTCCGTCGAGCGCGGCGGCGCGCCAGCGGATCTGGCCACCGACACTTCCGAACTCGCCGGCGGCGTAGACGAGCGGGCCGGCCGCCGCGAGCGCGTAGACCGTGCTGCTCGCCCCGGGATCCCAGGGCGCAAGTGTTCGGCTCGCGCGGTCGAAGGCCGCGAGCCGGCTGCGGGGCTGGCCGCCCGCGGAGTCGAAGTCGCCGCCTACGAACAGCCGGTCGCCCGAGATCGCCAGTGCCTGGACGGGACCGTGAACGTCGGGCGCCCACGCCGTGAGCGCCCCGGTGGAGGCGTTCAGCTCCGCGATCCCGCGGCGGCTGGTGTAGCCGACGCGCGTGAACCAACCGCCCACGTAGAGGCACGAATCGCGCACGGCCAGCGCGTTGACGCTCCTGTCCACGAAAGGCCACGACGGCCGGACCGCGCCGCTCACCGCGTCGTAGGCCGCGAGGTTGGAGCCCGGGATGGAGAACGTGCCGCCGGCGTACACCGTCCCCCGGGCGGCGGCGAGCGCGTGGATGGAACCGCCGATGGAACCGCCGGTCACGGGCGCCCACGACGTGAGCCGATTCGTGACGAGGTCGATCGCCGCGAGTCCGTAGCGGCGTCCCGTGAGCGCCGCGCGGAACCGGCCGCCCACGAAGACGCGCTCCCCGTCGGGCGCGAGGGCGTAGACGGCGTCGCTCGGCCGTGGCTGCCATGTCGTCAGCGCGCCGGTCGCGACGTCGAACTCGGCGAGGTACGGGCGATCGGCCGCGCCGACGTGCTGGAACCACCCGCCGACCCACAGTCGCGACCCGTTCGAGGCAAGGCACTCCACGCCCGAGTCGAGGTTTGGATTCCATGAGGTCGGCACGCCCGTCGCGGGGTCGACCGAACCGAGATCGTGACGTGGCTGGTCCCCGAGCCACTCGAACTGCCCGCCCACGACGAGCTGGCCCGGGAGCAGCGCCAGCGCCTTCACCGAGGAGGTCGCGCCGGTCATGGACATCGTCGCGCCGGGATTCCAGGGCAACAGCTCGCCCGACCGTACGTCGAATGCCGCGAGGCACCGCCGCGGGACGCCCCGCACCGTCGTGAAGTCGCCACCCACGTACAGCACGGAGTCGGCGAGCGCGAGGGCATTCACTCCACCAACTCCGACGCCCGGATCCCAGCCGGTGACGTGCCCGGTGGCGAGGTTGATTGCCGCGAGCCTCGAGCGCATCTCGCCGCCGACCTCGCTGAACCCGCCGCCGAGAAACACCAGCGAGTCGTTCACGGCGAGCGCTGCGGCGTAGCCCCAGTCGTCGACCATGTCGAAGTGGCGCAGCAGGGCGCCCGTGCGACGGTCGAACGCCGCGAAGCCCTGGCGGTGTTCGTCGAACACCGTTTCGAAGCCGCCGGCCACGAGCAGCAACGTATCGTGGGGGACGATCGCGTTGACGAACATCTGGGGGTTCGGCTGCCACTCCGCAATCGAGCGATCCGACCGGATGTGAACCAGGTGCGGACAATAGCGCCCGGCAACGTCGGTGAAGTCGCCTCCCATGTACCAACCGCCCTCGCCGTCGGCGGCGATGGCCCTGACCGTCGGAAAGTTGCCATCGATCACCCGCCAGCTCGGGTCGTGCGTGTTGGTCGCAGGGTCGAGCAGCGCCGCGGCGCCGGTGTGTTCCCCGACCCACTGGAAGTCGCCGCCGAAGTACAGCGTGTCGCCGCTCGTGGCGAAGGCGCGCACGGCTCCGCTGACTTCGGGGAAGCGCGGGTCCGTCACTTGCGCGGAGGCGAGCCCGACGTGAGCGAGCGTGGCGAGGAGCGCCACGAGGCCGAAGGCGACAACGGGCCGGAACCCCGCGAATGGCCGTCCCCGCCAGGTCGCTTCGTCGGCACCGACCCGGGTCACCGCGCTCGTCCGTGCGCGCCGCGCTGTGGGACTCGCGTCCATGGCCGCCGCAACGTACGCCGGGGTCACGGACCGCACAAACCCGGAGGCGCCCGGGAGAACGGTCCTCGCCCCGACTTGCGCTCCGCCGCGCGCGGGCGCATGGTCCCCGCCGTCCGCGAGGCTCGCGGACCGTCGTTCGGGGTGGCCGGCATCGGACAAGCGCCGGCCTGAGATCAAACCCGTCGAACCTGAACTGGTTAGAACCAGCGTAGGGAAACGGCCAAGACGACCCGGTTGTCCCCGAGTTGCCTTCCACGCCGTCCCTTCGCGGGCGGCGTTCGCGTTTCGCGCGGCGCGGCCCGGAAGGCACGTTGAAGATGTTCAGCAGCAGCCCGCTCGACTGGGCGCTCGTCGTCGTCTACTTCGCGGTCCTCGCCGTCATCTGGGCGCGGCGCCTCGGCTCGCGCCCGGGGCCGGAGGACTACCTCGTCGCCGGCCGCGCGGTCACCCTGCCCGCGTTCGTCGCCACGCTCGTGACCACCTGGTACGGCGGCATCCTCGGGGTGGGCGAGTACGCGTGGCGCTACGGGCTCGCCAACTGGGTCGTGTTCGGCGTGCCCTACTACCTCGGGGCGCTGCTCTTCGCCCTGCTGTTCGCGAAGCGCGCGCGCGAGGCGCGGCTCTACACGATCCCCGACCTGCTCGAGCGCGCGCACGGGCGCGGCGCGGCGCTCGCGGGCGCGGCGGCGGTGTTCGTCACCTCCGCGCCGGCGGCGTACGTGCTCATGCTGGGCACGCTCTTCGCGGCCATGTTCGGCGCCCCGCTCGTGCCGTGCGTGGTCGCGGCGGCGGTGCTGTCGGTCTTCTACGTGGACCGCGGCGGCCTGCGCACGGTGATCCTCACCGACCGAATCCAGTTCGTGCTCATGTACGGCGGCTTCGCCACGCTGCTGGCGTTCCTGGTCGCGAACCACGGCGGCCTGCCGTTCCTCGCCTCGCGCGTGCCCGAAACCCACTGGCAGTGGCACGGCGGCAACTCCCCGGGCGCGATCTTCGTGTGGTACGTCATCGCGCTCGGCACGCTCGTGGACCCGGGCTTCTGGCAGCGCGCCTACGCCGCCCGCGACCCGCGCGTGGCCCGGAACGGCGTGCTCTGGTCCATCGCCTTCTGGGCCCTCTTCGATTTCATGACCACCACGGCCGGGCTCTACGCGCGCGCGCTGCTGCCCGGCCTCGCCGACCCGGTGTTCGCGTTCCCCGAGCTGGCGCGCCTGACCCTGCCGCCGGTGGCGCTCGGGCTCTTCTACCTCGGCATGATCGCGACCGTGATGAGCACCATCGACTCGTACGCCTTTCTCGCCGCCACCACCGTCGGGCGCGACTTCATCTGGCGGCTGCGCGGCGGCGACGAGGCGAAGCTGCCGTTCTACTCGCGCATCGGCCTGTGGCTCGCGACCGCGGTCGCGACCGCGCTCGCCCTCGCCAGCCCCAGCGTCGTCGCGCTCTGGCACGGCATCGGCTCGGTGGCGACGCCCATGCTGCTGTTGCCCGTCGCGCTCGCGCTCTCGGGGCGAGGCGGCCTGGGCCCGCGCCGCATGGTGGCGCTCGTCGTGCTGCCCGGGCTCGTCTCGCTCTCGTGGGTGCTCGCGAAGTCGTTCGCGTGGACGCCCGGCTACCCGTTTCGGCTCGAACCCATCTACGCGGGGCTCGGCGCGTCGCTCGTCACGTGGCTCGCCGGCCGCGCGCTTTCCCGCAGGGAGTCGCCGTCATGATGCCGTCCCTCCTCCTCGCCGCCGCGCTCGCCGCGGCCGCCGCCGCGCCGGCCGCAGCCCCCGCCCCCGCGGACACGTTCCCGCGCGTCGTGCCGCTCGCGCCGATCGAGGTCAGCACCACGCGCGCGGGCGACCGCGCGCCGCTCGCCCGCACCACGCTCTCGCGCGAACAGGTGCGCGCCGCGAACTGGGGCCAGGACACGCCCATGGCGCTCGCCACGCTGCCGGGCGCGTACGCGTACTCCGACGCCGGCAACGGCATCGGCTACTCGTACCTCTCGCTGCGCGGCTTCCCGCAGCGGCGGATCAGCGTGCTCGTGAATGGCGTGCCGCTCAACGACCCCGAGTCGCACGAGGTGTGGTGGATCGACCACCCCGACCTGCTCGCCTCGACGTCCGAGCTGCAGGTCCAGCGCGGCGTGGGCCCGGCGCTCTACGGCGCCGCCGCGCTCGGCGGCAGCGTCTCGCTCACGACCGCGCCCATCGGCGAGGTCGCGCGCCGCTCGGCGAGCGTGTCGTACGGCGCGTGGGGCACGAAGCGGCTGATGCTCGAGGGCGACTCGGGCGCCCTGCCGGGGGGCTGGGGCCTCTACGGCCGCTACTCGCGGATCGAGACCGACGGCTACCGCGAGCGCTCGTGGTCGAAGCTCTGGTCGTACTCGCTCTCGGCGCAGAAGACCACGGCGACCCAGTCGTGGCGCGTGAACCTCTACGGCGGGCCCGAGAACACGCACCTCGCCTACCTCGGCGTGACGCCGGAGTACCTGCGCGGCGAGGTGACGGGCGACGCGGACCGCGACCGCCGCTTCAATCCGATCACGTACGAGGGCGAGCAGGACCGCTTCTTCGAGCCGCACTACGAGCTGCTGCACACCTGGTCGCCGTCGGCGGCGCTGACCGTCTCGCAGACCTTCTTCTGGTTCGACGGCCGCGGGCACTACGACGAGCGGCGTCTCGGCCGCGCGCTCGCCGATTACCGGCTGCCCGCCTGGAGCACGACCGACACGACGCTCTACGCGCGCGAGTACTACGCGCTCGACGCCGACGGCAACATGGTGCTGGACGCGCAGGGCCGCGCGACGGTCGAGCGCTTCGACCTGGTGCGCCGGCGCGAGGTGGTGAACCGGCACTTCGGCTGGGTGCCGCGCGCGCGGCTCGCGCACGCGGGCGGCGCGCTCACCGTGGGCGGCGAGCTGCGCTTTCACGACGGCCGCCACGTCGGCACCGTGATCTCCGGCAGTGGCCTGCCGCCGGGCGCGGCGCCGGACCACGCCTACTACGACTACCACCCGCGCACGACCTCCGCGGGCCTGTTCGCGCGCGAGGAGTGGGACCTGACTCCCGCGCTGCGGGCGACGGCGGATTTCGCGTGGCGGCACCAGGGCTATCGCATGCAGGGCGACCGCTTCGACGGCATCGCGTTCCGCCAGCGCTACGACTTCGCGCTGCCGCGGCTCGGGCTCACGTGGACGCCCTCGCCGGCGTGGACCGCGTACGCCTCGTACGCGCTCGCGAGCCGCGAGCCGGCGTTCCGCGAACTGTACGACGCCGAAGGCGTGGGCAGCGTGCCGCTCTACCGGCGCGTGGACGTGGCGGCCGGGATCTACGAGGACCCGCTGGTGCGGCCCGAGCGCGTGAACGACCTCGAGCTGGGCGCGGCCTGGCGGCGCGGGAACTTCGCCGCCAGCGCGCACGCCTTCCGCATGGACTTCCGCGACGAGCTGGTCTACGCGGGCCAGTTCAACGCCGACCTCGGCTACCCGATCCTCGGCAACGCCGCGCGCTCGGTGCACCAGGGGCTCGAGCTGGCGGGCGCGGCGGCGCGCCGGTTCGGCGCGGTGCTCGCGCACCTCGACGCGAACGCGACGCTCTCGGACAACCACTTCGTCCGCTACCGCGAGCAGTGGGGCCCGAACCCCGAGGACGAGGCGGTCTACGACGGCGAGCCGCTCGGGTTCTTCCCCGCGGTGATGGCGAACGCCGCCGCCCGCGCCTCGTGGCGCGGCGCGACGTTCGGCGCGGCCGTGCAGCACGCGGGCCGCATCTACGTGGACAACACCGGCACCGAAGCGAACAGCATCGCGCCGCGTACGACGCTCGACCTGACCGGCGCGTTCGGGTTCGAGGCGGGCGGGGCGCGCGCGGAAGTCTCGCTGAGGGTCATGAACGCGACCGGCGCTCGCTACGAGACGGGCGGCTGGATGGACTACGACGCGGGCGGCAATCTCGTGCCGGTGCTGATCCCGGCGGCGACGCGCGGCTGGCTGGCGGGGCTGCGCGTGGACTGGTAGCGGAGCGTCAGCCCTTCGCGCCGCCGCGGTTCGCGAACGGGGAGTTCAGGCCCGGCGCGACCGGGATCACCGGCCGGAGCTTCCAGACGCTCTCGAGCTTCAGGTAACCAACTCGACCCCGGAGGCCTCATGCGCCACATGAACGTGATCGCCACACGCACGCACACCACGGCCGGCATCCTGTTCCTGCTGACGGGCATCGCGCACACGATCGGTCAGTTCGCGCCGTCGGCGCCCGACCCGGGCAGCGCCGCGATCGTGACGGCCATGAAGGGCTTCGTGATCCCACGGGCCGGCTTCACCTACTGGGACGTCATGCAGTGCTGGGGCGCGCTCTATGGCGCGATGACGTTCCTGTTCGGCGTGCTGTTGCTCGCCGTGGGGCACTGGACGGACCACGACCTGCGCGGCCACCGGGCCACTGCCGGCGTCGGCTTCGTGGCCGCGGCGGCGCAGGCGGCGATCGCGCTGCTCTGCCGCACGCCGCCGCCCGCGTACTTCATGATCCCGGCCGCGGTGTTGTTCGCGTGGTCATTCCTGGCCGCGGACCGGCCGGTCGAAGCGACCTGAGGCCTGTCGTGCCGGCGTGCACGTCACGGGCCGTCCACGCGCGGTGACCGGCCGGCCACTTCGCCCGCCGGGGAACAGCGGCGGCCCGCCCGCGGGCACGGGCCTAGGCTCTTCTTCGATTCGCCGGCCCCGGCCGGCCTTCGCAAGGAGGGTTCCATGGCACACGTCTTCCACCTCCTGCGCGGCGCCGCGCTCGTCCTCTCGCGAGCCGCCGTCGTTTCGCTCGCGCTCGTTCCCCTCGCGCACGCGCAGTTCGTCAACGACCCCACCGGCGAACCGGCCTCCGCGAACCAGAGCCGTCCGTCGCTCGCCCAGCTCGACGGGGTCCTCGTCGCCGCGTTCGCCGACTTTCGGCCCGGCGTGAGCCGTCACATGCACTGCAGCTATTCGCTCGATTCGGGAGCGACCTGGATCGCGCTCGGCGAGCCGCCCGCGTGGGGAACCTCGCGCTGGATGACGGATCCCACCGTCGTGGCCTCGCCCGTCCACGGGAAGTTCTTCGTTTTCGGCGGCGCGAACGACTACCCGGTCTTCGGCGCGCTCTACGCGTGCGTTTCGCTGTCGTTTCCGGGCGGCGTGCCCACGTGGGGCACGCCAAGGCTCGTGCGCGTCACGGCGCCGGATAGCTATCTGACCTACAACTTCGCACACGCCGCAGCCGTCTCGCCGGCCACCGGCCGGCTCTTCGCCACGAGCTTGTTCGACAACGGCACGGACCCGGTGCACCTCGGGCTCCAATACTCCGACGACGAAGGACAGACGTGGTCGTTGCCGCTGGTCGTCCCCGACAGCGCCTCGGCGTATCCGCTCATGCGCGTCCACGGCAACTACGTCTACGTGATGAACGGGACGGGAACCCCGGCGTGCCTGGCCGTGACGCCGGCCGCGGGCCCGAGCTGGTGGAACCTCGGCGTCACACCCAAGGCGCGAGACGCGATGACGCCCGGGCTCGGCGTCAGCGGCTGGCCCAACACGTTCACGATCTGCCCGTGGCCCGGGGCCTACGAGGGCCGCATCTACGCGGCGTGGACGGAGTCGTACGACTTCGAGGACGACCCGGTGCCCGACCCGCTCGCCGAGGCCACTCCCGTGAGCGAGGCCGAACCCAACGGGACGTTCGCCGAGGCTGCGAGCTTCGCGCCCGGAGACGTCCTGCGAGGCGAGATCGCCACGAGCAACACCGATCTCGACTACTTCCGCATCCACCTCGACGCCGGCCAGCGCCTGATCCTGTGGCCCGACTCCGCGGGGGCCGCGTTCAACAGCCTCAACCTCCAGGCCTACGATTCGCTGGGCCTGCGTCCGGCCTGGTACGACGGCCAGATCCAGAGAGGCGGCGCGCGGCTCACTTTCGTGGCTCCGCGCACCGACGAGTACGGCTTCCGGTTCAGCGGCGCTCTGACGACGGGATCGCCTCCGCAGGGCTACCGCGTCCGCACGGCGCCCGGATACGCCGGAAGCGAACCGGCCCTCGACCAGTCCGACGTCGTCGCCGCGTGGTCCGACGACGGGGGCACGACGTGGTCGACCCCCGTCCGGGTCACCACCACGGCGGTCGGCGTCTTCGACGACGGCCCGGTGATCACGGCCGGGCCCGAGGGCGGACCTGTCGGCGGCTGGTGGTGGCGCACGCCGACGAACGGTGTGTACGGCGCGAGGTGGCGCCTGCTGCGCTCGCTCGACGGCGGGAACACCTGGCAACTCGGCCTGCCGGCCACGACCACGCCCGTCACCACGAACTGGTCCGCGTTCTCGGGCACGGCGATGGGCGGGAACGCCGCGCTGGCGCTGCCCGACCGGATCGTGCACGCCTTCGCGGAGCTGCAGGTCACGACGCCGCTCAACACGGACATCCGCGCCGTGACCGAGTACCGGGCGCTCGAGGCTCTCGCGTGCGCAGGGGAGTACGCCGGACGTCCCGGGGACTCGATCTACCCCATGGCCCGCCTGCGCAACACCGACGCGTACTTCACCGAGCCGGTCGAGTTCGTCGTCGGGTTCGACCGCGACTGGCCGACAGGCCGGTACCCCTCGAGCATCCTGTACGGAGCCGACGGCTGGTTCGGCTTCAGCTACACGATCCCCGACACCGCGGCGCCCGGAGACGTGCGCATCGACTACGGCGTGGTGCATCTCGGGGCCGGCGTGCTGTCGTGTCCGAGCACGATCCACGTGCAGCCACTGACGGACGTCGGGGATGGCGCGCCGCTGGCTTTCGGGCTCTCGCGTGCGTGGCCCAACCCGGCCCGCGGCCGGACGACGCTGCGCTACGGCATCTCGCATCCGGCCTGGGCGACGCTCGACGTGCTCGACGTCGGCGGGCGCCGCGTCGCGCGGCTGGCCGACCGGCTCCACGAGCCGGGAGCCCACGAGGTCTCCTGGGACGGCAGAGGGCCCGGAGGCGGGCGCCTTCCGGCCGGGCTCTACCTGCTCGAGTTGCGCTCGGACGGCCGGCGAGACGTCGCACGACTCGTGTGGCTCGAGTGAATCGACGGCGCCCCGCGAGCAGGCTCGCGGGGCTGCGCGTGGACTGGTAAGCGCGGTCTGGTGCGGGGGCGACGCCGGTGCGGGGCCTCGGGCTGTCGCTTCGCTCAGCCCTTCGCGCCGCCGCGGTTCGCGAACAGGGAGTTCAGGCCCAGCGCGATCAGGATCACCGGCCAGAGCTTCCAGACGCTCTCGAGCTTGAGGTAGCCGAGATTCCGCAGCAGCAGCGCGGCGCCGACGGTGAGCATGACGAGGGGGCCGAAGATCGAGGCGGGCTTCTCCACCAGCGCGAGCAGCCCGGCGATCACGAGGATCGCGGGCCACCAGGTGTGGAAGACGGCGCCGAAGTGGAGCGCGCCGAGCTGGTCGGCGAGGAACAGGCAGCCGAAGACGACCAGCATGACGCCGGAGAACGGGATGCGCGGACCAGAAGCCACCGGTTCCTCCTCGAACGGGACGTGCGGACGCGGACGCGCGGCATCCTGCCACGGGCGCGCCGGGCGCGTCACGCGGCGGGCACGCGAAAGGGGCGGCCCGGCGAACCGGACCGCCCCTTCGCTCATCGCCTCGGCGGGAAAGCTACTGCACCTCCACCGTCGCCTTGTCGATCGTCATGCGCTTGCTCGTGGCGCCCGAGCGCGAACCGTTGGCCTCGAGCTTCTTCAGCACGTCGAGGCCCTCGACCACCTCGCCGAAGATCGTGTGCTTGCCGTTCAGGTGCGGCGTCGGGACGAACGTCAGGAAGAACTGGCTGCCGTCCGTGCCCGGGCCGGCGTTGGCCATGGACAGCAGGCCGGGCCGGTCGTGCTTCGCCTTGTCGCTGAACTCGCCCCCGAACTGGTAGCCGGGGCCGCCCATGCCGTTGCCGAGCGGGTCGCCGCCCTGGGCCATGAAGCCCTGGATCACGCGGTGGAACACGATGCCGTCGTAGAAGCCGAGCCGCGCCAGGTACATGAAGCTCGTCACGTGCATGGGCGCGATGTCGGGCATCATGCGGATGAGCATCGTGCCCTCGCTCGTCGCCATCCGCACGAAGTACTTCTTCGCCGGGTCGAACGTCACGGCCGTCGGCTTCTTGAGCGAGGTCTTCCAGCCGGCCGCGCCCTTGTTCGGCTTGTTCGTGGCGATCTGCGCGTCGATGGCGGCGACGGCCTTGTCGGACGGGCCGGCACCGGCCTTCGCGGCCGTGGCCTTCGCCTGGCCGGCGGCCTTCGCCTCGGTCGCGTGCTGGTGGGCGTCGGCGGCCTTCGCCTGGCCGGCGGCCTTCGCCTCGGTCGCCTTCGCCGGCGCGTCGTGCTTGTGCGGCTCGTCGCCGTGCGCGAACGCGAGGCCGGCGGCGAACAGCGTGAGCGTGGCCGCGGCCATGATGGAAGCGCGCTTCATCGGGGGTGTTCCTCCCTCGGTTCCGGGGTGCATCACGAGTCGGGGGGCGTCAGCAGGCCGAAGAGAATGGCCCGCCGGCGCCCCCCGCGGCAAGAGTTGCCGCGTTTCGGAATCGTCAATCCGTCCGGACCAGCCGCGCGGTGCCCGTGCGGCCGTCGGCCTGCCAGCGCAGCAGGTAGAGGCCGGGCTCGACGCGGCGGCCCGCCTCGTCGCGGCCGTTCCACGTCACGACGTGCTCGCCCGCGTCCACCGTGCGCGAGCCCGAGACGACGCGGCGGCCGGCGAGGTCGAACACGTCCCAGCGCAGCGGGCCGCTCCGCGCGATCGAGAACGACAGCGCCGCCGACTCGCGGAACGGGTTCGGGCCCACCGCCCGCAGCGCGGTCGCGCGCGGCACGGCCGGCGTCACCGGGCCGTCCGCGAGCACCTCGAGGCGGAAGCGGCGCGGCGCGCCCGAGAGCGCGAGCGCGACCGGCTCGCCGTGCGCGACCTCGCGCGACCAGCCCGCCGAAGGCTCGGAGAACAGCACGCGCCGGCCGGCCGGCAGGTTGGTGAACTCGAAGAGGAGCGCCGCCTCGGCGAGCCCGCGCGTGACGCTCGCGTCGAAGTCCCAGGCCACCGTCGCGGCGTCGGGGCGGAAGACGGACGCGTACTCGCCGCTGTCCTCGCCCCAGTCCGAGACGCGGGCGACGAGCGAGACCGACTCGCCCGGGCTCGCGGGCGGCGCGTG
>CAZUEM010000068.1:0-2681 GCA_964619155.1 uncultured bacterium
CGCTGAAGCCGCCCGGCCCGGGCGCGGGCCGCCGGGGCCCGGAGGACGCGGCGGACCGCCGTAGCCGCCCGGCCGCGGCGAGCCACCGAAGCCGCCGGGCCGCGGAGGACCGCCGGGGCCGGAGGGACGCGGGCCGCCGAAGCCGCCCGGACGCGGCGGGCCGCCAAAACCGCCCGCGCCGCCGCGCTCGCCGCGTTCGCCGCCGTGCTCCGGCTCGCGCGTGCGCGGCGTCTCGAAGCTCTTGGTCGCGGCGCGCTCGCTCGTGCGGCGCGCGATCTTCGCGGCGGTCAGGCGCTTCTTGGTGCTCTCGCCGAGGCTCTCGCCCGGCTTGCGGATCATCTGCGTGCGCGCGGGCATGTCGTCGTCGTCGAGGAACTCCTCGGCCAGCGCCTCCTCGCGCGGCTCCTCGGGCGGCGGGCCGTGCAGCACCACGAACCAGCCGTCGGCGTCCTCGACCTCGGCCTGCACGCCGAGTTCCTCCTCCATCGGCGCGGCGGCGAACGTCACGCCGCGGCCCCGCAGCTCCTCGGCCCACGCGTC
The DNA here is from genome assembly GCA_964619155.1 of uncultured bacterium. Taxonomy (GTDB): domain Bacteria; phylum Eisenbacteria; class RBG-16-71-46; order RBG-16-71-46; family RBG-16-71-46; genus CAIXRL01. The sequence goes on from CAZUEM010000068.1 coordinate 541, forward strand.
GAGGTCCTCGTCCTCGAGCGCGAACGTCACGCGCTGGTCGGGGTGCAGGGGCAGGCCCTCGGTGTCGTCGCGATCGTGCACGGCGAGCCGCGCGGTGCCGGTGTCGAACTCGATCCAGCCGTCGCGTTCGTCCGCGACCCGCAGCCCCAGCGTCTCGCGGTAGAAGTGCGCGGCGGTGGCGTAGCGCGCCGTGTTGACGATCGCGTGCGAGAGCGTCGGCCAGCTCCCGGCCGGCGCGCTCTCGCGCGGCGCGACCAGCAGCACGGCGTTGCCGTCCGGGTCGCGCAGCACGGCGAAGCGGCCCTCGGGGCCATCCTCGACGGCGCCCTCGAACGCAACGCCCTTCGCCTTCAGCGCCTCGACCCGCGCGTCGAGCGACGGCACGTGCAGGGCGATGCGGATCTCGGGCGCGGCGCCCGCGGGCGCGGGCCGCAGCGCCAGCGCCGCGCCGCGCAGCCCGAACGTCACCGCGCCGTCGGCCTCGCGGGCGACGCCGAGGCCCAGCTGGCGCTCGTAGAACGCGCGCTGCCGTTCGGGGTCGGGGGTGACGAGGACGATGCCGTGGAGGCGGCCCATGGGGCGCGCGTCTTCCTTCCTATTCGAGGTTCAGCCAGACGCTCTTCAGCTGCGTGTATTCGTTCAGGCACGCGGCGCCGAGGTCGCGCCCGAAACCGCTGCCCTTGTAGCCGCCGAACGGCATGCCGGGATCGAAGAAGTTGTAGGTGTTGATCCACACCGTGCCCGCGCGCAGGCGGCGGGAGACGGCGTGCGCCTTCTTGACGTCGCGCGTCCACACGCCCGAGGCGAGACCGTAGAGGTTGTCGTTCGCCTGCGCGACCGCGTCGTCCACGCCCTCGAACGGGATCACGGCGAGGACGGGCCCGAAGATCTCCTCCTGCGCGACGCGCATCGTGTTGGCCACGCCCGCGAGCACGGTGGCCTGGACGAAGGTGCCCTTGCCGTTGACGGGCTGGCGCGCGCCGCCCGCGACGAGCGTGGCGCCCTCCTTCAGGCCGGTCTCGACGTAGCCGAGCACGGTGTTCATCTGCTTCTCGTTGACGAGCGCGCCGAGGCGGGTCTTGGGGTCCAGCGGGTCGGCGGGCACCAGCTTCTTCGCGCGCTCGGCGAGCTTCGCGACGAACTCGTCGTGGACGGACCTTTCGACCAGCAGCCGCGAGCCGGCGGCGCACACCTCGCCCTTGCCGTAGAAGATGCCGTTCATCGCCCCGCGCACGGCGGCGTCGAGGTCGGCGTCGGCGAACACGATGTTGGGCGACTTGCCGCCCAGCTCGAGCGTCAGCTTCTTCACCGTGTCGGCGGCGGTGCGCATGAGGTGGCGCCCGACCTCGGTCGAGCCGGTGAAGCTGATCTTGTCCACCTGCGGGTGCTTCACCAGCGCCTCGCCGGCCACCGAGCCGCGGCCCGGCACGATGTTGAGCACGCCCGGCGGCAGCCCGGCCTCGAGCGCCAGCTCGCCGATGCGGATCGCCGACAGCGGCGTCTCGGCGGCGGGCTTGACGATCACGGTGTTGCCCGCGGCCAGCGCGGGCGCGGCCTTCCAGCCGACCATGATCATCGGGAAGTTCCACGGGATGATCGCGCCCACCACGCCGACGGGCTCGCGCAGCGTGTAGGTGAAGAAAGCCGGCGAGACGTTCGTGGTGTCGCCGGTCAGCTTGCTGGCCCAGCCCGAGAAGTAGTGGAAGCAGCCGGACACCATCGGGATGTCGATGTGGCGCGACTCGAAGATGGGCTTGCCGTTGTCGAGCGTTTCGAGGCGCGCGATCTCGTCGGCGTTGGCGAGGATGAGGTCGCCGAGCCGGTGCAGCACGCGGGCGCGGTCGGCGGGCTTCATGCGCGGCCATGGGCCGCTCTCGAACGCGGCGCGCGCGGCCTGGACGGCGCGGTCCACGTCCTCGGCGCCGGCTTCGGCCACCGTCGTGATCCGCTCCTCGGTCGCGGGGTTGAACGTCTCGAACGTGCGGCCCGAGAGCGCGTCCACCGCCTCGCCGTTGATGATGAGCTTGCCCGGGCGCACCGGGGCCAGCGTCTCCGACATGGACTTCCTCCCCGACGGGTCAGCCCGCGATGCGGGCGTTCTTGATGTCTTCCGCGTGTCCGCGGTCGTGCCGCGCGAGCCG
>CAZUEM010000068.1:2781-16946 GCA_964619155.1 uncultured bacterium
CGGGCGCAGCGCCGTGCCGGCGCCGAGGCCCTGGATCGCGGCCATCACGGCGACGCGCGCGCGTTCGATTTCGAACAGCAGCAGGTCCTTCGCGCTCGCGCCGGCCTTCTGCGGCGCGAACGCCGCGGCCCCGCGGACCGTCCGCTGCTTCGTCACCGCCTTGCGCCGCGTGGCCATGGGCCGCCTCACCCCTTCGCGGGGTACTCGTAGACGCCGCGCCCGGCCTTGCGGCCGAGCCGCCCGGCCGCGACGTACTGCTCCATCAGCGGACAGGGCCGGAACTTCTCGCCGAGCGAGCGGTGCAGGAACCGGAGGATCGAGAGCCGCGTGTCGAGCCCCACCAGGTCCACCAGCTCGAACGGGCCCATCGGGTGGTTGAGCCCGAGCTTGAGGGCCCGGTCGATGTCGGCCGCGCTCGCGACGCCCTCCTGCAGCATGTAGAACGCCTCGTTGCCGATCAGCGCGTTGATGCGCGAGGTCACGAACCCCGGCGACTCGCGCACCACCACGCACTCCTTGCCCATGCGCGCGCCCACGGCCTCGCAGGCGGAGGTCGTCGCGTCGCTCGTCTCGAGCGCGCGCACGATCTCGAGCAGCTTCATCCGGTGCACGGGATTGAAGAAGTGCATCCCCACCACCCGCGGCGCGCGCCCCGTGGCGGCGGCCATCTCGGTGATCGAGAGCGACGAGGTGTTCGAGGCGAGGATCGCGTGCTCGGGCGCCAGCCGGTCGAGCGCGGCGAAGATCTCGACCTTGAGCTCGATGCGCTCCGGCACCGCCTCGATGACGAGATCGGCGCCCTCGGCGGCCTCTTCGAGCGCGTCCACGGCGGTCAGCCGGCGGCGCGCCGCGACCGCGTCGTCCCCGGCGACTTTGCCGGTCGCCACGCCCTTCTCGAGGATCGCGTCGATGTCGGCGAGCGCCTTGTCGAGCTGGGCCTTCGAGGCGTCCTGCAGGCGCGTTTCGTACCCGCCGAGGGCGGCGACGCAGGCGATGCCCCGCCCCATCAGCCCCGCGCCGAGCACCGAGACGCTGCGAACGCTCACTTCGACTCCAGCTTCCGGACGAACTTCCAGGCGGCAGGGAACGCGAGCGCGGCGAGCGCCGACTTGACCACGTCGCCGACGACGAAAGGCGCCAGGCCGGTCGCGACGAGCTGCCCGGAGGGCACGAAGCGCGAAAGCTGCGCGAGGCCGACGGCGAAGATCACCGTGCTGCCGAGCAGCATGGCGGCGAACATCGTGACCGGCCGGCGGTCCCACGCGCGCTCGGCGAGCGCGCCGGTGACGAGCGCGGCAAACGGGAACGCGACGAGGTAGCCGCCGGTCGGGCCGGCCATCACCAGCGCGCCGCCGGCGCCGCCCGCGAAGAACGGCAGGCCGCAGGCGCCCTCGAGCAGGTAGAGCATCTGCGCGAGGAACGCGCGGCGGGCGCCGAGCACCACGCCGGAGAGCAGCACCGCGAACGTCTGGCCGGTGACCGGCACCGGGGTCCACGGCAGCCGGATCTCGGCCTGGGCCGCGGCGGCGGTGAGCAGCGAGGCGAGGACGACGAGCGCGGCGTTCTGCAGGACGCCGGCGCGCGGCAGGGCCGCGTCGGCGAGCGTCAGCGTGCGGGACAGGGCGGGCATGCGGGCCTCTCGGTCAGGCGTCGGCCGCGCGCGGCGGAGCCGTGACCGGTCCGCCCGCGGGGCCTCGGAGGAGTGTGGAAATGGGCGCGGGCAATGTAGCAGGGCGTCCGGGGGGATTCCATGCCCGGGCCGCGTCGGCCGCGGGCGCCCCGGAGGGCGCGCCGGTGCGGGCGCCGACCGTGCGCGGCACCGGCTCGACCACCACGTCGAGCGTGTCGGCCAGCTTCGCCGGGTCCACGAGCGTGCGCCGCTTGCTGACGAGCCGCGGCTTGCCGTCCACGAGCACCCGGGCCTGCACCGCGTACTCGTGCGCCGGGTCGAGCGCCGCGAGGCTGTCCGCCCGCAGGCTGAAGCGCCACGGGGCGGCGCCGAGCTTCTCGTAGGTGCGCTTCGCCACGACCACCGGCGCCGCGTCGGCCCGGGTGACGTCGGCGACCTGCACCTCCAGCACCGCGCCCTCGGGGAGCGTCACCGGCGCGCGCGGCGCGACGCGGCCGTGGATCTGGGGGACTTCCCTTCCCGGACGGCACGAGGCGGCCGCGAGCGCGAGGACGAGGGCGAAGGCGGGAAGCAGCGGGCGCGCGGCGGGCAGTCGCATGGCGGGGTTCCGGTCGGCCGGGTCGGGAGCGGGGGATGGACGCGCGGGCAACCTACCACGCGTTGACCGCCCCGGGGGTGGCGGTTAGCGTCCGGCGCTCATTGCACCGCCGTTCACGAGGACGCCGCGGGCTGCCGCGCGGCCCGGCCGTCCCCCCCGCTCCTTTACAAGGACGCGCTCCGAGATGCCCGATTCCATCCGCATCGCCAACGCCGGCGGCTACTGGGGCGACGACCTCGGGCAGTTCCGCCGCCAGGTCGAACTCGGCCCGGCCGACTACGTGACGCTCGACTTCCTCGCCGAGATCACGATGTCCATCATGCAGAAGCAGCGCGCCCGCGACCCGCGCGCCGGCTTCGCTCGCGACTTCGTGAAGCAGGTCGAGGAGACGCTCGAATTGCTGGTGGCGAAGGACGTGCGGGTCATCACCAACGCCGGCGGCGTGAACCCGGCCGCCTGCCGCGACGCGCTGCTCGAGATGGCGGCCCGGCGCGGCGTGGCGCTCGACGTCGCCGCCGTGGTGGGCGACGACCTCATGGACCGGCTCGGCGAGCTGAACGAGGCGGGCGCCTCGCTCGACAACATGGACGACGGCTCGCCCTTCGCCGCGATCCGCGAGCGCGTGAGCAGCGCGAACGCCTACTACGGCGCCTGGCCGGTGGTCGAGGCGCTGGCGAGCGGCGCGCGCGTGGTCGTGACCGGGCGCTGCACCGACACCGGCATCACCCTCGCGCCCATGATCCACGCGTTCGGCTGGGCCGCGGACGACTGGGACCGGCTCGCGGCCGGCATCGTCGCCGGGCACATCGTCGAGTGCGGAGCGCAGTCCACCGGCGGCAACTTCACCGACTGGCGGCGCGTGAAGCGCTTCGAGTCCATCGGCTACCCGGTGATCGAGGTCTTCCCCGACGGCTCCTTCGTGGTCGGGAAGCACGCCGGCACGGGCGGCGCGGTGACGGTGCGCACGGTGAAGGAGCAGCTCGTCTACGAAATGGGCGACCCGCGCGGCTACATCACGCCCGACGTGGTCGCCGACTTCGCCACCATCCGCCTCGAGCAGGCGGGGCGCGACCGCGTGCGCGTCTGGGGCGTGAAGGGCCGCCCCGCGCCCGGCTCGCTCAAGGTGAGCGCCGCCTACGCCGACGGCTGGAAGGCGAGCGGCACGCTCATCATCTCGGCGCCCGACGCGGCGGAGAAGGCGCGGGCGTTCGCCGCGCTCTTCTGGAAACGCCTCGGGCTCGAGTTCGCCGCGACGCACACCGAGCTGGTCGGGCACTCCTCGTGCTGGGGCCCGCTCGCGCCGCCCGTGGACGCCCCGGAGGTGCTGCTGCGCCTGTCGGTGCGCGACGCCGACCGCGCGAAGATCGAGGCGTTCTCGAAGATGGTCCCGGCCGTGATCCTCTCCGGCCCGCCCGGCGTGGCGGTGACGGGAGGCCGTCCCCAGGCGCAGGAGGTCGTCGCCTACTGGCCCGCGCTGGTGCCGCGCGACCTCGTCAAGCCGCGGCTCGTCGGCGCGGACGGCGGCGAGCGCGCGCTCGAGTGGCCCACGCCGCTCGTGCCGATGCCAAGGCCCGCGCCGCTCGCGAAGGAGGCGTGGCCGAAGGCGAAGGGCGCGGCCGGCACGGTGCGCGTTCCGCTCTCCGCGCTCGCGCACGGCAGGAGCGGCGACAAGGGCGACACCGCCAACATCGGCCTCGTCGCGCGCAGCCCGGAGATCTACCCGTGGCTCGTGAAGACGATCACCGCATCGCTCGTGAAGCGGCGCTTCAAGGGCATCTGCCTCGGGCGCGTCGAGCGTCACGAAGTGCCGAACCTGTGGGCGCTCAACTTCCTCCTGCACGAGGCGCTCGGCGGCGGCGGCACGGTGAGCCTGCGGCTGGACGCCCAGGGCAAGACGCTCTCACACGCGCTGCTCGCGATGGAGGTCCGCGCCCCGAAGGCGCTGCTCGCCGCCGCGAAGCGCGGCGACGCGGCGGACGGCGTCGCGGTGAAGCGGGTGGCGCCGAGGCCGGCCGCGCGACGCAAGCGCGCGAAGCGCGGCTGAGTATCGCGTCATGAAGGCCCGCCGTCGCGAGACGCCTGCCGCACGCAACACCGGGCTTCTCGCGAGTGCGCATTCACGGGCGCTCGCCCTCGCAGCGCTCGCGGCGCTCTCGGGCGCGGTGGCCGCCGCTGCCGAGCCGTTTCGCATCGGGCTGCGACTCGATTTCGCGACCCCCGCGCCCTCGTCGGTCGCTGTCGCCGACGTGAACGGCGACGGCTGGCCCGACCTGGTCGTGACGTCCGGTGGCGCCCCGGGCTCGGTCCGCGTGCGGCTCGGGGACGGCGCCGGCCGTTTCGGCCAGGAGGGCACATTCCCTGCAGGCTCCGGCGCGACGGCGGCGACGGTTCGTGACATGAACGGCGACGGCGCGCCCGACCTCGTGGTGGTCAGCCACGAGGAGGCCACGGTCTCGCTCTTTCCCGGGGACGGCTTCGGTGGTTTCGGCGCGAGAACCGACCTCCCTGTGCGAAGCGGTCCCACCTGCGTCGCCGCCGGCGACGTGAATGGCGACGGGGCGCCCGATCTGGTGGTGGTCCACGACGGCGAGCCGACGCTGTCGGTCATTCCGGGTGACGGCGCGGGGGGCTTCGGCGAGAGGCTCGACCTGCCCGCGAGCCTCTCGCGCTCGGTCGCCATCGGGGACCTGAACCGCGACGGGCGCGGCGACCTGATCGTCGCGAGCCCCGCCGGCCGCGCCGTCTCGGTGTGGCTCGCCGACGACGTCGGCGGGTTTGCCTCGAGGACCGACTTCGACGCGGGCGGCGACGTCGCGAGCGTGGCCGCCAGCGACCTCGACGACGACGGACGGATCGACGTCGCGACGGCCAACGCCGACAGCGGCACGGTCTCGGTGCTCCTCGGCACGGGCACCGGCGAACTCGCCGCGCACGTCCGATTCGCCGCGAGCCCGGGGTGCGCGTCCGTGGTGATCGCCGACGTGAACGGAGACGGTCGCCCCGACCTGGCGACCGCCGGCCCCACCGCGGGCTTCCTCACCGTGCTGCCCGGAGACGGCGCGGGCGGCTTCGGGCCACGCACGGATCTCCCGGCCGGCGCCGGGCCTTCGTCGCTCGCGGTGGGAGACGTGAACGGCGACGGCCAGCGCGACCTGGCGGTCGCGAGCGCGACGTCGAACCTCGTGTCGGTGCTGCTCGGAGTCGGCAGCGGCGGCTTCGGGACGAGCACGAACTACCGGGTGTGGGGCAACCCCCGCTCGGTGGCGATCGGAGACCTGGACGCCGACGGCTGGCCCGACCTGGTCGCGGGCAACTCGACCGAGAGCAGAATGGCCGCGCTCTTCGGTACGGGCGAAGGGGGGTTCGGCGGAGCGGTCAACATCCCCACGAGCAGCTCGATGTGGTCGATCGCGGTCGGCGACCTGAATGGCGACGCCGTGCCCGATCTTGTCGCGGCCAACTACGGAGCCTCCACCGTGTCGGTGTTCGCCGGCCTGGGTGACGGGACGTTCGGCGCGAAGTCCGATTTCTCAACCGGGCTCTTTCCCTCGTCGGTGGCGATCGGAGACGTCAACGGCGACGGCCGGCCGGATCTGGCGCTCACGAACCTGGTCTCGAGCACGGTCTCGGTGCTGCAGGGAGACGGCGCCGGTGGGTTCGCCCCGAGGACGGCTTTCGCCTGCGGCAGCAATCCTTATTTCGTGGCCGTGGCGGACCTGAGCGGAGACGGGCGGGAGGACCTGGTGGTGGCGAATCGTGGCTCGAGCACGGTCTCGGTCCTGCTTTCGGACAGTCTGGGCGGTTTCGTCGCGAAGACGGATTACGCGACGAGCCTCTACCCCCGCTGCGTCGCCATCGGGGACGTGAACGGCGATGGGCACGCGGATGTCGCTGTCGGGTACGACTCCTACCAGGTCTCGGTCCTGCCGGGTGACGGCTCGGGCGGGCTCGGCCCAAGGTCCGACTTCGGCGGCTGGCCCCCCGGCAAGCTCACCCACCACGTCGCCATCGGCGACGTGAACGGCGACTCCCGCCCCGACCTGGCCGTCGCGATCGACGGATCAAACTGGGTTTCCCTGCTGCTGGGCGACGGTCTCGGTGGGTTCGGTCCAGCGATCGACGTCGTCGCCGGCGAGCTCTACTGCTACCCGGGCGCGGTGGCGATCCGTGACGTGAGCGGTGACGGCCGTCCGGACCTGGTGGTGGCCAACCCCGCCTCACATTCCGTCGGCGTCATGCCGGGGCTGAGGCCGACCCTGACGCTTCTGGCCACCGCCCCGGACCCCGTCATGATCGGGGACACTCTCCTGCTCGAAGCGACGGTCCGCGTGCGCGCGGCCGGCACGGGCATGCCGGCCGACTCCGTGCGCTTCTACGACGGCACGACGCTGCTCGGCACCGCGCCGGTGGTGGACAGCGTCGCCTCCCTCGCGGTCCCGGCGACACGCCTCGGAGAACACTCGATCACCGCTGCGTACCAGGGAGACTCCGCGCGCTCCGGGAGTTTCTCCGCGGCCAGGCTCGTGCGGGCCGTCCCATCCCTGCTGAAGGTGCCGCCCGGGCCCGGCCCCGCCGCGTTCGCGCTCGAAGGCGTGCATCCGAATCCCGGTCCCGGCGATCGGTTTGTCGTGCGGCTCGCCCTGCCGGGCCATGCGCCCGTGCGCCTCGAGTTGCTCGACATCGCAGGCCGCCGTGTGGCCGGCGGGCCGGTCGGCTCACCCGGTCCCGGCCGTCACTCGCTGGAGGTCGTCCCGCGTCGCCCCGTGCCGCCGGGACTCTACTTCGTGCGAGTCACTCTGGGCGCGAACCGGGCGGTGGCGCGCGTGACGGTGCTGCGTTGACTCGGGGGGTAACGACCAAGGCCCGGACCTCGTCAGGTCCGGGCCTCGTCGCTTCGCGTCGCCGGCGAGGGGCGCCGGGCGCGGCGGGGGAAACTACTTGTACAGGTTCTTCAGCCGGCCCCAGCTCGTGTGCTGCGCCGGCACGACCTGCTCGGTCGAGAGCACGAGGTCGTCGAACAGCGCCGTGATGCCGCCGACGCTGAAGTTGAAGTTGTACACGCCGACGAAGCCGGTCAGGTACGGGCCGGTCGAGTCGATGATGGGGTTGCCCGCCGTCAGTTCGGCGCCGTCCCACCAGCAGCGGAACATGTTCGCGCTCGCCTGCACCTTCATGTGGTGCCAGCTGTTCAGCGCCGGCACGCCGCCCGGCAGCGTGTTGGTGATCCACGCGCGCAGCGAGGTGGGCGTCTGGCCGGCGAGCTTGCGGAACTGGATCTGGCCGAGGCCGGCGTAGATCACGAACAGGTAGGCGTTCTTGAAGTTGTTCGAGTAGTCGGCGCGCAGGACGAGGCCGCGGCGGCTGTCGCCGTTGCCCATGTTGACCCAGGCCTCCCACTCGTAATCCGCCTGGCCGAGCGGGTCCACGCACGAGAGCGCGATGCCGCCGCTGTCCGGGATCGTCGTGGTGAGCGAGCCGACCGTGTTGTCGCCGGACGGGTTCGGGAACGCCGGGTGGCCCGACGCGAGGGTGAGCGCCTCGAGACGGCGGTCGGTGTCGAAGCCGGTCAGCCAGTTCAGCTGCTTGACGCCGCCGGTGACGTGTTCTTCGGTCACCACGACGGCGCCGGACGCGCCGGCGAAGAGGGTCAGGGCCACGGCGGTCGCGAGGAGAGTACGAACGGGATGCATGACTGCCTCCGGGAGATGGAAACGCGTAACGAGAGCGGAACTCATCGCGCGATGACGAAGCGGACCGCGCTCGAAGCGGGGTCGTCGGAGATACGGGCGAAGTAGACGCCCGCGGGAACCCGGACGCCCTCGTCGGAGCGCGCGTCCCACAGGACGCTGCCCGACGCGAGCGGCAGGGAGGTGATGCGCCGCCCGTCCACGCCGTAGATCTCGGCGCGGCGGGTGGACGGCGTGCCCGGGGCCGCCTCGAAGCGGATCCGGGACGCGCCGAAGACGGGGTTCGGCCACACGCGCAGCGCGGGCCCGCCGCCCGAGACGCCCGGCGTCACCGCGAGCACGCTCGCGGCGGGGCGCTTCTCGAGGTAGGCGATCCGGCGCAGCAGGTTGCCGGGCGTCAGGCCGCGGTCGCCGATGATGGCGCTGCCGGCCTGGTCGGTGGCGCTGGCCTGGAAGACGAGGTGCAGCCGGCCGCCGGGGTTGCGCGGCGCGAGCGAGAAGAAGCGCTCGTCGCAGTTCGGCGTGTTGGTGAGGTTCTCCGCCGCGCTCCACGCGCCGCCGCCGGCCGAGACGCTGCAGTGGATGTCGGCGAAGCCGATGCCGGTGCAGATGCCGGTGAGCTGCATGTCGGCGGTGGGGTCCACCTGCGTGTCCCGGAAGCCGAGCCAGGCGACGTACGTCTCGGAGCCGTCCTCCGAGAAGCCGACCTGCGGCCAGTCCACGGTGATGGTGTTGAAGCCGCACAGCGGGCCGTTCAGGCCCTGGTCCACGTCGTCGAAGCGGTCGGCGACGCCGGCGCTCACCTGGTGCACGGTCTGGACGCCTCGCGTGCTGCTCCACAGGCGGATGCGGCTGCGGTGGTCGAAGTACTGCACCACGCCGCCGATCTTGCGCGCCTGCAGTTCGCTCCAGACCACGTGCGGGGTCGTGTCGTTGTAGGCGATCGCGCAATGAACGTACGGGCGGAACTGCGTGGAGGTGGAATCGGCCTTCGTGACCTGGGCGTCGGTGTAGTTCGTCAGGTTGCGGGTCGTGACGGTGCCCGGGGCGAACGTGCCGTTCGAGGATTCGATCAGGTAGACGTTGCCGCCGAAATCGCCGACCGCGATGCCGACCTTGCCGTTCGGGGCGGCGGCGATGGCCGGGAATGCCGGGCGGCCGTCGCGGAACAGCGTGGCCGGCGCCGGCAGCGTCCAGTCGGCGCCCTGGAAGTTGAAGCACGAGTAGGTCGTGTTGCCGGTCGAAAACCAGCTCGCACCGATCTGCTCGACCTCCTCGTAGCCGCCCGCGCGCGGGACCTCGCCGACCAGCGTGAAGCCGCCGCCCGGCGTCGCCGCGACCTGCGGGAACAGGAAGCTGTTGCCGCTCGGGGTGATGAACGAGGGCAGCTGCGCCGACCAGTCGGAGCCGCCGAGCGCCTCCTGGTAGTAGAACTGCGCGCGCAGGTCGCAGCTCTCCTCGTTGATGTGCTGGGCCACCGCGACGCGGCCGCTCGGGGCGAGCGTGATGCTGCCGAAGCCGCCGATCGGGTCGGGCAGCGCGCAGCAATTGAGCGCGGCGACCTGCGGGTCACGCACCTTGCCGAGGTTGTGCCACGCGCCGAACGCGTCGCGGTACGCGTAGGCCTGGCCGCGGTTCGGGTGCGGGTTCGGCAGCGACAGGTTCGGCGGGCACAGGCCGTTCAACTCGCAGAACTCGTCCTGCCACGAGACGTGCACGCGGCCGTCGGCGCCGACCACGACATGCTCGCCCATCGAGCCCATGTCCTGCAGGTCGTACCAGACCGAGTCGATCTGCACGGCGCCGGGCGCGAGCCCGACGGTGACCGCGGTCGAGGCGCTGGTCCGCAGCGGCTGCGACACCGGGCCCTCGGGCCCGAGCACGAGCCGGCCGGGGGGATTGGGGCTGGTGCGTGCGGCGGCCGGCGCCGAAGCGACGGCCGCCAGTGTGAAGGCGAGGAGGATGGACGAGGCACGCATGTCGGGATCAGCTCCGGCGCGCCGACAGACCGCCGATCTTCCCTTCCCAGCGCGCGGCCAGCGAGACGGCGCGGCCGGGCTCGTCGAGGAAGCTCATGGGTTCGCGGTAGCGCGTGTTGGTGAGGTTCTTCACGGCGAGCGTCAGCCGCACGCCCGACCAGCTGCCGCTGGCCTCGGCCGACGCGGTCCAGAACGCGGGGCGGGCGAGCACCTGCTCGTTGCCCGAGGTCGCGTCGGTCCAGCGCAGCCGCAGCGAGAGCAGCCCCATCGGCAGGAACTTCGGGGCGGCGGTCCGCAGGTCGAGCGTCGCGCGCGCCGCGCCGATGTCGTCGATGTCCTCGCCGGTGTCGAGGTCGCGCCCGCGCGGGAAGCCGGCCGAGAGCTGGGCCTGCACGCGGCCGAACCGCAGGTCGGTCTCGGCCTCGAGCCCCTCGAGGCGCGCGCGGTGGATGTTCGTGTACTGGAAGCGCGGCACGAGGTAGAGCTGGCCGAGGTACTTGAGGGTGATCATGTCCTCGACCTCGGAGCGGTAGACCGACACGCGGAACCCGCGCAGCCGGCCGAACAGCGCGTCGTTGGCGCGCAGGCCCAGCTCGGTCGTGGCCGAGTTCTCGGCGCGCAGGCCGGGGTTGCCGAACACGCGCATGCCGCCGTGCACGCTGCTGTTGAAGTAGCGCTCCTCGAGGTTCGGGGCCCGGAAGCCGGTCGAGAGCCGCGCGTAGGGGGTCCACGAGCCGAGCGGGCGCGACAGGCCGACCTCGCCGCTCGTGCGGGTGTCGGTCACGTCGAGGACGGGCGTGAAGCTGTAGACCGTCGAGTCGGCGCGCGAGCGCAGCCAGTCGTACCGGGCGCTCGTCTCGAGCCGGAACTTCGCCCAGGTCGCGGAGGCGAACGCGCCGCCCGCCCACGCCTCGCGGCGCGCCGGCGGGACGCTCTCGGAGTCCTGGTTCGTGTCGGAGGTCACGAGGCCCGCGGCGCTGCGCACCACGGTGTTCGTGGCGCGCGGGCCGCTCGTGTTCTCGCGCCGCCACTCGCCGAACATGCGCACCGAGCCCCAGCGCACGGACGGCTGCACGCTGCGCGACCAGGTGGTGATGCGGTCGCGCGCGACGCTGGTGCGCTGCGAGACGTAGCGGCCGCGGACGAACTGGCTGTCCACGGTCGTCTCGTCGTAGTGCGAGCGGAAGCGCTGCTGGACGCCGAGCAGCCGCAGCGCCGGGCGCAGGCCCGACTCGCGCATCGAGAACTCGAAGCGGTCGGCGTCGCGCGACTGCAGCGGGTACTCGGCGCTCGCGCCGGCCGAGGACGAGAACGCCGGGAGGCCGATGTCGCGGCTCATGTGCGTGGTGTGCTCGTAGTCGAACACGCCCTGGCCGAGCTGCGCCTGGGTGCGCACCGAGACGTCCTGGTCGTGGTAGCCGCTGTTCGGCACCTCGCCGTCCGGCGTGGACAGCGCGCGCAGGCTGGCGAGGCTCGCGAACACCTCGCCGCCCAGGCCCGGGCCGACGCAGCGGATGCGGGCGCTCTGGTCGAGGTGGTCGCCGGGCGCCGTGCCGCGGGCGGCCAGCGCCAGCGTGGTGACGCGGTCGGGCGCGAGCAGCGAGCGGTGCGTGCTCAGCTCGACCATGCCGCCGAGCGCGTCGGAGCCGAACTGCGCGCTGCTCGAGCCGGGCTGGATCTCGACGCCCTCGAGCTTGTCCACCGAGACGAGCGAGGTCTGCGCGCCGTGGCCGCGGCCGGACTGCAGCCGCACGCCGTCCACCATGACGAGCACGCGCTCGCCCGAGAGGCCGCGCATCGAGACGCGCGAGGCCCACGGGCCGGTGCTGATGACGTCCACGCCGGGCGCCGACACGAGCACGTCGGCGGCGGTCGAGGGCAGGAAGCGGTTCACGCGGCCGCGGTCGAGGCGCACGGTGGTCGCGCTGCCGCGGTCCGGGGTGATCGAGCGCGCGCCTTCGACGAGGATGGGCTTGAGGACGGTGACCGTGTCCTGCATGCCGCGCGGCTTCGGGAGGCTGTCGGGGGCGGCGGACGAAGGGACCTGCGCCGACGCGGCGCCCGCCCCCGCTCCGGTGGCGACCACCAGGGCCAGTGCCGCGGCCCGATTCCGAATGCCCCTCAGCCCAACCATCACGGGGTTGAATATCGGGCCTGAACAGGGCCGCGACCATTCGCAGTACCACGGAATTTGGGGTCCGTAGAACTACGGAGCCGCACGCAGCCGCAACGGTTTACACGCCCGGAAGGAACTGGTCCTGAAGGACCATGGCGGGCTTTCGGGGCGCCGCGGTCAGGTTCCGGGGGGCGGCTCGATGAGCCCCTCGCGGATCGCGAACTGCGTGAGCAGCGCGACCGAGCGGATGTCGAGCTTGCGCATGATCGCGGCGCGATGCGTCTCGACGGTGCGCGCGCTGATGTTGAACTCGGCCGCGATCTCCTTGGTCGTGCGTCCGCGCGCCACGCCCTCGAGCACCTCACGCTCGCGCGCGGTCAGGCGCTCGAGCCGCGACGACGCGTCCGCGACGGGACGGCGCAGCGAGTCCGCGAGCGAGCGCTGCGCCGGCTCGCTGTAGTAGGGACGGCCCGCGGTCACCGACTCGATCGCCGCCGCCAGGTCCTGCACGGCGGTGTCCTTGAGCAGGTAGCCGTCTGCGCCCTCGCGCACCGCGCGCGCCACGTACTCGACCGACGAGTGCATGGTCAGCACGAGGATGCGCACGCCGGGCGCCACGTCGCGCGCCTCGCGCAGCACCGCGAAGCCGTCGCGGTTCGGCATGTTGAGGTCGAGCACGAGCAGGTCGGGCTCGAGCTCCGCGAGGAGCTTCAGGGCCTCGTCGCCGTCGCCGGCCTCGCCCACGACGGTGACGCGGGCCTGCTGCTCGAGCACCTTGCGCACGCCGGCGCGGACCAGGGGATGGTCGTCGGCGAGCAGGACGCGGATCGGTCCGGAGCCGGTCATGAAGTCCCTCCCATCGGCAGCGTCGCCTCGACGCGCATGCCGCCCGCGGCGCCGCGGCCCAGCCACAGCCGGCCGCCGACGCCGATCACGCGCTCGTGCATGCCCAGCAGCCCGAGGTGCGGCTTCATGGCGGCGTCGGGCCCGCGGCCGTCGTCCTCCACCACCAGCCTCGCCTCGCGGCCGTCGAACTCGAGCGTCAGCCACGCGCGCTTCGCGGCGGCGTGGCGCGCCACGTTCGTGAGCGCCTCCTGCGCGACGCGGTAGAGCGTCATGCCGATCTCGGGCGGGCAGGTCGCGTTCTCGGGCACCGCGATCTGGACGTCGAGACGGGTGCGGGTCGCGAAGTCCTCGGCCATGCCGCGCAGCGCCGGCGCGAGCCCGAGGTCGTCGATGGCCTGCGGGCGGAGCAGGTTGCTCAGGTCGCGCACCTGCGCGAGCGCGCGCGCCGCCAGCTCGCTCGCGGCCGTGCGGCCCTCGAGGTCCAGTTCGATCTTGAGCGCGGTCAGCGCCTGACCGGCCTCGTCGTGCAGTTCGCGCGCGATGCGGCGGCGCTCCTCCTCCTGCGCCCGCAGCAGCAGCCGCGTCAGCTGCTCCAGCTCGGCGGTTCGCAGCGCGAGCGCCCGGCGGCCCTCGCCCAGCACCAGCACGAGCGTGCCGAGCGCGACCAGCACGATGAGCGCGACGTCGGCGAACACGCCGTACAGCAGGCCCGCGCCCTGCGAGCGCAGCAGCGGGTAGTCGAGGTGGTGAAGCGACCAGAGCGTGAACGCCCAGGCGAGGATCTGCGAGCCCGTCGAGTGCTGGTGGCGCTCGCGCGTCCAGAACACCGCCGCCGTCCACAGCGTCACGGTGAAGAGCAGCAGCGTGGACGACGCGCCGGCCACCGCGTAGTTGCGGATGCCCCAGATCGCGAACGCGGCCCACACGGGCGCGGCGAGGCCGGCCAGCGCGTACACCGGCCGCCAGCGCAGGCCGCTGTTGAACTGCAGCGCCGCGAACAGCAGCAGCATCGCCGCCCAGCCCGTCACGGTCTGGTGCGCGAATAGCCACACCTCGGCGCGCGTGACGAGGAACATCGAGATGGCGCCCAGGCGCAGCGCGTAGAACGTCCAGGCCAGCGCCCAGCTCAGGTGGAACGGCCGCCCCTGCGCCCGCCACAGGCCGAAGTGCACCCCGGCCAGGGCCAGGGTGCAGAGCGCCTGGAAGCCGAGGGCGATCAGTTGGAGCGGCAGGTCGTTCACGTGCAAGTCCTTTCCGCGCCGCAGACTGGCGGCTCCGGCCCCGCCACGCAACCCCGGGCCGGGTGATT
>CAZUEM010000069.1:0-16748 GCA_964619155.1 uncultured bacterium
CGCGCGCGCCGCCCGAGCCTCGGCGCGGAACGCGGCCTCGTCGGCGAGCACGCGCGCGCGGTCGGCGTCCGCGCGCAGCGCCTCGTCGAGCCGCCCGCGGCCGGCGCGATAGCGCGACCCGGCGGCCGCGACCATGCGGTCCATCACGCCGCGATGGTCCGCGGCGATGCGCTCCCGCTCGCGCGCGAAGTAGGCCTCCGCGTAGCGGTCCCACGCCATCGCCAGCATCTCGAACGCGAGCGCGCGCCCGTCCTCGGCGTCCGCGCGCCACGCCTCGCGCGCCGCCGCGCGGGCGAGGCCGTTCGCGCCCGAGAGCGGCACGCGCTGCGCGAGGCCGACCATGCGCATGGTCATCATGTCCATGTCGAGCCGGCCGGTCTCGGGCACGTTCTGCAGGCCGAACTCGAGCATCGGCGCGCTCCACGCCCCCGCGGGCGCGATGCGCGCGCGCGCGGCCGCGGTCATCTCGGCGCGCGCGGCCAGCATCGGGTTGGCGGCGAGCACCTCGCGCAGCGCCGTCTCGAGGTCGAGCGCGCCGGCGGCCGAGGCGGCGCAGAGCGCCACGGCCGTCGCGGCGAGGCGCGCGCGGATGGAAAGGGTGCTGCGGAAGTCCGGCATGGTCGTCACCTCGGTTCGTGGCTCCCGGCCGCGGTCGCAGGGCGACCGCCAGCGCTGGTTCAGGCTGGTTGTGGTGCGCAGAGTGTTGCTCGTGGCCCGATCCCCCTGCGCGGCCGCCGCTTAGCCGCCAAGCGCCTGTCCCGCAGCGAAATGGCGGCGGGGCATTGGCTTGGGAGGCGGCAGCAACAATCTCCGCCGCACAACCAGCGGACGACGCTCGGGGTGGGGGCTTACGCGAGCGGGGGCGCGCGCGTGCCGGCCGCCGACAGCGGCGGCGCGGGACGGGGCCCGGGGGCGTCGCCGGGCGGCGACGCGTCGGGGGCGGCCGGGGCGGCCGCGGCGAGCTGCGCGGCGACGAGCACCGCGGCGAGCGCGTGGGTGTCGAGCGACGCCGGCGGCTGCAGCTCGGGCGCGGCGGCGGTCGTCACCTGGATGCAGCAGGGCTTCGCGGACTCGTGCGGCGCCGGGCGGTCCGGCACGGTGTTCTTCGCCACGCCCTTCGCGCAGCACGCGTGGGCGTCCGAGGTGGCCTTGCCGGGGGCGCACTGCACGACCATGCACACCTGCGCGCCGAACAGCAGCGCGAGCATGCTCACGATCGCGAAGAGACGAAAGCCGCGGGGGCGCATGGGAATCCTCGGGCCGGGAACGTACGGACGCCGCGCAGGGTGCCGCGCGGCGGGTGCGTCGCGCAAGAGCCTAGTGGCGCGCCGCCGGAGGGATGTCCGCCCGGCGTCACGTCCACGGGGCCGTTTTCGGCGCGTGCGAACTCCCGCTGGAGCGGCGCGAGCCGCTCCAGGCACGCGGAAACCGCCCGCGTGAAGGCTCCCGGCGACATTTGACGCGGCCTGAACCGGGCGCCCGGATCGGGCGCCCCGGCCGCGTCAGGTCACCGGCTCGGCCTTCAGCGCCAGCAGCCGCTCACGCAGCGCCTCTCCCATCGCCCGGGTCTCGGCGTCGGGCGCCATCCCGAGGTCCTTCTCGAGCTCGTGCTCGAGGTCGCGCAGGTGCGCGAGGGCCGCCAGCGGGCGGCCGGAGTGCTCGTACAGACGCACCAGCTCGCGATGCGCTTCCTCGTCGAACGGGTCGATGCGGACCCGGCGGAAGGCGTACTCGAACGCCGTGGCCAGTTCGCCGGACTTCTCGTAGTGCTCGGCCAGCTCGCGAAGCATCGCGTCGGTTTCGGCGAGGATGCGTTCGCGGGCCGCCACGGCCCAGTCGTACGTCACGCCCGGCAGCAGCGGCGCGGTCGAGACCGCGACACCGCGTTCGAGCGCGGCGATACGGGCCGGGCCCGTCGCGGCGTGCGCCGCGGCGAGCGCCCGCTCGAAGTCGCCGACGTCGGACGAGAACCGCTCGCTCGCCAGACACACCGTGTCGTGGTTCGCGCGGAGGATCTCGGGATCGAGCTGCCGGCGCAGCTCCGAAAGGGCCTGCGAGAGGCTCTGGCGGCCGGCGTTGAACTCGGCGCCGGGCCAGAACATCGCCACGAGTTCGTCGCGGCGGTGGGATCGAGGGTGCAGCGTGAGCCGCGCCAGCAGCAGTGCGGCTCGACGAGTGCGGAACCTGGTCACGTGCGTACGGCCGCGTCGCGCCCGAAGGCCCCCCAACAGCTCGATGCGCCACGGCGTCGCCCGTGAAGGACCGCGCATATGCGGTGCTCTCATGGGTGCCATGACGGAGCCACTCTACACCCGGGCCGGGGCGCGCGTACTCCGCCGCAACCCTGATTCGTGATTTGTTCACCATCGGGGGATGTTCCGTGCCGCGTTCGGCTCGGCTACCCTGCCGCCCGTCGCGATCCGCGCCCTCCGAGGAGCCCCGATGCGCCAAATGACCCGCCGCCCCGACACCCGCCCGCGCGCCGCCGCGCGGCGCCCGGCACGTCCCATGAACGGCGCGGCCGCCGCGCTCGATCGCCTCGAGGCGATCCGGTTCGAGTTCGGCCCGGCGCTCGCCCGCGAGCGCCGGCGGCTGCTCACGCGCCTCGCGCGCCGGCGCTTCGCGGCCGCGGGCGAGTTGCTGCGCTTCCACGACGCGCTGGTCGCGGCCCGCTCGCTGCCCGACGACGGGGCGACGCTCGCGCTCGCCGGGCGGCTGCTCGCGCGCTTCGCGAAGCGGCCCGACCTCGCGCGCCACCGCCGCGCGCTCGAAGGCAGCGGCGTGGACGGCACGGACACACGCTTCCGCTTCTTCGCCCCGACGGCCCTGCGGCTCGCGACGCGCTGGCCCGGGCGGCTCGCCTACGACTGGGACGCGTGGGACGACCCGGCGCGGCTCGAGGAGGCGCTGCCGCTGCTCGCCGCGCACGGCGAGACGCCGGGCCTCGACGAGTACGACCTCGGCGTGCGCGGCTGGCTCGCGCGCATGAAGGGCGCGCGCGAGGGCGACGCGGCGTTCGCCGTGCGCCGGCTCGCCGCGCGCGTGCGCGACCCGTTCGTGTTCGAGAAGCTCGTGGACGGCATGGACGCGCCCATGGTGCTGGCCGCCGGGCCGGGCGGGCCGTCGCGCACGCTCGCGACGTGGGCCGGGGCGAGGCCGTTCTTCCAGCGCGAGCCGCTCCGCCGCGGCCGGCCCGAGCTGCGCGCCGAGCTGGCGCGCCCGCCGGTCGCGGTGCGCGCGCTCTCCGTCCGCGAAGGCGAGACGCTCGTCGACCTGGCGCGCGAGGCGATGGTCACGCGCGCGCGCGACCTCGACGCGTTCGCCTACGCCGACCCGCGCGACGTGCGGCTCGTGGACTGCGGCGGCGGGCTCGCGTTCGCGTGCCTCGGCGTGCTGCCCGCGCGGCGGCTGCTGCTCGAATCGGTGTACGGGTTCCTCACGCTGCGCAACGGCGTGCCCACCGGCTACGTGCTGACGAGCGCGCTCTACCGCAGCGCCGAGATCGCCTACAACGTGTTCGAGACCTGGCGCGGCGGCGACGCCGGCGCGGTCTACGGCCGCGTGCTGGCGATGACGAAGCAGCTCTTCGGCGTGGACAGCTTCACCGTCTACCCCTACCAGCTCGGCGGCGCGGGCAACGAGGAGGGGCTCGCGAGCGGGGCTTGGTGGTTCTACCGCAAGCTCGGCTTCGCACCGCGCGCCGCGTGGGCGCGCCGGCTCGTGCGCGCCGAGGAGGCCCGGATCGCGCGCGACCCCGCGCGCCGCTCGAGCCGCCGCTTCCTCGCGCGCATCGCCGAGGAGAACGTCTACTGGCACGAGGGCGCGCGGCGCGACGACGTCATCGGACGGCTGCCGCTCGCGAACGCCGGCCTCGCGGTGACGGACCTGCTCGCGAAGCGCTTCGGCGGAGCGGGCGACCGCGGCGCGGCGGAGTGCGCGCGCGAGGCCGCGGCGCGGCTCGGCGCGGGGCCCGGCCGCGGGTGGACGCGCGAGGAGCGCGAGGCGTTCGCGCGCTGGGCGCCGCTCGCGCTGCTGCTGCCCGGCGTCGGGCGCTGGAGCGCGGCCGAGCGCCGCGCGCTCGCGGGCGTCATGCGCGCCAAGGGCGGTCGGCGGGAGAGCGACTTCGTGCGCGCGTTCGACGCGCACCCGAAGCTCGGCGCGGCGGTCGCGGAGCTGGCGCGGAGCACGAAGGCGTAGCCGCCAGCCGCGGCGGGAACGGCGCGCGACCGCGGGGCGCGGGCGGATCGCCGCGGGCTGTACGCCGCCTGCAACGGTCCTGAAGCGCGCCGCGGCGGCGGAATCACCACGCCGAGAATTTCATGCGCGGCCGCGCGCGACCGGGAGCACAATGCCGCTCGTGTTCCGGCCGCACCTGCTCCCCGGTGCGAGAGAGCGGTGCGTCCTCCCCATGGCCCGCGTGTTTTCCCCCGGGCTTCGCGGGCCGTGACTCTCCCCCCGCAGGAGGCAGTCATGAACCGGTTCGCCGCAACACCGGACCGCCGCGTGCTGCTCGCGACGATCGCCGCTGCGACTCTGATCTCGGTGTCCGTCGCGTTCGCTCAGGAAGCACAGGCCCCCGCGCCGAAGCCCGACACGCCCACCGCCGCGGCGCCCGCGAAGGCCGCGCCCGTCGCGCCCACGATCGCCGAGCCGGCGCCGGGCGCGGACGAGCCGCGGCCCGTGGTGACGAGACGCCCGCTCTCGCCGCTGATGATCGAACTGCGCGCCGTGATGGACGCCGAGGCCGCGCAGGTCGCGGCGCTGCGCGAGCGCGCCGCGAAGGCCGCGTCGAACGACGAGGCGATCGCGCTGCAGCGCGAGATCGAGAAGGTGAAGTTCGACACCGAGGTGTCGCTGCTGCGCGTGCAGGCGAAGCATGCCCGCGCCGGCGGCCGCACCGAGGTCGCGGCGCGCATCGAGGCCGCGATCTCCGAGCTGCTCAACCCGCCGAAGGTCGCGGCGCCCGCCGCGCGCCCCGTCCCGTCCCGCGAAAACCCGTCGCGCTGACCGCTGACCCCGGAGGACGATCATGCGTCGCCTTCTCTGGCTCGGCGCGTGCGCGCTGAGCATGCTCTGGGCGGCATCGGCGACGGCCGACGTCCGCTACACGCCCCCGCGCGTGCAATGGGTGGGAGCGCCACCGGCGCTCGAACCCGGCAAGCCCGTCGCGGGCGCGTTCCGCATCGTCACGTCCACACCCGTCACCATCACGAACCTGCGGCTCGAGGGCGCGGGCTGGTCCGCTCGCATCGTCGAGTCGCCGCCGGTGATGAGCCTCGCCGCGGCCGGCCGGCTCAACCTGCGCTTCCAGGGCACGGCCGAGGACTTCTCGAAGCCCCTGGTCGTCCGCTTCGAGGCCGACGGCGTCGAGTACGCCGAGACGCTCGATCTCGTCGCCATCGCGCGGCAGGCGCAGCCCGGCGCGCTGAGGAGCGTGCCGGCCGGCGACGACTCCTTTCGGCCGAAGGGCGCCGCCTTCGAGCTCCCCGGCGCCGAAGCCGAAGAGGACGCACTCGCGGTGCGGGGGAAGGCCGACCGGGTGATCGCCGAGCCCGCGACCCCCTCGGCGGTCAACGCCCGCAACATCCGCGTGCACGGCCGGTTCGTGTACACGCGCTCGGACGGCGTCACGATCGGCGCCGACGGCGTGGCCGTGCGCATCTACGACGAGGACACGGGTTTCGACGAACTGCTCGCGACCGTCGCGACCGACGCGTACGGCTACTACGACGTCACCTTCTACTGGGACCCGTGCGCGATCTTCTGCGACTCGCAGCCCGACCTGTACGTGCACTTCAGCGCGGCGAACTCCGAGATCGACGTGCGGACGACGGGCGGCAGCACGTACACGTGGGCGTCGAGCACGACCGACGACTACACCGGATCGAACCTCGACAAGGGCACGCTCACGCCCTCCGACGAGGGCACGCACCCGGCGCTGCACATCCTCACGGACCTGACGCGCGACTGGCGCTGGTACCTCAACAAGGAGGGCTACAACCTGCCGTCGGTCCTCGCCTACTGGCCGGACGGCGCCTCGGGCGCCTGGTACGACCCCGGCACGGAGGACCTGCACTTCGGCACCGACCGCAGCTGGCGCGAGGACTCGCAGGCCCACGAGTACGGTCACCACTTCATCTACAACTACGCGGTCGGCCAGACGCCGGACTACTGCAACGGCATCTGCGACGGTCCGAGCGGCTGCGGCCACTGCCTGTGGTGCGAGGAGACGAACCACGACGCCTGGAACGAAGGCTGGCCGAACTGGATCTGCCACGTCCAGACGTCTTCGTACGCGACCGAGTACGGCATCGCCTCGATGAACACCCGCAACCAGGAGAGCGTCCAGACCTGCGACGGCGTGAACTACCACGACCCCACGATCACCGAGGGGTTCATGGGCGCGCTCCTGCAGGACATCTGGGACTCCACGAACGAGGACGACCCGGGCGCTCCCGGGACGTGGGTGGACCGCTTCTCGTGGGGCTACGACGAGATCTTCACGGTCACCGACCTCGACCACCCGCTGAACCCGCTCGACTTCATCACCAAGTTCAAGAACCGCTATCCCAGCTACAAGGAGCAGATCTGGGAGACGGCGAAGAACAACCGGTACGAGGTGGACGCGGCGAACCCCAGCTCGGTGACGAGCATCACCTCCAGCCACGCGGTCGGCAGCACCTCGCCGGACCCGACCGTCCAGTTCACCTGGACGCGGGCGGCCGACGACTGGTCCGGGCCGAGCGGCTACAGCGTCACCGTGCAGGCCACCGCCTCGCTGCCCGACGCCACGCAGGACATCGGCGACGTCACGACCTGGACGAGCGGCGTGCTCGCGCCCGGCACGTACCGGTTCAACATCCGGACGCGGGACCGCTCCGGGAAGTGGGGCAGCGGCTACGCGACCTACGGACCATTCACGATCCGCGAGGCCGAGCCCGCCAACCTGACCTACCACCAGTTCGCGGGCTGGGCGCGGCCCGAGGTCGCGCGCGGCACGAACGACGCGACGTTCGGGAGCGTGACGAACCCGACGGCGCCGATCCCGAGCGGCAGCTCCACGTACTGGAACGTCGGCGGCGTCAACAACGGCGAGTCCACCACCTCCACGGGCTTCGTCGCGCGGTGCTACGTGGACGACGTCTACCGGTACTGGGCGAGCTGGGGCCCGGTCGGCGCGGGCGGCGGTTTCTACGGGATCAACATGGGACCGATGAGCGTCTCGGGTGGCCGCCACACCATGGCGACCGGCTACGACTGGGACGACGCCATCGCCGAGACCAACGAGAACGACAACGTGTGGGGCCACCAGTGGATCTGGACGCCCTTCTCGCTCACGGCCGACACCGACGTGTACCGCGCCGCGCCTCCCGTGGGCGACGCGGGCTGGTCGTGGATCGTGGACGGCTCCGGCCTCTGGTACAACGCCGACGGCCTGCGCTTCGCGACGAACCTCTCCGGCAAGTGGTGGCACGCGGTCTACGTCTACGCCACGAATCCCGACGTGGACTACGACTGCCGGCTTCACTTCGCGACCTCGTCGGCCGACACCGGATTCACCGGGAACCACGGCTACTCGGGACGAGGCGCCGGGTGGCTCGACGCGGTCATGGTCAACCGCAACACCGTCGGCTCCCCGTCCTCGTGGGACGTCGGCGTGCTCAACCTGTACGGAGGCACGTCGAGCTACGTCGCCCGCCAGGTCACGAGCGGCATCATGAGCTTCGGCGACTCGGTCAACGTCGTCCTCGACACGGGCGACATGATGCTGCTGCGCGAGTACTACCTCGGCCTCGCCGACACCGGCTGGGTGAGCGTGACCGCGAGGATCATCTCCGGCTCCGGGCCCCTCTACCTGCAGTGGCGGGACCGGGACTTCAGCCTCGGAGACCTCAGCGACTTCAACGCGCAGGTGACGGTGGACGGCGCGGCGACGGGGCGGATCAGCGCCTATATCACGGACACCGGCTACCAGGGGCTGTGCCTGTACCGGAACCCGGTGGATGGTGACGACTCGGTGACGGTGGTGCTCGAGATCGAGCAGACGCCGCCCGACTACCAGGCGTACACACCCCCGGGCTGGTACTCGCCGTTCGTGCCGCGGCCGGCGTTCGACGGCACGCCCGCGAGCGTGCCCGACCCGGACACGCTCCACGGCAACGTGGCGAGCACCTACTTCAACTGGTGCGTCCGCAACGCGAGCCCGGTGCCGGCGCCCTCGATGAACGCCTACGTCTACATCGACGGGGCGACCTCGGTCGGCATCGGCTACGGCTCGCTCACGCCCTACTACGTCCACACCCTCAACTGGAGCTCCGCGCGAACCGTCCGCGGCGGCCGGCACACGCTGGCCGTCCACGACGACTACAACGGGCTGATCGAGGAGCTCTCGGAAACCAACAACTGGTACGGCCAGCAGTACGTCTGGTCGCCGTACGGGCTGACGATGAACACGCCGGTCTCGCGCGCGGCGCCGTCCGACCGCGCGGGGGGCTGGGACCTCATCACGACGGGTGCGTACTGGTTCAACGCGGACGGCCTGCGGATCCCGGGGACCGGTCCCTCGGGCGGCAACAACTACTGGCAGGCCGTGGCCGTGATGCCCGGCGCCGCGAGCGACGTGGACGTGCGGATGCACGACCTCGTGCCCGGGACGCACGACGGGTTCGGGACGAACTACGGCTCGTCGACGTGGGGCACGGGACAGTCGGACTACTGCCTCGTGGACTACAACACGACGCCGGTGGCGCCCCGCGACATCGGCGTGCTCGGAGTCGCCGGCACGCAGGCGTACACGGCCGAATGGGTGGGCTCCACGTACCGCGCCTCCTACCCGAACGCGATCTACGGTCCTTACACGCTGGCGGCGAACCGCATCCTGCACCTGCACGAGTTCTACCTCGCCGCGGGGACGTACGCCGTGGACGTGTTCAACGAGAGCGGTACGGTGAACTGGGGGCTCACCGTTCATCCGAGAGCCACGGCGTTCCAGCGCAAGTCCACGGCGGTGACGGGAGGCGTGGCCTGGTTGAACGGCCCGGGCCAGCCGGAACTCGCCACGGTCACGATCCCCAGCGTGGGCTACTACTGCGTGGCGGTGTGGAAGTCGGGCGCCGCGGACCTGCTGCTCAGCGGCAGCTACCGCCTGCAGGTGCGGCCGCTGGTCACGGACGTGACGCCGGGCGTCCCGGCCCGCACCGCGCTCGCGGGCGCGTTCCCGAACCCGCTGCACGACGGCACGAACGTGGCGTTCGACCTCGCGACGGCCGGGCCCGTGCGGCTCGAGGTGTACGACCTGCACGGCGCGCGCGTCCGCACGCTCACGAACCAGCGCTGGGAGGCCGGCGCCTGGCAGGTGCGCTGGAACGGCGACGACGAGTCGGGACGCGGCGTCGCGCCCGGCGTGTACTTCGTCCGCTTCCAGGCCCACGGCGTGACCGACGCGCGCCGCGTGGTGAAGACGAACTGACGCGAACGTTCCGGCCGGAATCGGGGGATACGGCCGGAGACGACGGGGCCCGGGCGGGTGCTCCCGCCCGGGCCTCGTGCTGCCTCCGTCGCGCCGCGGCGCGCTACAGGATCGTCTTGCCCAGCGCGCTCTGCGCCAACTCGGCGGCGAGCAGACCCGTCATGTTCTTCGTGTCGAGCACCGGGTTCACCTCGACCAGGTCCATCGCCACGATGTTGGCGCGGTCGGCGAACATCTCCATCGCGAGGTGCGCCTCGCGGTAGCTGATGCCGCCCCACACCGGCGTGCCGGTGCCCGGCGCGTCCTCGGGGTCCACGACGTCCAGATCGAACGACAGGTGGATGCCCGCGGTGCCGTCGCTCGCGAGCCGGATCGCCTCGTCGAGCACGTCGCGCATGCCGCGTTCGTCGAGGTCGCGCATCGTGTAGCAGGTGACGCCGCTCTTCTTGAGGAAGTCGCGCTCGCCCCCGTCGATGTCGCGGATGCCGATCAGCACGGTGTTGCGCGGCTGCACCTTGGGGGCGCGGCCGCCGAGGTGCACCAGCTCGTGGTCGCCGAAGCCCAGCGAGACCGCGAGCGACATGCCGTGGATGTTGCCGCTCGGCGTGGTCTCGGGCGTGTTCGCGTCGCCGTGCGCGTCGAACCAGATGAGGCCGATCGCCTCGTCGCGGCGCGCGAACCAGTTCGTCGAGCCGGCCACCGAGCCGATCGCGATGCTGTGGTCGCCGCCGAGCACGAGCGGCATGCGCCCTTCCTCGAGGCAGCGGTCCACGGTGTTCATCAGCTCGGTGCACGCCGCGAGGATGGGCTGCTTGTAGCGCAGCCGCCCGGTCCCGACCTTCTGGGTCTCGGGGATCATGACGTCGAGGTCGCCGTAATCCACGACCTTGTGCCCGAGCTCCTCGAGGCGCTTCTCGAGGTCGGCGATGCGGATGGCCGACGGGCCCATGTCGACGCCGCGGCGGCCCGCGCCGAGGTCGATGGGCACTCCGATGATGCCGAGGTTGCGCTTCTTGCGTGCCATGGGACCCGGAAGGCTACACGCCGCGCGCGCCCGCGGCAAAAGCGGCGACGCGCACCCGCAGCCGTTCGAATCGTGTTTCAGACATCACGCCCAATCCGCTGGCCTTGCGGTGCCCATGAAATTCCAAGCTCCTGGGGCCGGCGAACTTTCCTGAACCGATCCTGCCCGCGACGTGTATAAGGGCCCGGGGTGCCTGATACCGGCATCTCTCTTGCCCACGCGGAAGCGGCCCAGGGACCGCGAGCCCCACATCGTTGTCCCTGCGAGGCCATGGGTCATCCGCGAGGTGCAGATTGCACTCCCGCTCTTCCGCCATGCGTGCAAATACCGATACCGCTCCCGCGCCCCGGCCCGCGGCCCCGGCGCTGAAGGTCGTGCCGCCCCCGGCGCCCCCGGCGGCGGCGGCCTCCGCGCGCCCGGCGGGCGGTGCGGCGGCGCGACGCGGGCCCGCCCCCGACGCCGTGGCGACGGTCGCGATCGTGGCCGCCGCGCTCGGCGTGACCGCGTGGGGCTGGGCGTACTACGCCGCGCCGCTCGGCGCGCGGCTCCGCCACCCGCTGCACGCGCTGCTCAAGCCCTCGGGCGCGGTCGGCCTGTCGCTCGGGATCGCGGCGTTCGCCTTCTTCCTGTTCCTGTGGCTCTACCCGCTCCGCAAGAAGGCGAAGTGGCTCTCGTGGGCCGGCGCGGTCGGCAACTGGATGCGCGTGCACATCGTCATGGGCCTCACCGTGCCGGTGCTGGCCGCGGTGCACGCCGGCTGGCGCTTCGAGGGGCTCATCGGGCTCGGCTACCTGTCCATGTTCGTGGTCGCGCTCTCGGGCCTCGTCGGCCGCTACCTCTACGTGCACATCCCGCGCAGCCGCGACGGCCTCGAGCTGTCCATGGAGGAGGTCGCGGGCGAGCGGCGGGCGCTGGTGACGAACATCGCCGCCGCGACCGGCATGGTGCCCGCCGAGGTCGAGCGGCGGCTCTCCGCCGACGCCCGCGGCTACGAAGGCCTCGATCCGCTGCGCACGATCGCGCGCATGGCGGGCGACGACCTGCGCCGCGCCCGCACGATGCGCGAACTCAAGGCCGAGCTGTCGCGCCCGCGCGCCGGCCGCGCGCCGCTCGCCGGCGGCGAACTGGCCGCGGCGATGCGCCTCGCGCGCCGCGAACTGGCGCTCGCGCAGCAGGTGCGCATGCTCGAGGCGACGCGGCGGGTGTTCGGCTACTGGCACGTCGCGCACCGGCCATTCGCGGTCACCGCGCTGCTCGCGGTGGTCGTGCACGTGGTGGTCGCGCTCACGATCGGCGGCGTCGGGTTCGGCGGGGGGCGCTGAGTGTCGGGGCTGCTGACGACGCTCGCCTTCGTCGCCCTCACCGCCCTGTTCGTCGCGCTGCACCTGCGCAAGGGACGCGGCGCGGCCGCCGCGCCCGCGAAGGCCTGCCCGCGTTGCGGCACGAAGCTCGCGGAGGGGCGCACGTGGTGCCCGGGCTGCAAGGCGCCGCTCCAGGCGTTCGAGGTCGTGACCGCGAAGGTCGCGGCCGGGGAGCGCCCGGCCGCGGGCGGCCCGCTGCACGCGCTGGTGCTCGCCGACAAGTGCGTGGGCTGCGGCACCTGCGTCGCCGCGTGCCCCGAGCCCGGGGCGATCGCGATGGTGAACAAGATCGCGAAGGTGAACCTCGACGCCTGCAAGGGCCACGGCTCGTGCGCGGCCGCCTGTCCCGTCGGCGGCATCCTGGTCGGCTCGGGGGCCGCGGTGCAGGTCATCGAGGTGCCGGACCTCACCCCCGCGTTCGAGTCGCGCTCGCTGCCGGGGCTCTTCATCGCCGGCGAGCTGGGCGGGCGCGGCCTCATCAAGAACGCGGTCAACGAGGGCCGCCTGGCGATGGAGGGCGTCGCCGAATCGCTGCGCGACGACCCGTTCCGCGGCAACACCGCGGAGGGCGTGCACGACGTGATCGTCGTCGGCGCCGGACCCGCCGGGATCTCGGCCGGGCTCGAGGCGATCCACCAGGGGCTGCGCTATCTCGTGCTCGAGCAGGGCACGCTCGCCGACACGATCTCGAAGTACCCGCGCAAGAAACTGCTGTTCGCCGAGCCGCTGCGCGTGCCCGTCTACGGCGAGCTGTGGGTCTCGGACGCCTCCAAGGAGGCGCTGCTCGAGGTCTGGCGCACGGTGATCGAGAAGACCGGGCTGCGCATCACCTCGAACACGCGGGTCGAGGCGATCGAGCGCGCCGACGGCGCGTTCCGCGTCGCGTGCGGCGACCGCGTGTTCCGCGCGCGCCGCGTGCTGCTGGCGATGGGCCGCCGCGGGACGCCGCGCCGCCTCGGCGCGCCGGGCGAGGAGCTCGACAAGGTGCTCTACGACATCGTCGAGATGGAGGCGTTCGCCGGCCAGCGCATGCTGGTCGTGGGCGGCGGCGACAGCGCCGTCGAGTCGGCGCTCGGGCTCGCGAACCAGCCGGGCACGACGGTGACGCTGTCCTACCGCGGCGCCGAGTTCGGGCGCGTGAAGGAGCGCAACCGCGAGAAGCTCGACGCCGCGGTCGCGGCCGGCAAGGTCGAACTGCTGCTCGGCAGCCAGGTGCGCGAGATCCGCCGCGACGTCGTGGTGCTCGAGCACGAGGGGCTGCCGCGCCTGCTGCCCAACGACGGCGTCGTCGTGCGCATCGGCGGCGAGGCGCCCTACCCGTTCCTGCAGCGCATGGGCGTCGAGCTCGTGAAGAAGGAGCTGGCGGTGGACGCCGGCTCCGGCGCGAGCGCGGGATGAGGCGGGCGCGTGGACCGGTGCTCGCATGCGTGCTCGCGGCGGCGGCGCTCCTCACCGGGGGCGCCTGGCGCGGCGAGGCCCTCGCCCAGGTCTCGCCCGGCCCGCTGGCCGCGCCGCACGGGTCGCTCGAGGGCAACTCGCAGTGCCTCCAGTGCCACGCCACTCGCGGCCAGAGCGCGGGCATGGACGAGCGGTGCCTCGCCTGCCACAAGGAGGTGGCCTGGATGAGGACGGCGAAGAGGGGATTCCACGCGCGCACCGGCGCGAAGGACTGCGCCTCGTGCCACCCGGACCACGGCGGGCGGGACTTCGCGCTGGTCGAGTGGCCGGGCGGCTCGCCCGCGAAGTTCGACCACGCCGGCGGCGCGGGATTCGCGCTCGAGGGCGCGCACGCGAAGCTCGAGTGCGCGAAGTGCCACCAGCCGGCGCTGCAGAAGTCGCCCGCCGCCGCGCTGATCCGGAAGAAGGACCGCGCGAAGAGCTGGCTCGGCCTGCAGACCGCGTGCGCCGACTGCCACGCCGACCCGCACCGCGGCCAGCTCGGCGGGGCGTGCACCTCGTGCCACTCGCAGGAGGCGTGGAAGCCCGCGCGCGGCTTCGATCACGCGAAGAGCCGCTTCCCGCTCACGGGTGAGCACGCGAAGGTCGAGTGCGCGAAGTGCCACGCGACGCCGGCGGTGGCGAAGGCCGTGGACGCGAAGGGGCAGCCGGCGCCGCAGTGGAAGCCGCTGCCGCACGCCGACTGCGCGAACTGCCACCGCGACCCGCACGCCGGCCGCTTCAAGGCGGCGTGCGCGAAGTGCCACACCACCGCGGGCTGGAAGGCGATCAACCGCACCGGTTTCGACCACGACGCGACGCGCTACCCGCTGCGCGGGAAACACGCGGCCGTCGCCTGCGAGAAGTGCCACGACCCGAAGGCGCCCGGGGGCGGCGCGAAGCCCAGGTTCGCGCAGTGCCTCGACTGCCACCGCGACGCGCACGCCGGCACGGCGACGCTCGCGGGCGGGCCCGCCGACTGCGCCGCCTGCCACACCGTGGCGGGGTGGCGGCCGTCCACGTACACCGTCGCCGCCCACGCCACGAGCGCGTACCCGCTCGAGGGCGCGCACGCGCGCGCGGAGTGCTCCGGCTGCCACGCGCGGCGGCCCGATTCGCCCGCGAACCGCGCCGCGCTCGGGACCGCCCTCGTCGCGCTGCGCCCGAAGGCCGCGGCCTGCACCGACTGCCACGCCGACCCACACGCCGGGCGCTTCCGCCCCGGCGGACCGCGCGCGAAGGCGGACGACTGCCGCGCCTGCCACGGTCCCGGCGCCTGGCGGCCGTCGCGCTACGACGCGAGGGCGCACGAGTCGGCCGCCTGGCGGCTCGAGGGCGCGCACCTCGCCGTGCCGTGCGCCGCCTGCCACGCGGAACTCAAGGCGAAGCCCGCCGCGGCGACGCTGGCCGCGAACGCCGCCGCGATGCGTCCGCTGCGCTTCGAGGAGAAGGCGAGCGCCTGCGCCGACTGTCACCGCGACCCGCACCTCGGGCAGTTCGCGAAGCGGCGCGACCGCGGCGCCTGCGAGGGCTGCCACGACACGGGCGCGTTCGCGCCCGCCTCGCGCTTCGACCACGACCGCGACTCGGCGTACCGGCTCGACGGCGCCCACCGCCGCGTGGCGTGCCGCGCCTGTCACGAACCGAAGCCTGGCCCGGACGGGCGGCCGGTCGTGACCTACCGCCCGACCCCCACGCGCTGCGAGGCCTGTCACGTCGCGGGCGTCCGCGACTCGCTCGAGGCCCCCCGCAAGTCCCTGATGGTTCCGTCGCACCCCGCCGGGGGCGACGCGCTCGCGTTCCTTCCGAAGGAGGCGATCCATGCGCACGTCCGCTGACTTCCTCCACCGGCGACGGCTCGCCGCCCTGCTCGCCGCGGGCGCGCTCGTCGCCCTCGCGGTCGCGACCGGGGTGGCCGCGGTGCGCCCGCGCGTGGACAACCCGCACGGCAAGTTCCGCGAGGAGTGCTCGATGTGCCACACCGCCGACACCTGGAAGGTGGCGAAGGTGCAGGGCTCGTTCGACCACTCGAAGTACGGATTCCGCCTGGCCGGCGCGCACGCCGCGGCCGGTTGCCTCTCGTGTCACACCTCGCTCGAGTTCGCGAAGGCGGCGACGCAGTGCGCCACCTGCCACACCGACCCGCACCGCGGCGAACTGGGCACCGAGTGCGCGCGCTGTCACAACGACCGCAGCTTCATCGACCGGGGCCCGATGGTGCGGGCCCACCAGCTCACGCGCTTCCCGCTCACCGGCGGGCACGCGGCGCTCGACTGCGAGAGCTGCCACCGCCCGGCGGCGCAGGGCCGCATGCAGTTCGTGGGCACGCGCGCCGAGTGCGAGGGCTGCCACATGAGCGACTACGCCGCCGCCAAGTCCCCCGATCACGCGGCCGCGGGTTACCCGCTCCAGTGCCGCGCGTGCCACGCGACTTCGTCGTGGGACGGCGCGAAGTTCAACCACGCCTCGACCGGGTTCGCGCTCACCGGCGCGCACCGGGCGGCGGCGTGCGCCTCCTGCCACGTGAACGACCGCTACGCCGGCACGCCGCGCGACTGCGCCTCGTGCCACATGACCGAGTACAACGCGGCGACGCCGAACCACCTCACGTCCGGCTTCGCCGCCGCCGCGTGCGCCACCTGCCACAACACCACGGCGTGGGAAGGCGCGACGGTGGACCACAACGCGTTCGGTTTCCCGCTCACGGGCGCGCACGCCGCGGCCGAGTGCGCGGGCTGTCACGGCGGCGGCGTCTACGCGGGCACGCCGAAGGACTGCTACAGCTGCCACGCGACGGAGTACGCCGCCGCGACCCCGAACCACGCCTCGGCCGGCTTCACCACGGGCGCGTGCGCGAGCTGCCACAACACGACGACCTGGTCGGGCGCGACGTTCGACCACGACGGCGCCTGGTTCCCGATCTACTCCGGCAAGCACGCGAACAAGTGGAGCGCGTGCGCCGACTGCCACACGAGCGCGGCGAACTACACGGTCTTCACCTGCCTGTCGTGCCACCCGCACTCGGACAAGGCGAAGACCGACGGCGACCACAGCGGGAGGCGCGACTACCAGTACCTGAGCAGCGCCTGCTACTCGTGCCACCCGAGGGGGAACTGACGGTGCGCGCACGCGGGATCGTCGCGCTCTCGCTCCTCCTGCTCGCGGCCGGCGCGGGGCGCCTGCCGGCGGCGACGGCGCCGGTCAGCTACCTCTCCGGCGGGAGCGTGTACGTGGACGCGGGCGCCCGCGAGGGGCTCGCGGTCGGCGACACGCTGGCGGTGCTGCGCGGCGCGCGCGAGATCGCCCGGGTGCGCGTGACGTTCGCCTCGTCGCACCGCGCGGCGTGCGACACGCTGTGGACGGCGGCGCCGATCGCGGTGGGCGACGTCGTGCGCTACGCGGCGGGCCCCGCGGGCGCGGCGGCGGGCGCCGCGGCGGCCGACTCGGGGCGGGCGGC
>CAZUEM010000070.1:0-16748 GCA_964619155.1 uncultured bacterium
GTCGCCACGGTCGCGGCCCCCGCGCCCGCCTCGGTCCCCCCGCTCCCCGCGCCCGCCACCGCCGTGCCCGCCCTCGCGCTCGGCGCGCGGCGCGCGCGGCTCGGGCCGGGGTCCGCCCTCGAGGCCGAGGCGGATCTTGCCCTCGCGCAGCTCGATCACCTCGACGCGCAGCGGCTGGCCGACCTTGAAGTGCTCCTTGAGGTCCGCCTCGCGCGGCTGGCCGCTCAGCTCGCGCGGCAGCAGGCCGCTCGCGCGCGGCCCGAACTCGGGCAGGTCCACGAACACGCCGAAGGTCACCACGTTGCCGACGCGGCCCTCGACCGTCTCGCCGACCTGCGGCTCGCGCGCCGGCGGCAGCGACGCCTCGAGCGCCTGGCGCACCGACAGGGCGATGCGGCGCTTCCCGGCGTCCACCGACAGGACGATCGCCTCGACGGCCTGGTTCTTCTTGAGCGCGTCCTTGACGCTCGCGATGCGGTGCGTCGCCGCCTCGGAAACGTGCACGAGGCCGTCGATGCCGGGCGCCAGCGAGACGAATGCGCCGAAGTCGGTCAGCCGCACGACCGTGCCGGAGACGCGCTGCCCCGGCGCGAACCGCTCCTCGATGCCGGCCCACGGGTCGGGCGAGGCGGCCTTGATCGAGAGCGCGATGCGCGGCTTGCCGTCCTTGCCGGTCTCGATCTTGAGCACCTTCACCTTGACCTTCTCGCCGACCTTGAGCGCCTCCTTCGGGTGGTTCGTGCGCTCGTGGCGGATCTCGGAGACGTGCACGAGCCCGTCCACGCCGCCGAGGTCCACGAACGCCCCGAACGGCTCGATGCGGCGCACGACCGCCTCGCGCTCGTCGCCGGCCTGCAGCTCGGCGAGCAGGTGCTTGCCCGACTCGGCCTCGGCGCGGCGCAGGAGCTTGCGGCGCGAGAGCACGACGCTGCCGCGGCCCTCCTCGATCGAGGCGACGAGGAACTCGAGCGTCTGCCCGACGTACACGCTCGGGTCCGCGCAGAACCCGTTCTCGATCTGCGACACGGGGCAGAACCCGCGCACGCCGCCCACGTCCACCGTGAGCCCGCCCGAGTTGGTGCCCGTGACCTTGCCCGTCACCGGCACGCCGGCGTTGCTGGCCTCGCGCACGGCGGCCAGCGCCGCGCCACGGTCGGCCTTGCCCCCGGCGGCCTTCGCGGTCTTCGCGAGCACGACCTGCTCCCCGCTCTCGACCACGTACAGGTCGAGCTGGTCGCCGGGGATGACGCCCATGGAGCCGTCGTCGTTGCGGAACTGGGCCGTCTCGGCGACGGCCTCGCTCCGGCCGCCGAAGTCCAGCAGCACGTGGCTCTCGCCGATGGACACGACCCGGGCGCTCACCCGCGCGCCCACCTCGGGCTGGCTCTCGGCGTGCGCCGTCGCCTCGGCGCCCGCCTGCCGGCGCTCGAACTCCTGGAGCGCTTTCGCGAACTCCGCGGAGGAGGCGTCGTATTCGGCTTCGGGATCGGGGGACGTCGGGGCGGGCTGGTTCGGGGTCTCTTCGGTCATCGGGGGCCGGTCCGTGTTGGAGTGAAGCGAGCGTCTGCGCAGGCCTGCAGGGGGCCGTGGAACTGGAGTTTCTAGACCCGCCGCGGGCCCGCTGTCAAAGGGGCGGCCGGGCGGCCGCCGGGCCCCGGCCCGGGGGGCGCTCAGCGCGGGATGACGCTGGCGACCTGGAAGCGGAACGAGTAGGTGCGCGGCCGGTCCTCGACGAGGAACTCGAGGTCCACGCCGAACGTGCGCCCGGAGTAGATCGGGGCGCTCTGGTCCTCGGGCAGGATGGGCCGGTGCGGTTGCTCGTCCGCGACCTCGAGGGTGCCCGGGTCCACCAGGTCGTCCATCGCGAAGACGTAGTCGCTGTACTGCTGGCGCCCCGGCACCTGGGTCTGGGCCTGGGTGCCGAATCGGTCCCGCCAGCGCGTCGTGTTGTGCGCCACCTTGCCCATCCGGCCGTTCACGTCGAGGAACTGGCTGCGGTCCCAGTCGATCCAGACCGGACGGCCCTGCAGGTTCTCGACCCGGAAGTAGAGCGCGGTGGGCGTCGGCCGGAAGTAGAACGACAGGTCGCGGTCGCGGAAGTTGAAGTCGCCCCCGGGCTCGGTCTGCTTGAAGCGGAACGTGTAGAGCGCGCCGGGCGAGCCCACCGTCATGCCGGCGGTGTCCGGGGCGCCCGAGACCACGGGCGGCGGCGGCGCGGCCGCGGGCGGCGGCGCGTACTCGGGCGGCGGCGACGCGGAGCAGCCGGCGACGAGCGCCAGCGCGGCGAGCGCGATCGGGAGACGGCGGTGGTTCGTCACGGCGCGCAGGTTAGCGAGCGCGCCACGCCGCCGACAAGGCCGAAAGCGCGGTGCGGAGAACGGGCCGTGCCGCCCCCGCCCGCGCTCAGCCGCCGCCTCCGGCGCGCAGCATGCGCGCGAGCGCCGGGCCGAGCTCGGGGCGCGCGAACGAAAACCCCGTGCGCTCGAGCGCGGCGGGACGCACGCGCTGGCCGGCGAGCAGCAGTTCGTCCGCCTGCCCCGCGCCGAGCACGAGGCGCAGCGCGAACGCCGGCGCGGGGAGCAGCGCCGGGCGCCGCAGCGCGGCCCCGAGCGCGCGCGCGAACGCCGCGCAGCGGACCGGCGCGGGCGCGACCACGTTGAACGGGCCGCGCACGTCCTCGCGCTCGAGCGCGTGCACGAGCGCCGCGACGGCGTCCTCGAGCGCGATCCAGCTCCACCACTGCCGTCCCGCGCCGAGCGGCCCGCCGAGGCCGAGCCGGAAGACGGGCAGCATCGCCGCGAGCGCCCCGCCGTGCGGCGCGAGCACGAGGCCGGTGCGCGGGTGCGCGACGCGGATGCCGGCGCGCGTCGCCGGGGCGGCGGCGGCCTCCCAGGCGCGCGCGGTCTCGGCGAGGAAGCCGGTGCCGGCGGCGCTCGACTCGTCGAGCCACTCCTCGCCGCGGTCGCCGTAGAAGCCGGTCGCGGACGCCGAGACCAGCACGCGCGGGCGCGGCTGGAGCGCCGCGAGCGTCTCGGCGAGGAGCCGGGTCGGCCCGGTGCGGCTGTCGCGGAGGAGCGCCCGCCGGGCGGCGGTCCAGCGGCCGCCGGCGATGCTCGCCCCCGCGAGGTGCACGACGCCGTCCACCCCCGCGAGCGCGGCGCGGTCGATCGTACCCGCGGCCGGGTCCCAGGCGGCCTCGCCGGGCGCGCGCGGCGCGCGGCGCACGAGCTTGAGCACCTCGTGGCCGGCCGCCGCCAGCCGGGCCGCCAGCGGACGGCCGATGAAGCCGTCCGCGCCGGTGATCGCGATCCTCATGCCGGGACGCGTCGCGCGGGGCAGGCCGCTACGACTTCTTCTCCGCCATGTTCGACAGCACCTTCAGCAGGTCGATCGGGATCGGGAACAGCGTCGTCGAGTTGTTCTCGGTCGCGATCTCGGCGAGCGTCTGCAGGTAGCGCAGCTGCATCGCCGCCGGTTCCTTCGCGATGACGCCCGCCGCCTCGGCGAGGCGCGCCGCCGCCTGGAACTCGCCCTCGGCGTTGATCACCTTGGCGCGGCGCTCGCGCTCGGCCTCGGCCTGGCGGGCGATCGCGCGCTGCATCTCCTGCGGCAGGTCCACGTTCTTGACCTCGACGACCGTGACCTTGACGCCCCACGGCTCGGTCTGCCGGTCGATCACCTGCTGCAGCGCCATGTTGAGCTTCTCGCGCTCGGACAACAGCTCGTCCAGCTCCTGCTGGCCGAGGATCGAGCGCAGCGTGGTCTGCGCGATCTGGCTGGTCGCGTACAGGTAGTTCTCGACCTGCACGACGGCCTGCCGGGCGTCGATCACGCGGAAGTAGATCACCGCGTTCACCTTCACGGTCACGTTGTCGCGCGTGATGATGTCCTGCGAGGGGACGTCCATGGTCACGGTGCGCAGCCCGACCTTGACCGCCCGGTCCACGATCGGGATCAGGAACACGAGGCCCGGGCCCTTCTCGCCGATCAGGCGGCCGAGCCGGAACACCACGAGCCGTTCGTACTCGCGCACGACGCGGATCGCGTTGGCGACGATCGAAATCACGACGAACAGCAGCAGCACGACGAAGATCAGAGCCGAAGGCATGTTCACCCCTCCCTGCGCAGCGCCCGCACGGACAGCTGCAGTCCCGACACCGACACGACTTCGACCTCGGCGCCCGTGTCGAGCACCGCGTCCGAGGTCGCGCTCCACAGTTCGTCCCCGATGCGCACCATGCCGCCGCCGGCGATGCGCTCCACCACCACCCCGTGCATCCCGACGAGGCCCGGCGCGCCCGTCGTCACCTTGCGGCGGCCCGCGCGCAGGCCGGCCCCGATCACCCACAGGAAGAAGCCCGCGGTGAGCACGGTGCCCGCGAGGACGAGCACGGGATCCACGCGCACCGTGCCCGAGCGGAACAGCAGCAGCGTGCCGAGCGCGAGCGAGAGCGTGCCGCCGACCGCGAGCAGGCCGTGGCTCGCCACCTTGATCTCGGCGAGCAGGAAGGCGAGGCCGAGGACCACGAGCGCGATGCCCGCGGCGTTGACCGGCAGCGTGGAGAGCGCGAAGAACGCGAGCAGCAGGCAGATCCCGCCCACCACGCCGGGCAGGATCGCGCCCGGGTTCTGCAGCTCGAAGATGAGCCCGTAGAAGCCGAGCATCATGAGGATGTAGGCGATGTTCGGGTCGGCGACGAACCCGAGCAGCCGCTGGCGGAAGTCCGGGTCCATGCGCGTCACCACGGCGTCCTTCGCGCGCACGAACCGCACCTGCTCGCCGCGCCGCCACGGCCGGCCGTCGGCCTTCGTGAGCACCTCGGCCTGCGTGCCGGCGACGAAGTCCACGACGCTGTCCGCGACCGCCTCGGTCTCGCTCGCGGCGATCGCCTCGCGCACCGCGCGCTCGGCCCAGCGCACGTTGCGCCCGCGCTGCGCCGCGATCGTCCGCGCGAAGGCCGAGGCGTCGCTCGTCGCCTTGCGCGCGAGCGTCGAGTCCATCGGGCCGCCCATCGAGATCGGGGTCGCCGCGCCGATGTTGGTGCCCGGCGACATCGCCGCCACGTCGCAGGCCATGACGAGGAAGACGCCCGCCGAGGCGGCGTGCGCGCCCGACGGGGTCACCCACGCGATCACCGGCACCTCGCTCGCGAGCAGCCGCTGGATCATCGTCCGCATGCTCGACTCGAGCCCGCCGGGGGTGTTCACCTCGAGCAGCACGGCGTCGGCGCCGTCGCGGCGGGCCCGGTCGAGCGCCGCGCGCAGGACGTCGTCCATGACCGGCGAGACCGTGCCCTCGAGCCGCGCCGCCACCACGCGCGGGGCGCCCGGGGCCGGGGCCACGGCGCTGTCGCGCGGGGCCGCTCCCGCGGCGGCGAGCAGCGCCGCGCCGAGCGCCAGGCAGGCGAGGGCGCGCCTCACGGCGCCACCTCCGCGGCCGCCCCGCGCCGGGCGAGCGCGAGCCGCCACGCCTCGGGGTACTTGAGGCCGCTGCCCGTGTCGTAGATCACCACCCGCTCCCCCGCGCCGATCTCGCCGCTGCGGCGCAGCTGCCGCAGCGCCGCGTAGGTGGCCGCGCCCTCGGGGCAGGCGTAGAGCCCCTCGAGCGACGCGATCTCGTGCAGCGCGTCGAGCATGTCCTCCTCGGACACCGCGACCGCCGTGCCGCCGCTCTCGCGGACCGCGGCGAGGATGAGCGTGTCGGCGAACGGCGCGGGCACGCGCAGCCCGCTCGCCACCGTGCGCGCGTCCGCCCAAGGGGCCGCGCGGCGCTCGCCCGATTCGAACGCGCGCACGACCGGCGCGCAGCCCGCGACCTGCACCGCGACGAGGCGCGGCATCGGCCCCTCGGTCCAGCCGAGCGCGGCCAGCTCGCGGAACGCGCGCGCCATGCCCACGAGGCCGGTGCCGCCGCCCGTCGGGTAGAGGATCGCGTCGGGCAGCCGCCAGTGCAGCTGCTCCGCGATCTCGTAGCCGAGCGTCTTCTTGCCCTCGAGCCGGAACGGCTCCTTGAACGTGGCGACGTTCCACCAAGCGGGCGCCGGCGCCCACTCGGCCACGAGCCGCCCGGCGTCCGAGATCGTGCCGGGGACGAGCCGCACCTCGGCGCCGAACGCGCGCGTCTCGAGCACGAACGCCTCGGGCGTGTCCTCGGGCATCGCGACGCGGCACGGCAGCCCGGCGGCGGCGGCGTAGGCCGCGGCCGCCGAGCCGGCGTTGCCGGCGCTCGGCAGCGCGATGCCGCGCGCGCCGAAGGCCAGCGCGCCGTTCACCGCCAGCGCCAGCCCGCGCGCCTTGAACGACTGCGTCGGGTTGCCGGCCTCCTCCTTGAGCCACAGTCCGGCGACGCCGGCCGCCTCGCCGAGCCGCGCGACCGGCAGCAGCGGCGTGCCGCCCTCGCCGAGCCGCACCGCGGGGAAGTCGGGCGCGAACGGCAGCACGGCGCGGTAGCGCCACAGGTCGGCGCCGAAGCCGCCGAGCGCCTCGCGCGGGAGCGTGGCCCGCACGCGCGCGAGGTCGTAGCGCGCGACCAGCGGGCGGCCGCATGCCGGGCACACCGAGCGCGGCTTCGAGAGATCGCATGCCGCGCCGCAGTCGAAGCACTCCAGCGCCTCGAGCGCGGGGTTGAAGCGACCGTCCGGCATCAGCGCCGCCCTCCCTCCAGTTCCTCGCGCAGCTTGTGGAACGAGGCGAACCGCCGCTCGTGCACCTCGCCGCGCTCCACCGCCGCGCGCACCGCGCAGCCCGGCTCGCGGTCGTGACGGCAGTCGTCGAACCGGCAGCCGCCGCGGCGCGCCCGCACCTCCGGGTAATACTCCTCCAGCGTCCGGGCGTCCACCCCCCAGAGCGCGAAGGCCCGCACGCCCGGCGTGTCGATGAGCTCGAGCCCCGGCTCGGGGCGCAGCAGCAGCGCCGCCGTCGTGGTGTGGCGGCCCTTGCCGGTGCGCTCGTTGACCTCGGCCGCCAGCAGCTCGTGGCCGGGCGCCAGGCGGTCGAGGATCGTGCTCTTGCCCACGCCGGAGTGGCCCACGAACAGCGAACGGCGGCCGCGGCACGCCTCGCGCAGCGCCTCCACGCCGCGGCCCGACTTCGCGCACAGGGCGAGCCCCGCGACCCCCGCGGGCGCGTAGTCCCCGAGCAGCGAGGCGGCCTCCGCCTCGTCGCCCAGGTCGGTCTTGTTGAGCGCCAGCACCGCCGGCAGGCCGTCGTGCAGCGCCTGCGCGAGCACCCGGTCCACGAACCCGTGCCGGAACTCGGGGCGCCGCAGCGCGGCCACGATCACGACCTGGTCGAGGTTCGCGGCGACCACCTGCTGCTCGTCGCGCTCGCCCGCGGCCCGGCGGGAGAACGCGCTGCGGCGCGGCGCGACCTCCTCGACCACGGCGCGGCCGCCCTCCCACGCGAGCCGCACGCGGTCGCCCACCACGACGGCGTTGCCGAGCGCCTTGCGGCGGCCCATGAGCCGGCCGCGCACGGTCGCTTCGAACGGCTCGCCGCGGTCGGGCGCCAGCGACAGGGCCCCGAAGTCCACGCGCCGCACGGTCGCCTCGGCCGGCCGCAGCGCGCCCTCGCCCCCGGGGGCGGGCGCCGGCGCGGCGGGCCCGTGGTTCAGTTCGCCCCCCACGGGCCGCGCAGCGGCAGCGTGATCGCGAAGCGCGCGCCGCTCCCCGCCGGGCTCTCCACGGTGATGCGGCCGCCGTGGTTCTCGATCGCCCGGTGCGAGGTCGAGAGGCCGAAGCCGTGCCCCTCGGGCTTGGTCGTGAACATGAACTCGAACATGTGCGGCAGGTGCTCGGGACGGATGCCGGGCCCGGTGTCGGCGACCACGACGCTGGCCGCCTGCTCGCGGTCGTCGAGCGCCGTGCGCACGCTGATCGCGCGGCGGCCGTCCTGCTCGGCCATCGCGTCGGCGGCGTTCACGAACAGGTTGATGAACACGCCCTGGATCTGGCCGACGTCACCGCGCAGCTGCGGCAGCGCCGAGTCCAGCTCGACCTCCCACTCGACCGCGCGGAAGCGCTTGTCGGTCTTCACGAACTCGATCGTGGACAGCAGCAGCGAGTTCAGGTCGAGCGGCTCGGCGTTGACCTGGTTGCGCGTGTAGTCCATGAGCCCCTTGGCCAGCGCGCCCATGCGGCGCGACTGGTCGAGGATGATCTGCGCGTGGCGCGGGGCGCTGTCGAAGCGCTGGCGCTCGGCGTCCTTGAGCAGCATCTGCGCGCGCGCGGTGATGGCGACGAGCTGGTTGTTGAGCTCGTGCCCGATGCCGGCCGCGAGCTCGCCCTTGGCGGCGAAGCGCGCGTTGCGCAGGTTGTGCTCCTCGGCCTTCCGGAGGTCGTGGTAGCGGCGGTCCGACTGCAGCAGCATGAACAGCGGCGCGAAGAACAGCAGCACGCCCGGGTAGCCGATGGCGATGTACGAGATCACCATGAGCGGCACGAGCATGAACGAAGAGGCGTCCAGCTCGAGACGGGCCACGAACAGCCAGTCCTCGCGCAGCACGCGCCACCAGCCGCGGCCGCCCGACCACGCGACGGCCAGCGCCACCATCGCGCGGTTGATCGCGAAGTAGGCCAGCGCCAGCGCCACGAACGAGATCACCAGCGCCGGCGCGGAGCCGGGCACCAGCTCGGCGCCGCCGGCGGCCACCGGCAGCGCGGCGCGGCCGCCCAGCAGCTCGAACAGCACGCCCGCGATCCACGACGTCACCGCGATCATCCCCGCGTTGAACGCCGCGCGCACCCACGGCTTGCGGGCCACGAACAGGTCGGCGGCGAGCGTGCTCAGCGCGCCGATCCACATGCCGGCCTCGGTGCCCCACAGCACGACGGTCGCCAGGCTCGCCGCGGCCGCGAGGCTCCACGTGCCCGCGCCCGAGAGGTTCTGCGTCCACATCGTCTCGGAGACGAGGCAGATGACGGTCCAGGCGACGAAGTGCCCCCAGTCCAGGTGCAGCATCGGCGGCACGTTCGCGGCCAGCAACGCGAGCGCCGCGAGCAGCGTGACGCCGACGTAGACGCGCAGGCGGAGGCTCATCGCGCCCCTCCCGCGGGGACCACGCCGAGGCCCGGGCGGTCGTTCGGCGCGATCACGCCGAGCTCGCGCGGGGCGCCGTCGAACGGGTCGTCGGCGAGCAGCCAGTGGCCGTCGAGGTCGAGGTGGTCGGCGAGCGGCGCGAGCTGGGCCGCGGCCGAGAGACCGAGGCTCGACTCGATCATCGAGCCGAGCAGGATCTTCATGCCGTGCGCGCGCGCGGCGTGGATCATGCGCAGCATCTCGCGGATCCCGCCGGCCTTCATGATCTTGAGATTGACGCCGTCCACGCGCCCGGCGAGCAGTCCGATGTCGGCGAGGCGGTGGCAGCTCTCGTCGGCGAACACCGGGATCGGGCTGCGTTCGCGCACCCAGCGCAGGCCGTCGAGGTCGCCGCGCCCCACCGGCTGTTCGACGAGCTCGATGCCGAGCGGCTCGATCTCGCGCAGCACGCGCACCGCGTCGGCGGCGCTCCACGCCGCGTTCGCGTCCACCTGCAGGCGGCCCGCGTAACGGCGGCGGATGCGCTTCAGGTTGTCCACGTCGCCGGGCGCGCCGAGCTTGACCTTGATCGCCGGGAAGCCGAGCACCTCGTCGAGCTTGCGCTCCATCTCCTCGGGGCCCGCCATGCCGAGCGTCACGCACGAGACCGGCGCGGCGGCGGCGTCGAGGCCGAGCAGCTTCCACACCGGCAGGCCGAGCTTCTTGCCGATCCAGTCGTGCAGCGCCATCTCGAGCGCCGCGCGCGCCGAACCGTTGCCCATGAGCGCCGCGTCGAGCCGCGCCCCGATCGCCTCGAGCGCGAACGGGTCGTCGCCGAGGAGCGGCGCCCACGCGTCGAGCGCCCCGCGCATGCTCTCGTAGCTCTCGCCGTAGTAGTGCGAGGCCGAGCCCTCGCCGAGCCCGGTGATCCCGTCGTGCTCGAGCCGCACGAGCACGTTCCGGTAGTGCCGGTGCGCGCCGTGCGCGATCCGGAACTCGTGCCGCGTCCGCAGCTCCAGGAGCTCAGCGTGCAGGCGCACGGGCGGTCCGCTCCTCGAGGCTGCGGGTGAGCGCGTCGGCGAGCGCCCCGGCGCCGAAGCGCACGGGGTCGGTGGCCGGCAGGCCGGTCTCGCGCGCGGCGTCGGCGACGGCGCGCGCCGCCTCGGCGGGGCCGAGCGCGCGGGTGTTCAGCGCCACGCCGAGCACGCGCGCGGGGCGCATCCAGCCGGCGAGGCGTTCGTGCTCGGCGACCAGCTCCGGCAGCGGCCGGATGGGCATCGGCTCGGCGTCGTCGGCCGTGCGCAGCAGCGTCCGCCCCGCCTCGTGGCAGAGGATCATCGCTTCCGGGCAGGCGCCGTGCAGCAGCGACAGCGACACGCCCGAGTAACCCGGGTGGAAGAGCGATCCCTGGCCCTCGACCAGCACGACGTCGGCGTCCTCCGCCGCGGCCGCGACCAGCTCCTCGGCGACGCCGGCCACGAAGTCGGAGACCACCGCGTCCACCGCCACGCCCGCGTCGGCGACGAAGATGCCGGTCTGGCCCGTCGCCACGAACGCCGCGCGCACGCCGCGCCGGCGCAGCTCGTCGCACACCTCGAGCGCGGCGGTCATCTTGCCGACGTTGCAGTCGCTGCCGACCGTCAGCACCACCAGCGCCCCGGTGCGGGCCGCGCGCCGCGCCGCGATGGGCCGGCGCGCCGGCGGCCGCCGCACGTCGTGGATGCGCGCGCCGCTGGCCGCGGCGAGCGACGCGAACTCGGGGTCGTCGCCGAGGAAGGCGTGCAGCCCGGCGAGCACGTCCCAGCCGCGCTCGAGCGCCCCGCCGATCGCCGGGCGCCAGGCGGCGGGCAGGCCGCCGCCCTGCGGCGCGATGCCGACGAGCAGCGTGTCGGCGCCGTGCGCCGCGGCCGCGGCGACGTCCGCGACCACGGGCAGGTCCCCGCCCACGCCCGCGCACTCGGCGGCGGTGCGGCCGGCGCGCGTCGAGTCCACGACGCAGGCCACCTCGTCCGAGCGGTAGCGAAGCACGCCGACGGCCGTCTTGGCGTCGGTCGGGCTGAAGTGGCCTTCCGCCAGCAGGGCGATGCGCCTGCGCGCTCCGAGCATGCTCGACTTCCCTCTCAGCGCAGCGATTCGTAGACCTTCACGTACTCCTGCACCATCTCCTCGGCCCCGAAGCGCTCGCGCGCCACGCGCCGCCCCCGCCGGCCCATCGCCCGCCGCAGCCGCTCGTTGCCGAGCAGCTTGAGCGCCGATTCCACGTAGCCGGCGACGTTCCCGGGATCGTGGAGGAAGCCGGTGAAGCCGTGCTCCACCACCTCCGGCAGGCCCCCCGCGTTGGAGGCAATGACCGGCACCTCGGCGCTCATGGCTTCGAGGGCCACGAGGCCGAAGCTCTCCGACGAGCTCG
The DNA here is from genome assembly GCA_964619155.1 of uncultured bacterium. Classification (GTDB taxonomy): domain Bacteria; phylum Eisenbacteria; class RBG-16-71-46; order RBG-16-71-46; family RBG-16-71-46; genus CAIXRL01. The sequence goes on from CAZUEM010000070.1 coordinate 11,426, forward strand.
GTAGTACGAATACATCGGCAAGCGGCAGCAACTCCTCCATGCAGTCCTGGTTGCCCAGGAACAGCACGTCCCGGTGCACCCCCAGCTCCCGGGCCATCTGCTCGGCCCCGGGCTTCTCGGGGCCGTCCCCGATCATGACCAGCTTCGCCTGCATCCGGCGCCGGACTTCGGCGAACATCTGAATGATCACCGGTATGTTCTTGACCGCGCGGAAGTTGGAGGCGTGCATCAGGACCCGGGTGCCGGGCGCGGCAAGGCCCAGCCGGCCGCCCTTGCGGGGGGCGAAGACGTCCGGGTCCACGAAGTTGTAGATCACCTGGATGGGACGCCGGGTCCCGAACGTCGCCTCGGCCCGTTCCTTGAGGTAGCGGCTCACGGCCGTCACCCGGTCGCTGGACTCGATCCCGAACTGCGTGACCCGGTAGTAGGCCGGCTCCGCCCCCACCACCGTGATGTCGGTGCCGTGCAGGGTCGTGACCACGCCGAGGTGCCGGGGCAGCAGCATCTGCCGGGCGAGGTAGGCGCTGGTCGCGAACGGCATCGCGTAGTGCACGTGCAGCACGTCGAGGCTGTAGTTCTCGGCGACCTCGACCATCTTGGCCGCGAGCGCGAGGTTCGACGGCGCCTCCTCGAACACCGGGTAGTAGGCCGGGCTCGACTCGTGGAAGAACACGTTCGACTCGAACTGCCGCAGCCGGAACGGCAGCCGCGAGGCGATGAAGTGCACCTCGTGGCCGCGCTTGGCGAGCTCGAGGCCGAGTTCGCTCGCGACGACGCCGCTGCCGCCGAAGTGCGCGTAGCAGCTGATGCCGATGCGCATCGGGCGGCGCGCGCGCGACGTGCGGCGCGCCGGGCGCTTCGGGGCGGTCTTCTTCATGCGGCGCCTCCTCCCGGGGAGAGCAGCGCGCGCGCGTCGCGGAGCGCGAGCGGGCCGCGGCTGCGGTAGCCCTCGCCGAACGTGCCGCCGGCGAGCGCGCCGAAGACGCGCGCGCGCGCCTCCATCTCGGCGCGGAAGCCCGGGGCGGTGAGATAGGTGGATTCGCCCGCGGCCGGGTCGAGCTGGCTCGCGTGCGCCTCGAGCGCGGCCGTGCGCTGCGCCCACACGGACGTCACGTCCACGACCAGCGTCGCGCGCGCATCGCCGCGGTAGAGCGCGTGGAGCAGCCGCGCCGGCCGCCAGCGCCCGCCCTCGGCGGGGTACTTCGCGAGTCCCGCGAGGTAGCAGGCCCGGGTCACGAGGTGCGAGGCCTCGACGTGGTCGGGGTGGTCGTCGTCGCGGTGCGGCGCGACCACCAGCGCCGGGCGGTGGCGGCGGATGCACGCGACCACGGCCGCGAGCTGCGCGCGGTCGTGGCGGTCGAGGCCGCCGTCCGGGAGCCCGAGGCACTCGCGCGAGGCCGCGCCCAGCGCCCGCGCCGCGGCCGCGGCCACGCGCGCGCGCGTCTCCGGGTCGCCGCGCGTGCCCAGCTCGCCGCGCGTCAGGTCGGCGAGCGCGACCGCGTGGCCGTGCTTGGCGAGCAGGGCGGCCAGCCCGCCGCAGGTGAGCTCGATGTCGTCCGGGTGCGCGCCGAAGAACAGCGCCTCGCTCGCCATCACGCCTCCAGCAGCCAGTGTTCGTGGACGCCCGTCGCGGCGAGCATGGCGTGCTCGGCGGCCGCCTCGCAGAGCCCGCCCACCACGCCGGCGCCGCGTCGCGCCACCGGCTCGAGCGAGGCCAGCCGCCGCTCCTGCAGCCGGTCGCCGGGCAGCAGCACGTAGCGCAGGCGCCGCCACGCCGGGTGCTCGCGGTCGAGCCGCGAGCGCACCTTGCCGACGAGCCCCTCGTGCAGCCGCGCGAACTGGTAGTCCACTTTGCCGCGCGCCGACTCGACCATCTGCGGCAGGCTCGCGTCGAGCGCCCGCGAGGCCTCGCCGAAGCGCTCGAGCCCGTCGAGCGCGGCGGCGCGGGCGCGCACCAGCTCGCCCTCGAGCTCGGGCGGCAGGCGATGCTGCGCGACGCGCGCGAGGACCGCGTCGGCCGCGGTCACGACCTCCCACGGCTCGGCGCCCGCCGCCGCCGCGAGCTCCAGCGCCTCGGGCGGCAGCCAGGTGGCGCCGAAGCGCGGCACCGGCATCGCGGGCCGCGCCCCGACGCCCTCGAACACCTCGCGCAACTGCGCGAGGTAGGCGATCTCGCCGGGCCCGCACGCCATGGCCACGGTCGGGAACACGGCGTCCTGCACCGCGGGACGCAGCGCGACGCTGGGGCTCAGCACCGCGGCCGCGCCGCGCGCGCGCGCTTCGGCCGCCGAGAGCTTGCGGCGGCCGCCGCCGGCGATCTCGAAGACGAACGATTCGAGCGCGCCCTCGGCGAGCGGCCGGCGGCCGGCGAGCGCCTCGAGCCGCCCGCCGGCGGCGTGCGCGGCCGCGTGCAGCGCGTCGGCGTTCGCGAGGTAGCGCTCGATCACCGGCCGCGCGGCGGCGCGGAACTCCGGCAGCCGAGGGTCGATCACGACCAGGCCCTGGCCGGCGAAGAGCGCGAGCAGCAGCGCGCTGGTGGCCTCGCCGAGGTCGCGCGCGTGCGCGAGGGCCCCGCGCGCGAGCGCGGCCGCCTCCGCCCCGCCGGCCAGCCCGGCCCAGTGCGCGCACGCGGCCTCGGTCAGTTCGGCGAGCGGCGCGGCGGCGATCGCGCCGACGAGTCCCCCGTCGGCGTGCGCCGCGTCGGGCAGCGCCAGGTCGTGCACCACGAGCGCGGCGTCGGCGACGGTGGCGTGGCGGATCTCGGCGAAGTCGGAGTCCTCGCCGTGCATCCAGAAGAGCGGCACCGCCGGGATGCCGGTTCGTTCCGCCACCGCGGCGGCGAACCCGGCGGCCGAGGCGGTCTTGTGCAGCGAGTAGAGCGGCCCGCCGAGCGGCGCGGGCTGCTGGCCGGCCACGGTCGCGACCGCTTCGCCGCGCGCGAGGCGCTCCAGGTTCGCGAGCGAGGCCGCCCCGGCGCCGAGGCGGCGGTGGTAGTCGGCCATCGCGCGCGCGAGCGCCGGCTCGAGCGGAGCGCGCTTGGCCTCGGCGAGCGAGCGCACCGCGGCCGTGTCGGTCCAGCCGCCCGCGAAACGCTCGCGCGCCACGGGCCCGCCCGCGAGCAGGTCGGTCGTGAGCGGGTCGTGCAGCCGCTCGGTGGGCGTGCCGGGCGCCCCGCGCAGGCGGCCGCGGACGGCGAGGGTGCCCGCGGTCACCGGCCGCGCCCCGCGATTCGGGCGTGGTCGGGCTTCGCGGGGGCGGGATCGCGGGGGGGCGTGCGCATGCCGGGGCATCCTAGGTCGGGGCCGGAACGGGGGTCAAAGCGAACGGGCACGGCGGCTGCGATGCGGGCGAGGCCCCCGCGGTTCCCCCGGAGTTCCGGCCGCGGCCTCGCGGGGCGCCGGCGCCGCGCTCAGGACACCGCGCCCGTGCGCCGCGCCCGCCACTTCGGGTCGGCGGCCAGCACGCGCCGCCACGCGGCCTCGCCCGCGGCGAGAGCGGCCGCGCCCGAGCCCGCGAGCCCCGCGAGCAGCGCCGCCTCGACCTCCCGCTCGCGCGCGCCCGTGCGCAGCGCCCCGAGCAGGTGGCTGACCAGCTGGCGCTCCCAGCCCAGCGCGGCGAGGGCGGCCACGGTCACCAGCTCGCGCTCCTTCGCCGGGAGCCCGGGGCGCGCGAGCACGCGGCCGTACCCGTGCTCGACCATCCACGTGGCGAGGTCGGGGTGCAGCGCGCGCACGGCCGGCAGGAGCCGGGCGTACGCCGGGCCGTAGACGCGGCGGCAGAGCGCCTCGCCGCGGCGCAGCCAGTCCGCGCGCGAGCCCTCGCGGCGCGGGCGCGGACGTCCCGGCCAGGCCTCGTTCAGCACGCGCAGGCCCTCGAGCGCCGCCGGGTAGCCCGCGTAGAGCATGAGCATGAGCGCGGCCTCCTCGGCCGCGGCGCGTCTCGCGCGGGCGCGCCGCGCCGCGGCGAGCGCCGTGCGCGCGGCCGCGAAGTCGCGCCGCGTCATCGCGGCGGCGTAGCGGCACAGCGCGCGCACGGCCGCCGCGGAACCGGGTCGTCTTGACGATGCCATCGGAGCCGCACACTATCGCCCGTCTCGAAACGCACGCAACCGTTCGCGGAGCTGATCGTGATCGACCCGCATGGCATGACCCCGGAGCAGGCCGCCCGGACCGCGCTCCACGCGATCTGGACGTTCCCGTCCGTGCTGATGAGCGCGTTCGTCATGGCGTGGGCCGCCGAGGGCGCGCAGTTCTACATCTCGCAGGGTCTCGCGCTGGCGCTGCTCGCCTGGCTGCAGACGCTGCCCGAGTTCGCCGTCGAGGCCGTGATCGCCTGGCGCGGCGACGTTCCGCTCATGACCGCGAACTTCACCGGCGCGCTGCGGCTGCTGACCGGCGTCGGCTGGCCGATGATCTGGGTCGTGTTCATGTTCAGCGAGCGCGCCCGCGGCGGCCGCCGGTGGCTGCCCGCGATCCGGCTCGACCGCGAGCACGCGGCCACGGTCGCCGGCCTCGCGCCGCCGCTCGCGTGGTTCGCGTGGATCATCTGGAAGGGCACGCTCGACCTCGTGGACGCGGGCGTGCTGCTCGCGATGTACGGCGCCTACCTCGGCCTGCTGCAGCGCATGCCCCCCGCCGAGCACGAGGCGGCCGAGGACGCCCCGCGCGTCGTGCGCGCCGTGCTCGCGCTGCCCGAGCCGCGCCGGCGGCTCGGCGTGATCGCGCTCTTCCTGGGCGGCGGCGTGGCGCTCTTCTTCACCGCGTCGCCGTTCCTCGACAGCATGAAGGGACTCGCGGCCACGCTCGGCGTCTCGACGTTCGTGTTCGTGCAGTGGGTCGCGCCGTTCCTGTCCGAGATGCCCGAGAAGACGAGCGCCTTCTACTGGGCGCGCAGCCGTCACAAGGCGGGCATGGCGCTCATGAACATGGCGTCCTCGAACGTGAACCAGTGGACCGTGCTCGCGGCGATGATCCCGATCGTCTACTCGTTCGCGCGCGGAGAGCCGTCGAGCATCCCGCTGCACGAGCACCGCGTGGAGCTGTTGCTGACGCTCCTGCAGAGCGCGCTCGGCGTGGTGATCCTCGCGAACTTCGACTTCCACGGCTACGAGGCGCTCGGGCTCTTCGGGCTGTGGCTCGCGCAGTTCCTCGTGCCCCACTGGCGCGAGGAGATCTGCTTCGTCTACGCGGGCTGGCTCGTGCTCGAACTGGTCTCGACCGCGTGGCGGCCCGGGCGCCTGCGGGCGTTCCCCGAGTTCGTGCGTCTCTGGCGCGAGAGCGGCCGCCGGGCCCGCTGAAGGTCAGCCGCCGAGGCGCCGCCGCAG
>CAZUEM010000071.1:0-1822 GCA_964619155.1 uncultured bacterium
AGCAGGTCGGGCTTGCTGAGCAGCAGCCGGCACAGCGCCACGCGGCGCCGCTCGCCGCCCGAGAGCTTCGTGACGTCGGCGTCGCCGGGCGGGCAGCGCAGCGCGTCCATGGCGATCTCGAGGTGGCGGTCGAGGTCCCAGAGGCCCATGTGGTCCATCTGGTCCTGCACCTTCGCCTGCTCGGCGAGCAGCTTCTCCATCTCCTCGTCGCTCATCGGCTCGGCGAACTTCGCGCTGATCTCGTTCCAGCGGTTCACGACCTTCATCTTGTCGGCGACGCCGTCCTGCACGTTCTGCAGAACGGTCTTGGCGGGGTCGAGCGTGGGCTCCTGCTCGAGGAAGCCGACCGTGTAGCCCTTCCCGAGGAACGCCTCGCCCAGGTAGTCCTGGTCTACGCCGGCCATGATCCGGAGCAGCGAGCTCTTGCCCGCGCCGTTCAGGCCCAGCACGCCGATCTTGGCGCCGTAGTAGAACGACAGCCAGATGCCCTTGAGGATCTCGCGCTTGGGCGGGACCACCTTGCGGAGGTCCTTCATGACGTAGACGAACGGGCGGGAGGGATCGGCTGCCATGCGTGCGTTCTCGCTTCCGGAGGGGCGCGCGGGGCGCGCGGGTGAGGCCGGTGGGTTTCGGAGCCGGGGGAGAATGAGGGAGGGGCGGCCCGGGCGCAAGGCCGGCGTGCGGGCGGACGCCGCGGCCGCCCGGGGCCCCGGTTCGAGCGGGCCCGGCCGGGCCGCTACCGCCCCGGCCGGTACGTGCGCTCGGTGTGCCCGCGCAGCTGCTCGGGGTAGTAGTAGACCTCGCGCAGCCGGCCCGAGGCGTAGCGCGGCGCCTGGTCGGTGAAGTGGCGCGAGCGCGGATCGCCGCTCGCGCCGCCGGCCATGACGGCGAGCGCGCGCACGCGCGGCCCGAACTCGACGACGGCGACGAAACTGTTCCCGGCCGTGCCGTAGAGCCGCTTCGTGCCCGGATCGAGCCGGCCGCCGAAGGAGGCGAGCGAGCCCCAGCGGCCCGAGGCGAACGGCACCGGCAGGCTGGCCGCCGCGTCGTCGAACGCGTTCCCGCGGCCGCTCGTCGGGCGCTGGAAGCGGTTCACCTCGCCCCACGGCGTCTTCCACGAGCCGAAGCGCGCGGCCAGCGTGTCGGTCGCCGCCGCGAGCGCCGCGAGCCGCGCCCCGGGCGGCACGCGCGCGACGAGGTAGTCGTACACGGCCATGTCGGCGGACTGCGCGGCCGCCGTCCAGTCGCGCCACATCTGGTCGCCCCAGAAAGCCGCGAGCGTCATCGGCGCCGAGCGCTCGGCCCATCGGCAGTCCCAGCCTCGCAGCGAGTCCGCGGCCTCGGCGAGGCGCGCGCGCCGCGGGTCGGCCGCGGGCAGCGCGTCGAACGCCGCGAGAAGCGGCGGCACGAGCGCGGCGAAGCCGGGCAGCCACGGGTCGAACGCCGCCGCGCGCAGCGACTCGAGCGTCCAGTCGCCGCTTCCCTCCAGCAGCTTCAGCGCGTGCACGCCGCGCGGCGTTTCGCCGCCCTTCTCCATGTAGGCGGGAAAGGCCTCGCGCTTCGGGCTCGCGGACCCGGCCGCGGAGTACGGCCAGTTGTTGGCGTTGTAGAGCCAGCCGCTCGCGGGGTTCAGCAGGTTCGGGCAGTCTTTCACCTCGTGCAGGCCGCGCCAGTCGGTGCGCGGGTCCGCGCCGTCCACGGGCTTTCGCCAGTCGAAGCGCGGGTCGCGGCGCGGCACGAAGTTGCCGTGGAAGTAGGCGATGTCGCCGTCCGCCGAGGCGAACACCGTGTTGTTGGAGGAGTTCGCCTTGAGCTCCATGAG
>CAZUEM010000071.1:1922-16651 GCA_964619155.1 uncultured bacterium
CGTCCGCCGAGGCGAACACCGTGTTGTTGGAGGAGTTCGCCTTGAGCTCCATGAGCTCACGGTACTCGGTCCAGCTGCGCGCTTTCGTGCGGCCGTACGACTGCATCAGCGCCTTCACCGGCTCGTGCATGAGCCGGACGCTCACCCAGCGGCCATCCGCTTCCCGCACGACGGGCCCGTGGTGCGTGCGCCAGACCGTGAACGTGCGGCTCGCCATGCCGGTGTCGGTGCGGAAGGGGACCGTCACGCGCTCCTCCGCGAGCGGACGGAGCGCGCCGCCGTGGCGGTAGAAGAGGCCTTCGGGCTTGCGCACGACCGTCTCGGCCCACTCGTCGATCGCGTCCACGCCGCTGCTCGTGTGCATCCAGCCGACGCGCTCGTTGAAGCCCTGGTAGACGAAGAACTGCCCCCATGTCACCGCGCCGTAGGCGTTCAGGCCCTCGTCGCTCGTCATCTGCAGCTCGGAGCGGAAGAAGAGCGAGGTGTGCGGGTTGATGAGCAGCAGCGCGTGGCCGTCGCGGGTGAGCGCGGGCGCGATGGCGATGCCGTTCGAGCCGCGCGGCTCATCGGGCGGTTCCGCCGCCGCGATTGCCGCCGCGCCCGCCGCCGCCGCGAGCGCCGCCCCGCGCGCGGCGCCCGCCGCCGCGGCGAGCGCGCTCTCGGGCGAGCCGCCGTAGAAGCGCTCCAGTTCGCGGAGCGAGATGGTCTCGATGTCGCCGCCGATGCTGCCCTCGGTGAACGACAGCGCCATCCACGGCTCGAAGCGCGTGATGACCCTGGGCTTCACCTGCGGGTGACGCCGCAGCCAGTAGTTGAGGCCGTCGGCCCACGCGTCCATCAGCTCGCGCAGCCACGGCGGGCTCGCCGCGTAACGCGCCTGCAGCGAGTCGGGCCGGACGAACAGCTTCATGCGCAGGTCGCGCCAGATCGCGCCCTCGCCCTCGGCCTCGGCGCGCCGCCCGAGCGCGTCGAGGTAGTTGTCCTCGATGCGCCGGAAGTCGTCCTCGGCCTGCGCGTAGATCATCCCGAACACCGCGCCGGCGTCCGTGCGCGCGCGCACGTGGGCGATGCCCCAGTCGTCGCGCGTGACCGTGACCTCGCGTGCCCGCGCCTCCCAGCGCGCCAGTTCGGGGTCGGCGGCGCGCGGCACGCAGCCCGCGAGGGCCGCGGCCGCGAGGGCGGCGAGAAGCAGTGCCCGCATGCGAGGGTTCATGCCCGTCTCCTGGTCCGCGCGTCCGCGCCGCGTGCTTCGCGAGGTAGGCGATTCGCCCGACCCGCCCTAAGATGGCGCGGCCCGAGCCGCGCGGGCAAGCGACCGACCCGGAGGAGAACCGTGAGCGACCTGCTGCCCGGCGGGCACCCCGCCCGCTTCCACACCGCCGCGCGGCCCGAAGGCATCGAGGCCCGCGTCCACGTCCGCCCGGACGGCCTGATGATCGACACCGCCGCCGAGGACCAGTTCTGGCCGTGGCGCGACGTGCGCCGCCGCGGCGGCGAGTGGGCGGCGGACGTCGTGAACCTCGAGCGCGAGGGCGCGCAGGAGATGCTCTCGGTGACGAGCCCCACTTTCGCGGCTGAACTTCGCCGCGCCGCGCCCGCGCTCGCCGGGGTGCGCGCCGCTTCCCGCGGCACGCGCGTCGCGGTGACCGTGATCGTCGGGCTGCTCGCGGGCGCCGTGGCGTTCTTCGCCGCGCTGCCCTGGCTCGCGGGGCTGATCGCCATGCAGGTGCCGGTCGAGTGGGAGGACCGCTTCGGCGCCGCCGTGGTCGAGTCCGCGGTCCCGAAACGCCAGCGCATCGAGGACCCGGCGGTGCGCGCGGTGGTCGAGGGCGTGGTCGCGCGCCTCGCCGAGGCGAGCCCGTCGCCCTACACGTTCCGCGTCACCGTCGCGGACCGCCCCGAGGTGAACGCGTTCGCCGCGCCGGGCGGCCACATGGTGGTGAACCGCGGCCTGCTCGCGTTCGCGGGCGACGGCGACGAACTGGCGGCGGTGCTCGCCCACGAGATGGAGCACGTGACGAGGCGGCACGTGACGCGCGTCTTCTTCCAGCGCGCCTCGCTCGGCTTCCTCGCCGCGCTCGCGGGCGGGCAGTCGGCCGACGTGCTGGGCGGCGGCGTCGAGGCCGTGCGCGTCCTCGGCGAGCTGTCGTTCGGGCGCGCCGCCGAGCGCGAGGCCGACGAGGGCGGGCTCGCGCGGCTGCGCGCGGCCGGCATCGAGCCGAAGGCCATGGCGGCGATGCTCGAGCGCCTCGCCGGCGAGACGAAGGGCGCGCGGCCGCCCGAACTGCTTTCGACGCACCCCGACCCGGAGGGCCGCGCGGCGCGCATGCGCGAGCAGGCGCTGGCCGCCCCCGCGACCGCGGTGCGGGCGGCGGTCGAGCCCGCCGCGTGGGCGGCGTTGCGCGAGGCCATCCGCGCGGGGGCGGTGCGCGACACGGCGGCGGCGGAGTGATGCGGGAGAGCGCGCGCGCATGATCGCGCTCACCCGGGGGAGGAGCTGGCTCGTCGCCGCGGCGCTCGCCGGCGCCGTGCTCGCGGCGGGCGACCTCGTGCGTCCCGACCCGCGCTGGACGTACGCGTTCGCGGTGCTCGCGCTCGCGGGCATCGTCCTCGTGCTCGAGCGCCGCGCCGCGCCGCCCGGGCCGGCCGGGCCGGATGCCCCGCCCGCGGGCGCGACGATCCCGCTCGTGACGCTCTTCCGCCAGGGCCTGCGCATGGGGCTCGTCGCCTTCGGCGGCGCGATGGCCGTGATCGCGGCGATCGAGCGCGAGCTGGTGGACCGCCTGAAGTGGGTGAGCCACGAGGCGTACACGGAGGCCGCGGGGCTGGGCCAGAGCCTGCCCGGGGCGATGGCGAACAACGCGCTCGCGCTGCTCGGCTACCGCCTCGGCGGCTGGCCGGGCGCGGCGCTGCTCATGGGCGGCTACGTGCTGCCGAGCTTCCTGCTCATGCTGACGTTCGCCCTCTTCTACGAAGCCCTGCGCGGCGTCATGGTGGTGGACGCCGCGCTCGTCGGGCTCTCGCCGGCCGTGGTCGCGGTCGTCGCCGCCGTCACCGTCTCGCTCGCCGCCCGGCTCGCCGGCCGCCGTGACGGCGAAGGCGCGCTCGACGCCGCCTGGCGCGCGCGGGGGCCGCTGCTCGCGGCGCTCGTGGCCGCGGTCGCGGTCGCCGGCTTCGGCTTCGGCGCGCCCGAGGTGATCCTGCTCTTCGGCGCGCTCTCGCTCGTCCGCACGCTGGTCGCGCCGCGGCTCGCCGCGCTCGTGCCGCTCGCGCCGCTCGTGCTGCCGGCGCTGCCGGGCGCGGCCCCCGGCTCGCGGCTCGAGGCGTTCGGGCACGTGTTCGGCGTCTTCCTCGCGACCGGCGCGACCACGTTCGGCGGCGGCTACGTCATGGTGCCGGTGCTCGAGCGCCAGCTCGTCCACTCCGGCTGGATCGGCGCGCGCGAGTTCGTGGACGCCATCGCGCTCGGGCAGGTGACGCCGGGCCCGGTGGTCATCACCGCGACGTTCGTGGGCTACCGCGTCGCGGGACTCGCGGGGGCGCTGTTCGGCACCGCCGCGGTGTTCGCGCCGGGCTTTTTGCTGGCGCTCGTGCTGGCCACCTCGATGGAGCGCGTGCGCGAGCATCCGGCGGTGAAGGCGTTCCTCGCCGGGCTCAAGCCGGCCATCGCCGGCGTGATGGCCGCCGCCGTGATCTCGCTCGCGCGCTCGGGGCTGCACGACGCGATCGGCTGGGCGATCGCGGCCGTCGCGTTCGCGGCGCTGCTCTCGCGCCGCGCCGGCAACGGCACGGTGCTCGTGGGCTCGGCGCTGCTCGGCGTGCTCGTCCGCATGCTCGGCCTGCGCGGCTGACGCGCGCGCCGGACGCACGAAGGGCGGCGTCCCTTCCGGGGGGAGCGCCGCCCTCGTGATTCGCCCGGTCGAGCGAAGTGCGTTACGTGACCACGCGCGCCTGCGAGCGCTTCTCGCCGCGCGTCGCGAGCCACCAGACGAGCCACGCCAGGCCGACCACCGGCGCCAGCGGGAGCAGAAGACCGAACAGCAGGGCCAGCAGGACGCCGCCGCCCGCGAGCAGGCCGGCGACGAGGAGGATGGGCGCGACGAGCAGCAGGCCGACGAGCTTGAGGGTCCAGCCGAGGATCTTGAACGGCAGCGCGATCACGAACCCCAGGATGCTCGCCACGGTCACCAGCACGCCCACGACCACCATGCCGACGACGAACAGGGCGCCCACGACCAACAGCTCGAACACCGAACTCCTCCTTCTGCGGATGGCCTCCGCCGACCGGACTCCGGCCCCGCGAGGGCCGGGTCGCCGGCCCACCGGGCCGGCTTGCGAGCCACACTACGCCCGGCTCCCGCGGCGGGTTTCCGGAACTGTCACGGACGCGCCCGCAGGCGCTCCGGGCGATGCGCCCCGGCCCCCGAACGCGGCGTTCGCGGCCCCGGCGCTGGGCTGCTAGATTGCGGCCGTTTCGGAAGTTCGGCTCAGGTCCGAAAGGGGAACTCCATGGCAGGCACGCGCATCACCGTTCGCAACAACGGCTCGCTCCGGGTCGAGGGCGACTTCGAGCTGGTGGACCAGGACGGCAAGCCGTTCGGCCTCGGCGGGCGCACGACCGTGTCGCTGTGCCGCTGCGGGCAGTCGGCCAACAAGCCGTTCTGCGACGCCGCGCACAAGGCGTGCGGCTTCGAGTCGGTGCTGGTCGCCTTCGACCTGCCCGCGCCCGCCCCCAAGCCCGCCCCGTGAAGCTTCATCCGGCCCTCGCCGGCGTGCTGGCGCTGGCCGTGACGGCCGTGTGCGTGGCGGCGGGCGCCTGGCAGCTCTCGAAGTACTTCGCCCGGCGCGCGCTCGCCGAGGCGCACGCCGCCGCGCTCGCCGCCCCGGCCGAGCCGCTCGCGACGAGCGACGAGGCCCTCGCGCGCCAGGCCGGGCGCAAGGTGGTGGCCGAGGGCGCGTACGACGAGTCGCGCCACGTGCTGCTCTCGGCCCGCTTCCACAAGGCCGACCTCGGCGTCGAGGTGCTGACCCCGTTCTTCACTCCGGGCGGCACCGCGCTGCTCGTGAACCGCGGCTGGCTGCGCGCCGGGGACGGCCGGACGGCGCACCCCGAAAGCCTGCCCGAGCCGGGCGCCCGGCGCGTGACCGGCTTGCTCGAACGGCTGCCGGTGCGCGAGGGGATGCCCGAATGGCGGCGCCTCGAGACGGCCGGCGCCGAGCACTGGTCCACGCACGACCCGGACTCGGCCTCGGTCGCGAAGCACCTGCCCTACCGGCTCGCGCCGTGGGTGCTCGTCGCGCTGCCCGAGCCGGGCGAGCCCACGCGCTTCGCGCGCACCGGCCCGGCGCTGCCCGATCCGCAAGTGCACCTCTCGTACGCGCTCCAGTGGTTCGCGTTCGCGCTGGTCACGGTGATCGGCTCGGTCGTGCTCGCGGTGCGCGGCCGCGGGGCGCGACACGGCGGGGCGGCGGCGCGCCCCTGAAGCCCGCCCGCGCGCGCCGGCGGGCCGCCGCGCGGGGGCGGCCGGCCGCCGTTCACCGATCTCCCGCCGCCGTTCGCCGAATGCCGCGGGCCGGCGCGGCGGATCGTCCGTAACTTCCAGCACGTCACCGGCGGCGCGCGCGATCGAGACGCGCGCCGGCCGGCGGGAAGGAGGCGAAGGGCATGAGCCGACACGGACGTGAGGAGGACCGCCTGAGCGGGCTGCTCTGGGGGATCGGCATGGTGGCCGTGGGCACCGTGATCCTCCTGCAGTACCTCGACGTGCTGTCCTTCCGGATGTGGCGCGCGTGGTGGCCGCTCGTGGTCGTGCTGGTCGGCATCGGCCAGATCGTCGCGAGCCGCACGGCGAAGGGCATCGGCGACGGCGTCTCGCTCGCGCTGATGGGCGGCTGGTTCTACGTCGCCGCGAACGAGCTCTGGGACCTGTCGTGGCGCAACAGCTGGCCGCTGGCGCTGGTCGCGGTCGGCATGGGCATGGTCGTGCGCTCGATCGCCGCCGGCTTCATGGGCCGGGGCCGCGATGAGCAGGAGGTGAGGAACGATGGCTGACGCGAAGGTCTCCGCCCGTCCGGGCCTGCGCCGCGCGCGAGAGGTCGCCTTCGCGCTCTGCACCCTGTGGCTCGTCATCCAGAACTGCGTGCTGCTGGCGTTCGTGCCGTGGACGCGCCTGCCCGAAGCGGGCAGGATGCTCGCGACCGTGCTCAAGACGGCCGTGCTGGTGCTGGGGCCGCTGTGGATCCTCGGGTCCGCCGCGCTCCTCGGCTGGGCGTTCGTGACCTGGCTCGCGCGCGACGCCCGCGGGGCGGCGCCCGAGCGCGAATGGGAGATGCACCATGAACGAGCGCGCTAACCCCGTCAGCGGGCGGCTGATCGTCGGGCTGGCGATCATGCTGCTCGGCGTCCTGTGGACGCTCGACAACCTCGACGTCCTCGAGGCCGACGCGATCGTGCGCTGGTGGCCGCTCGTGCCGCTCGCGATCGGGCTCATGAAGCTGGCCGGCTGGGGCATGGAGAAGAGTCCCGGCCCCGGCGCGCTGCTCACGGTGATCGGCGGGTTGTTCCTGCTCGACACGCTGAACGTGGCCAACGTCGGCGTCGAGCTCGTCTTCCCGCTGCTCGTCATCTTCGTCGGCGTGCACCTCACGCTGCGCGCCTGGCGCGGCTCGGCGGTCGCCGGCGCCGCGCCCGGGGAGGCGGACGCGGACGACTACGTGCGCTCGTTCGCCGTGATGGGCGCCGTGACGCGCCGCAACGAGTCGCAGGCGTTCCGCGGCGGCGAGTTGAGCGCGGTGATGGGCGGCGTCGAACTCGACCTGACCCAGGCCCAGGCCGCGGGCGGCCGCGCGGTCCTCGACGTGTTCGCCATCTGGGGCGGCATCGACGTCCGCGTGCCCGACGACTGGCGCGTCGAGGTCGAGGCCACGCCGGTCATGGCCGGCATCGAGAGCAACGCGCGGCTGGCGCCGGGCACGGCGGCGACGGGAACGCTGGTCGTGCGCGGGTTCGTGATGATGGGCGGGGTCGAGATCAAGAACGGCGCGCTCGGCGAGGGGCGCTCCCAGGTGCGGATCCGCGTCGGTAGCCGCGGTTCGAAGGACACGGGCGGGCCCGGTTCGCGGGACTCCGGCTAGGCCATGCACCCGCTCTTCCGGCAGCGCATCTGGCTGGCGCTGTACGTGCTGCTCGGGCTCTTCGCCGGCATCCCGCTCGCGGTGTTCCTGCGCGCGGTGGTGCCGCAGCCGGTCGCGCACTCGCACGCGTTCGCGGTGCCGCTGTCGCTCGTCTACGGCTTCATCGTGCTCTCGGCCCTGTGGGTGTGCCGCGCGAACCCGCTCACCGGGGGCCGCCCGGTCGGCTCGGCGCTGCTCATGCAGCTCGGCGCCGCCGTGCAGGCGAGCGGCGTGTGGACCGCGCTGGCCGCGGTGTGGGCCGTCGTCCTGCAGCGCCTGACCGGCCAAGGCCCCGACCAGGGCGGGATCGTCACCGAGCTGGTCCTGCTGTTCGCCGCCGGGCTGCCCGTGTACCTCGTCTCGGCGGTCGTGCACTACCTGTTCCTCGCCTTCGAGGCCTCGCACGCCGCGCAGCGCCGCGTGCTCGAGACCGAGGTCTCGGCGCGCGAGGCCGAACTGCGCGCGCTGCGCGCGCAGCTCAACCCGCACTTCCTCTTCAACAGCCTCAACTCCATCGCCTCGCTCGTGGGCAGCGACCCCGAGGGCGCGCGCCGCATGTGCGAGCGCCTCGGCGACTTCCTGCGCCGCACGCTGGCGCTCGGCGCCCGCGACGCGGTGACGCTGGGCGAGGAGCTCGAACTCGTGGACCGCTACCTCGCGATCGAGCAGGTGCGCTTCGGCGCGCGGCTCGGCTTCGACCGCCGCATCGGGCCGGGCGCCGCCGAGTGCGCCGTGCCGCCGCTGCTGCTGCAGCCGCTGGTCGAGAACGCGGTCAAGCACGGCGTCGCCGACCGCGTGGACGGCGGCACCATCGTGGTCGAGGCCGCGCGCGAGGGCGGCCGGCTGCTCATCGTGGTGGAGAACCCGCTCGACGAGGAGGCGCCCTCGCGGCGCGGATCCGGGCTCGGGCTCGAGAACGTGCGGCGCCGGCTCGATGCGCACGGCGCGCGCGAGGCCCGGCTCGACGCCGTACGCGACGGGGAGCGCTTCCGCGTGACGCTCACCCTGCCCGCCGTCGAGGGGGCGCGAACGGAGGGACCCCGTGCCTGAGGCGAGAAGGCTCCGCGTGCTGGTCGTGGACGACGAGGCGCCGGCGCGTGCGCTGCTGCGCGAGTACCTGGGGGCGCACCCGGACGTCGAGGTGGCGGGGGAGTGCGCGAACGGCTTCGAGGCCGTGAAGGCGATCGGCGAGGCGAAGCCCGACCTCGTCTTTCTGGACGTGCAGATGCCCAAGCTGGACGGCTTCGAGGTGCTCGAACTGCTCGACGACCCGCCGGCGGTGGTGTTCGCGACCGCCTACGACGAGTTCGCGCTCAAGGCGTTCGAGGTGCACGCCGTGGACTACCTCCTGAAGCCCTACGGCCGCGAGCGGCTCGCCGAGGCGCTCGCGCGCGTGCGCGAGCGGCTGGCGGCCGCCGCGCCCGGCGGCGCGCCCGCCGCGCCCGCGCCGAGCGCATCGAAGCTCGCCGCCGCCGCGCGCCCGCCGGGGCAGCATGTCGAGCGGCTGCTCGTCCGCGACGGGGCGAAGGTGCACGTCATCCCGGTCGAGCGGCTCGACTACCTCGAGGCGCAGGACGACTACGTGGCGATCCACGCCGAAGGGAAGGAGTGGCTCAAGCACGAATCGCTCGCCGACCTCGCCGAGGGGCTCGACCCCGCGCGCTTCGTGCGCACGCACCGTTCGTACGTGGTCAACGTCGAGCGCATCGAGCGCCTCGAGCTCTACGCCAAGGACAGCCGCGTCGCGATCCTGCGCGACGGCCGCCAGCTCCCCGTCAGCCGGTCGGGCTACGCCCGGCTGCGCGAGCTGATGTAGCGCCCCGGGGGGGCGGGCCGAACGGCCCATGGCCGCGGGGGCCGGCATCCCGTAGACTGCGGCCCGTTCACCGAGGTCCCTGTGCGACCTCCCGTTCTCCACGGCGGACCTGTGTGCCGCCCATCGGAAAGGACGCGTTCATGAACGCCTCTTCCCGTGACTTCTTCGGAACCCGCGCCCCCCTCGCCACTCCCGCCGGCGCGGTCGTCGTCCACCGGATCGACAAGCTCGCCTCGCAGCTCGGCGTGTCGCTGGACCGGCTGCCGTTCTCCATCCGCGTGCTGCTCGAGGCCGCGCTGCGCCACTGCGACGACTACCAGGTCTCGCAGGCCGACGTGAAGCGCATCGCCGCCTGGAGCGCCAGGGGCGCCGAGCCCGTCGAGCTGCCGTTCAAGCCCGCGCGCGTGATCCTGCAGGACTTCACCGGCGTGCCCTGCGTCGTGGACCTCGCCGCCATGCGCGACGCCGTGAAGCGCCTCGGCGCCGACCCGAAGAAGATCAACCCGCTCGTGCCGGTGGACCTCGTCATCGACCACTCGGTGCAGGTGGACGTGTTCGGCAACGTGCTCGCCCTCGAGCGCAACGCCGAGATCGAGTTCGAGCGCAACAAGGAGCGCTACGAGTTCCTGCGCTGGGGCCAGAAGGCGTTCTCGAACTTCCGCGTCGTGCCGCCCGCGACGGGCATCGTGCACCAGGTGAACCTCGAGTACCTCGCGCGCGGCGTGCTCACGTCGCCGGCGGGCGCCGAGACCTGGGCCTACCCGGACTCGCTCGTCGGCACCGACTCGCACACCACGATGATCAACGGCCTCGGCGTCGTCGGCTGGGGCGTCGGCGGCATCGAGGCCGAGGCCGTGATGCTCGGCCAGCCCCTCTACCTGCTGACCCCGCAGGTGGTGGGCTTCAAGCTCACCGGCCAGCTGCGCGACGGCGTCACCGCCACCGACCTCGTGCTCACGGTCACGCAGATGCTCCGCAAGAAGGGCGTGGTGGACAAGTTCGTCGAGTTCTTCGGGCCCGGCCTCACGGCCATGTCGCTGCCCGACCGCGCGACGATCGCCAACATGGCGCCCGAGTACGGCGCCACCATGGGCTTCTTCCCGGTGGACGCCGAGACGCTGCGCTACCTCGAGCGCACCGGCCGCGCCGACGCCGCGCGCCTCACCGAGGCGTACACGAAGGAACTGGGCCTGTTCCGCTCCGACGCGACGCCGGACCCCGAGTTCACCGACACGCTGGAACTGGACCTCGGCACGGTCGAGGCGAGCCTCGCGGGCCCCAAGCGCCCGCAGGACCGCGTGCCGCTGCGCGAGATGAAGCCGGCGTTCCGCAAGGGGCTCACGGCGCCGGTCAAGGAGCGCGGCTTCGGGCTCGGCGACGAGGAGACGGCCCGCACCGCCGAGGTGCGGAACGGCGCGACGAGCACCATCGGCCACGGCGCCGTCGTGATCGCCGCGATCACCTCGTGCACGAACACCTCGAACCCCTCGGTCATGGTCGGCGCCGGCCTGCTCGCGAAGAAGGCCGCGGCGAAGGGCCTCAAGCCGAAGCCGCACGTCAAGACCAGCCTCGCGCCGGGCTCCAAGGTGGTGACCGAGTACCTGAAGGCCTCGGGCACGATGCAGCCGCTCGAGGACCTCGGTTTCGCGGTCGTGGGCTACGGGTGTACCACGTGCATAGGTAATTCCGGCCCGTTGCCCGAGGCGGTGGCGAAGGCGGTGGACGAAGGCAAGCTCGTCGCCGCGGCGGTGCTCTCGGGCAACCGCAACTTCGAGGGCCGCGTGCACCCGCACGTGCGCGCGAACTACCTCGCCTCGCCGCCGCTGGTGGTGGCGTACGCGCTGGCCGGGACGGTGGACATCGACTTCGACGCCGAGCCGCTCGGCACCGGCGCGGACGGCAAGGCCGTGTTCCTGCGCGACGTGTGGCCCACGCAGAAGGAGGTGGCCGACGCGGTCGCCGCGAGCGTGAAGCCGGAGATGTTCGCGTCGAGCTACGGCAACGTCTTCGACGGCAACCCGAAGTGGAACGCCATCCCCGTGGGCGGCGGCGAGCTGTACGCGTGGGACGAGGCCTCCTCGTACATCCACGAGCCGCCGTTCTTCCAGGGCCTGACGATGGAGCCGAAGCCGGTCGGCGACATCACCGGCGCGCGCGCGCTGGCGGTGCTCGGCGACTCGGTGACGACCGACCACATCTCGCCGGCGGGCGACATCGCGCTCGCCTCGCCCGCGGGCAAGTGGCTCGCCGAGCGCGGCATCGAGAAGAAGGACTTCAACTCGTACGGCTCGCGCCGCGGCAACGACCTCGTCATGGTGCGCGGCACGTTCGCGAACATCCGGCTCAAGAACCTGCTCGTGCCGGGCAGCGAGGGCAACGTCACCGTGCACCTGCCGGGCGGCGAGCAAATGCCGATCTTCGACGCGAGCGAGCGCTACCGCGCGGCGGGCACGCCGCTCGTGGTGCTGGCGGGCAAGGAGTACGGCACCGGCAGCTCGCGCGACTGGGCGGCCAAGGGCACGCTGCTGCTGGGCGTGAAGACCGTTCTCGCCGAGAGCTTCGAGCGCATCCACCGCTCGAACCTGGTCGGCATGGGCGTGCTGCCGCTCGTCTACGAGGAGGGGCAGACCGCCGACTCGCTGGGGCTGACCGGGCGCGAGACGTTCGACGTGCTCGGGCTCTCCGGGAAGCTCGAGCCCCGCATGAAGGTCACGATCCGCGCGAAGCGCGACGACGGCTCGGTGCTCGAGTTCCGGGCGATCGCGCGGCTCGACACGCCCGTGGACGTGGACTACTACCGGAACGGCGGCATCCTGCAGACGGTGCTGCGGAACCTGGCGAAGGCCTGAGGACCGGGGCGGGGCCGCCGCCGCGGCCCCGCCGGCTCGCCGCGCCTCAGCGGGCGCCGGTGATCAGCTTCTGCACGTTCCGGCGCAGGTCGTCGTAGGCGCCGTTGTCCTGGTTGCTGAACACGACCAGCGTCACGTCGAGCGACGGGTAGTGGCGCAGTTCGAAGTTGACGCCCGCCGCGATGCCGCCGTGCCCGAACGACGGCACGCCGCCCTCGCGCTCGATCAGGAAGCCGTAGCCGCACTCGAAGTCGCCGGGCGCGCGCACCGGCGAGGGCGAGGTCATCCACGCCAGCGTCTCGCGCGAGACGAGCCGCCCCGCGACCAGCCCGCGCGCGAACTTCAGCATGTCGCGGCAGGTGGAGAAGCCGCCGCCGGCGGAGGTTCCGCGCCCGGTGCGCGGCCGCGTGCGCCAGCCGTCGCCGCCGCGCTCGAGCGGCTCGGCGAGCGGCACCGACGCATCGTCGAACCGATACGAGTCCGTCCGGCTCATGGCGAGCGGTGCGCAGATGCGCTCGCGGACGTAGCGGTGGTAGTCCGTGCCGGAGGCCCGTTCGACCGCGAGCCCGGCCAGTGCGTAGTTGGAGTTGCTGTACTCCCGCCGCGCGCCGGGCTCGAACGAGACTCCGGCGCGGTGGATCCAGGGCAGCAGGTCGCGTGCGCCCCCGAGCGCGGGCCGCGCCGCGGCGTACTCGGCGGTCCAGTACTCGCGGATGCCGGACGTGTGCGAGAGCAGGTGGCCGAGCGTCACGCGGCGGGCCCGGGCCGTATCGGGGAAATCCGGGTCGAAGCGCGCGAGGGGATCCTCGAGCTTCAGGCGTCCCTGCTCGATCAGCTGCGCGATCGCGACCGCGGTGAACATCTTGTTCCCGCTGCCGAGGTTGAAACGCGTCTCCGCGTCCACGGGGCGGGTGCGCTTCGAGTCCGCGAAGCCGAAGTACCGCTCGAACACCACCGAGTCGCCCCGCGCGACGAGCAGGGCTCCGGACAGGTCGTCCCCCGATACCAGCCGGTCCACGTAGGCGTGCAGCCAGGCGAGCGCGCCCGGGTCCGCCAGGTCGCCGTTGGGCACGAAGACGGGCTCCGAGACCTCCGCGATGAACGCCAGCTCGGTGAGCCTGTGGGGCGGATCGGCCTCGACCCGGAACTGGAAGTCGTTCCACTTCGCGCCGTCCTTCGCACGGGCGTACACGTGCAGCACGCGGCTGATGCGCCCGCCCATGTCGAGTTCGGCGAGCTCGGCGTGATGGAACACCTGCTCGCCGAAGCGTTCGCGCACGGACGCCATCTGGCGCGCGATCGCCTCGGCGCCGCGTGCGGACAGCGTCGATGCGGCGAACAACTCGCGGGCGGACTCGCCGTACGATCCCGAATCGCCGGCGTTGAGCGCGCGGATGTACGCCTCCCCGAGCGACTCGACGCGCGTGCGCTCGGCGGCGGGAAGGCGATCCGGAGCGGATGCCGCGACGGGCGCGGCGAGCAGCAGGAGCAGCGTGACGAACGCCGGGAAGGACGAACGCAGGCGAACCTCCATTCGGTCGTGCGCGGGCCGCGAGGGGAGGCTGCGGCTCCGGACGGCCGGTGGGATGAGACTCTCGGCCCCGGGCGTGCGGGCGGCGGGTGGCGACGAGCGCGGCGGATGAGGCGACCGCCGGGGCGCACCGCCGTCGCGCGGCCGCCGATCGCCGCGCGGGTTCGCGCGGTCGCGGTCAGGGGGCACCTCGACCGCCGGCGCCGGGCGAGCCCTCGCCACGAGCCGCCATCCTGGCCCGCGGAGGCGGCCGTCACGGCGCCGGGGCGCGGCCGCCCGCGGCGCCCGCCGGCGCGACGTGCACGGGAGCGGGCGCGCCCCCCTTTCGCTCGCCCATGTACAGCGTCACGTGCGGGAAAGGGATCTCGATGCCGAGTTCGTCGAACCGGCGCTTCATGCGCCGGTTGAACTCCCGGGCCACGGCCCACTGCCGGATCGGCGCCGTCTTGGTGCGGGCGCGGATCACCACCGCCGACTCCTCGAACCGGTCCAGGCCGAGGATCTCGATCGGCTCGAGGATGTCGGCCGCGAAGGCCGGGTCAGCGCGCAGTTCCTCGTCGAGTTCACGGACGACCTGCATGACCTGGTCCACGTCCTCGCGGTAGGCGACGCCGATGTCGAACACGTACTGGGAGTACTCCCGGGTCATGTTGACCACGACTCCGATCTCGCCGTTCGGCACGTAGGAGACGTTGCCGGCCAGGTCCCGCAGGCGAATCATCTTGAGGTTGATGGCTTCGACGAGCCCGCTGCGGCCGGCCACCTGGACCACGTCCCCGACGCGGACCTGGTCGTAGAGCAGGATGAAGAACCCGCTGATCACGTCCTTCACGAGGCTCTGGGCGCCGAAGCCGACCGCCAGCCCCAGCACGCCCGCCGCGGCCAGGATCGGCCCGACGTCGACGCCGGTCTCGCGCAGGACCATCAGCGCCGCCACGACGAGGATCACCGCCCGCATCACGTAGAAGGCGAAGGAGCCGAGGGTGTCGGTGCGCTTGCGCTTCTCGGGGTCCTTCTCGTCGCGCTGCAGCGTCGCGAACACGCGGCGCGAGAGGGCGCGGGCGAAACCCATCGCCGCCGTCGCGAGCAGCAGGATCAGCGCGATCCGCACGCCGCTGCCGAGCAGCCAGTCGCCGACCGCGGGCACGAGCCGTTCGAGATTCATGGAGTCCTCCTCGGGAGGAAGGGGAAGACGGCGCGGCCTCGAAACGCGGCTCCCCGCCATCGGTACCCGAAGCGCGCGGGGCCTGCAAATCGGCCGCGGGGGCCGGGCCCTCACGCGCGGCGCGCGGACGGGCCGCGCGGGGCGGCGCCGGACCCCGCCCGTGACCCCGCGGGCCGCGCCCGTGGCCCGGCGGCT
>CAZUEM010000072.1:0-13539 GCA_964619155.1 uncultured bacterium
CGCAGCCAGGTCTCCGGGTTCTGCGCGGAGGAGCCCTTGCGGACCTCGAAGTGCAGGATCGGACCTTTCAGAGATCCCGCGTCGCCGACGCGGCCGATGGTCGCGCCGGGCTGCACCTCCTGGCCGCTCGAGACCAGCACCGCGTCGAGGTGGCCGTAGACGGTGAAGTAGCCGTCGCCGTGGTTCAGCACGATCACGCCGCCCATGCCCTCGTAGTCGTCGTTCGCGAAGTCCACGCGGCCCTTCGCGACCGCCGACACCGGCGTGCCGAGCGGGGCGGAGATGTCGATGCCGTCGTTGCGGATCTGGGTGCCGAAGCGCGGGTGCGTCGAGATGCCGAACTGGCCCACGACCGAGCCGCGCACGGGCCACTCGAGCTGGCCGAGCCCCTTCGCGAAGTCGCCGCTGTAGGGCTGCGGGTTGCGGCCCTCGGTGCGCGCGCGCGCGGCCTCCTCGCGGCGCCGGCGCTCGAGCTGGGCGAGCAGCGACTGGATGCGCTTCGCGGCGCGCTCCAGTTCGGCGGCGGCGGCCTCGTACGACTGCCGCTCGGACTGGATGTTCCGGACCGTCTTCGCCTTCTCGCTGCGCAGCGAGGCGAGCTTCTTCGACTCCTGCGTCGTGCGCTGCTGGTTGACCTGCACCTCGCTCAGGTTGCTCTCGAGCCGGAGCTGGCTGGCCTCGACCTCCTCCTTCTGCTCGCGCACGTCCTCGAGCAGGATGCGGTCCTGCTCGGCGACCATGTTGAGGAAGTCCCAGCGCGTCAGCATCTGCGCGAACGAACCGGTCGAGAGCAGGTACTCCAGCTCGCGCGCCGGCCCGGTCATGTACATGTGCCGGAGCCGCCCGCGCAGCCGCGCGCGCTGCGCCTCGAGCGTCGCGATGCTGCGCTCGAGGCTGGCGCGCGTGACCTCGAGCTGCGCGCCCAGCTGCTGGCGGCGGTTCTGCAGCCGGCGCAGGCGCGTGCGCGAGGACGACAGTTCGCGCTCGGTGCGGCGCAGGTCGCCGAGCGCGCGCGTCTCGCGCGGCTTGAGCGCGGCCGCGGCCTTGCGCTTCTCGGCGGCCTGGCGGCGGATCTCCTCGAGTTCCTGCTTCTTGGCCGCCTCGAGGCTGTCCTGGGCGGCGAGCCGCGCGGGCGGCGCCGCGACCGACAGCGCCAGCAGCGCGGCGAGCAGGGCGCGTGCGGCGCGCGCGCTCATGCGCCCGAGGTCCGCAGCACCCGGGCGACCGCGACGGCCGCGACCACCCAGGCCAGCAGCAGCGAGCCGCCCACGAACGCCCCGGCCCAGAGCGGCGGCAGGAACACGAGCCCCTCGATGCGCGGCGCGAGGAGCTGCTGCAGCGCGAACACGATGCCGAGCGCGGCGGCCGAGGCGGCCAGCGTCTGCAGCAGCGCCTCGATGAGGAACGGCAGCGCGATGAACCGGTCGCTGGCGCCGAGCCGCGTCATGATCTCGACCTGCTGCCGCCGCGCGAGCACGGTGAGCCGCATCGTGTTGTGCAGCACGAACACGAGCGCGACCGCGACCAGCACGCCCGCCGCGAGGGCCGCGCGGCGCGCGCCGGCGTCCACCGCGTCGAGCCGGCGCACCCACTCGCCGCCGAACCGCACGGCCTCGACGCCCGGGAAGCCGCCGATCTGCTTCGCGCTCGCGTCCATCGAGACGAAGTTCTGCAGCTCGGGCTTGAGCTTGACCCGGAGCGACGCCGGCAGCGGGTTGGTGTCCACGGCGCGCAGCAGTTCGGCGTCGCCCACCTGCTGCGAGAACTCCTCCCAGGCCTGCGCGCGGCTCACGAACGTCGAGGTGCCGTAGAGCTCGCCGATCTTGGACTGCAGCCCCTGCAGCTCGAGGTCGGTGATCTCGTCCTTGAGGTAGACCACCATCTCGCGGCGGTCGCCGATCGCGCGCAGCGCCTGGCTGGCGTTCCAGCTGACGAGCAGGAACAGCGCGCACAGCGTGAGCGCGGCGGCGAGCGAGAAGATCGTGGCGAGCGCGAGGCCGCGGTGCGCGCGGAACGAGCGCCAGGCTTCGCGGACGAAGAACGCGTGCACGGTCAGGCTCCTTCCGGGGCCGCGGGGGCGGCGGGTTCGGACGGGGCGGCGGCCGCCGGAGCCGGCGGTTCCGCGGCGGCCGGCGCGGGCGATCCGTCGCCGCCCGACGTGAGGCGGCCCTCGAACAGCACGAGGCGGCGGCCGCCGATCGCGTCGGCGACTTCGGGGCGCGTCGTGCCGACGATCAGCGCGGCGCCCTCGCGGTGCACGCGCTTGAGCAGCGCCAGCACCTCGGCGGCGCTGCGCGGCTCGAGCGCCCCCGTGGGCTCGTCGGCGAGGATGAGCGCGGGCCGGTTCACGATCGCGCGGGCGATGGCGCAGCGCTGGCGCTCGCCGAACGACAGCTCCGACGGCAGCGCCGTCTGCTTGTCGTGCAGCCCGACCTCCTGCAGCGCCCGCATCGTGCGCGGGATCACCTCGCTGTCGGCGAAGTGGCCGTCGATGCGCACCGCGAGCGCGACGTTCTCGAACACGCTGCGGTCGTTCAGCAGCCGGAAGTCCTCGTACACGATGCCGAGCTTGCGGCGCAGCAGCGCGCGGTGCGCGCGCGTCAGCCGGCCGCGGAACGTGCCGACCGTGACGCTGCCGGACGTGGGCTGCGTCTCGTGGGTGACGAGCCGCAGCAGCGTGGTCTTGCCGGCGGCGCTGTGGCCGAGGACGCACACCAGCTCGCCCTCCTCCATGCGCCAGGTCACGTCCTCGAGCGCCAGGCGCTCTCCGTAGCGCTTGGTGACGTGCTCGAACGAGATCATCGAGCCTCCCTGCCGGGCGGTGCCCCTCCGTGGGCCCGCGGTCGCGGGGTCAGAACGAGCGGTACTCGATCTGAGCCCTGGTCCGGAGCTGCGCCAGCCACGCCTCGTACTTCTCGCGGAACTGCACCTGCGCGACCGCGTCGGGCAGGTCGTCCTTCACCTCTTCGAGCGTGTACTCGCGCTCGGGGTGCCGGTCGGTGACCTTGAAGATGTTGAAGCCGGCCTGGTTCGGCAGCACTTCGCTCACCTGCCCGACCTCGAGGGTGTCGAGGCCGGCGCGGATCATCGGCTGCAG
Source organism: uncultured bacterium (assembly GCA_964619155.1). Lineage (GTDB taxonomy): Bacteria > Eisenbacteria > RBG-16-71-46 > RBG-16-71-46 > RBG-16-71-46 > CAIXRL01. Next base: position 3,098 of record CAZUEM010000072.1, read on the forward strand.
CGACGCCATCGACACGAACCCGACGTCGCCGTCCTCCGACGACGGGCCGTCGTAGCGGCTGTAGCGCCGCACCAGCGTGGCGAAGTTCGTGCCCTTCGCGGCCTCCTCGCGCACGCGGTCGGCGAGCTTCTTGGTGCGCTCGACGTCGGCCTGCGTCGGGGTGACCTGCACGACGATGTGGCGGGCGTGCACCTCGAGCTCGGGCTTGCCGTCCTCGCCGAGCGAGTCGCGGCCGGCGGCGGTCTTGAGCGTGTCGCGCTCGATGACCTCGATGAGGTGCCAGCCGTAGGGCGAACGCACCGGCTGGCTGAGCTGGCCGACCGGGGCCGTGAAAGCGACGTCCTCGAACGTGCGCTCCATGCGCCCGCGCGTGAAGAAGCCCAGGTCGCCGCCCGCGCCCTTCGAGCCCGGGTCGTCGGAGACCTCGGCCGCGACCTTGGCGAACTTCTCGCCGCCGGTGATGCGCTTGCGCGCCGCGAGGATCTTCGCCTTGCCGGCCGCGAGCGCGGCCGAGTCCGGCTCGGGCGGAAGCTGGATGACCGACAGCCGCACCTCGGCGGGCACCTTCGGGAACTTGGACTTGTTCGCGGCGAAATACGCCTCGGCTTCGTTCCGCGGCACGGGCTTGCGCGGGAACTGCTTCTCGACGAGGCGGCGCACCATGAGCTGGCGCCGCAGCTCGCCGCGGTACTTCTCGCGCAGCTGCGCCTCGTTGGTGTTCTCGCGCCGAAGCTGCTCGCGGTAGGCCTCCTCGCCGCCCAGGCGCTCCTTGGCGTCGGCGATGGCCTGGTCGATCTGGCGGTCCACCTCGGCGTCGGCGACGGTGAGGCCCTGGCGCTTCGCCTCGGCGACGAGCAGCTTCTCGTCCACGAGCTGGTCGAGGATCTGGCGGCGCAGCGTGTCGATCTGGGCCTGGTCCGGGCGCGCGTTCGCGCGCTGCAGGTACAGGTAGAGCTGCTCCTCGACGTCGCTCGCGAGCACGGCCTCGTCGTTCACCATCGCCGCGATCGCGTCGAGCGCGTCGTCGGAGGCGGGCGTCGCGGGGGCCGCCGGCGTCGCGGCGGGCTTGGCGCCGGCCGTGGCCGGGGCGGGCTTCGAGGGGGCGGCCGTCTGGGCCGTGGCGGCGAAGGCGAAGGCGAGCGCGAGGAGTCCCGCCAGGGCGGCCGCGCGGCGTGCGAACGTCAAAGGAAACCTCCGTTGGGTGCGCGGCGCGCCGGGGGAACGCCGGTGCGCCGTGGAATCGGGCGCGCCACGGCCGGAGGGGCTGGCCCCGCGGGCCGTCGCGAGCGGCGCGCAGTATAGCCACTCCCCCCGGTGTGGCGAACCCAATTAGCCCCCGGCGGGCGCGGCATTCCGCGCGCCCGCCGCACCTTTGCGCTTCTTGAACAAGACGCTGGGCACGCGCGCGCCCGCGCTCGTCGGGGCCGCCGGCCGCGGCCGCACGCGGCTGGGGCATGCTCGTCCTTCGGCGGGCTCCGTGCGCGGCCCCCCGAAGGCCTGTCGGCGCACGTCCTCCCTGTGCGAAGGTGCCCCGCGTGACTCCCGACGCCCGGACGCGGCGCGCGCTGGCGGTGGCGGCCCTCCTCGTCGCCGTCGCGCTGGCGCTGCCCCGCTTCCTCACCCACACGCCGTACCAGCGCCTCGGCGCGTACGTCTCGCGCGGCGTGGTCGAGCGCATCGTCGGCCCGCCCGCGCGCGGCCTGCTGCGCGAGGGCGACCTGCTCGTCATGGTGGACTCGCTCGACCTGCGCGAGCCCGGCATGCGCGACACGCTGCGCGCGCACGGCATGCCGCGCGACGCGTTCCGGCTCGTGGTCGAGCGCGACGGCGCGCTCGTGCCGATGACCGTGCCGCCCGTGCAGATGAGCACGTGGGAGCGGCTGCGCGTGTTCGGCTACCCGATCGTCGCGATCGTCGCCGCGCCGCTCGTGGCGTTCCTGCTCGTGTGGCGCCGCCCCGACCTGCCGACCGCGTGGGTGTTCCTGTGGTTCTCGGTGCTGCAGGGACTCGGCGTCATGTGGAGCCTCTACCAGTTCCCGCAGGGGGAGCTGGGCGCGGGGTTCAAGCGCTACCTGCGCGCCTACGAGTGGATCTCGTGGCTCTACCCGGCCGCGTTCGTGCACTTCATGACCGTGTTCCCGCGCTCGCGCTGGCGGCCGGGCACCCGCGCGGCCAACCCGTGGCTGTGGATCACGCTCGCCGCCTACCTCGCGCCGCTCGCGCTGTGGCTGGCGTTCTCGCGGCACGGCGCGAGCCCGGCCGAGGGCGTCTACAACTGGTACCAGGCCATCGCGCTCGCGGTCGGCATCCTGTCGCTGGTCGAGCGCTACGCGCGCTCCGGCCCGGGCTGGCAGCCCGCCGCGCACCAGCGCGTGCTCGCGCTGCTCGCCGGCTTCGCGGTGCTCTCGAGCGCCGCGCTCAACGTGGTCGCCACCGACCCGCGGTTCATGGCGCTGGTTCCGCCGGCGGCGCAGCGCGCGATCTTCACCGGCGAGCTGATCGCCTGGCTCACGGCGCCGTTCGTGTTCGCGTACCTGGTCGCCGACGACCCGATCTTCGACCCGCGGCGTCTCATCGCCGACGGGCTGCCCTACGCGCTGCTCTCCACCGTGCTCGCCGCCATCTACCTGGGCGTCGTGCTGCTCGGCCAGCGGCTGTTCTCGAACGTGACCGGCGAGCAGACGCTGGTGTTCAGCGTCGTCGCCGCGCTGGTGCTGGCGTTCGCGTTCGCGCCGCTGCGCACGCGCGTGCAGCGCGGCATCGACCGGCTCTACGGCCGCGACCTCGAGGGCCTGCGGCACGCGTTCGACGACGCCGGTCGCGACCTGCTGTCGGCGCTCGACCGCCGCGAGGTGCGCGAGGCCGTCGAGGCCGGCATCGCGCGCGGCCTGCGCCGGCCCGTGCCGCTCGAGTGGCCCGAGGACGGCGCGCCGCAGCCCGCCGACGCCGGGGCGGTGCCCGACTACGCGCGGCCCGAGCTCGCCACGCTGCTGCGCCAGGCCGGCATCCGGCTCGAGAACCTGCGCCTCGCCGAGGCGCGCGCCGCCGCCGAGCGCAGCGCGGTCGAACTGCAGGAGGCCGCCACCCGCGCCGAGCTGCGCGCGCTGCAGGCGCAGGTGCAGCCGCACTTCCTGTTCAACGCCCTGAACGCGCTCGCCTACCTGATCGAAACCGACCCGGCCGCGGCCGCGCGGTTCAGCGAACGGCTCGCCGACATGCTGCGCTACACCGTCGAGGCCGGGAAGCGGCCGGCGGCGCTGCTCTCGGACGAGATCGCGTTCGTCGAGGACTACCTCGGCGTCGCGCGCGAGCGCTACGAGAACCCGCTCGAGTTCCGTTACACCGGCGACCCCGCGCTGCTGTCGGCGGCGGTGCCGCCGCTGCTGCTGCAGCCGCTCGTCGAGAACAGCCTCAAGCACGGCATCACGCCCGGCGGCGACGCGCTGCACCTGACGCTCGACGCGAAGCGCGCCGGCGAGTGGATCGAACTGGAGTTCGCCGACGACGGCGAGCCGCACGGCAACGGCGGCCCCAGCCTCGGCACGGGATTGGAGAACCTCGAACAACGCGTGCGCCGCTTCGCCGGGAACGAAGCGAGCGTGACCTCGGGCCCGCGCTGCGTGAAGGGTGGAGCCGAATCCGGCTTCGCGGTCCGCATGCGCTGGCTCGCCAGCCAGGAGGAAGCACGGTGACGAAGACCGAAACGCTGCGCGTGATCCTCGCCGACGACGAACCGCGCGCCCGGCAGTTCCTGGAGAAGATGCTCAAGGAGCACGAGGGCGTCGAAGTCGCCGGGTCGGCGAAGAACGGCGCCGAGGCGCTGGCCGTGATCGCGAAGGCGAAGCCCGACGTGGCGTTCCTCGACATCCACATGCCCGACCTCTCCGGCCTCGAGGTGGCCCGGCACCTGAAGGGCGAGAGCGCGCCGATCGTGGTGTTCGTCACCGCCTACGACCAGCACGCCGTCGAGGCGTTCGAGATCGCGGCGCTCGACTACGTCCTCAAGCCCATCCGCCGCGAGCGGCTGGCCGAGACGCTCAAGCGCGTGCGCGCCGAGCGCGAGAGCGGCCGGCGCGGCAACGCCACGGCCGTGCGCGAGGCGCTGGCGAGCGAGCCGCTGCAGCAGTCCGCGCAGCCGCTCAACCGCCTGCCGGTGCGGCACCGCCGCGAGGTGAAGCTGCTGGACCTGGCCGACGTGCCGCTGGTGGTCTCGCGCGACCGGCTGGTGCTCGCGCGCAGCGAGGGCAAGGAGTACCTCGTGGACTACACGCTGCAGGAACTCGAGGCGCGCCTGCCCGCCGGGCAGTTCGTGCGCGTCCACCGCGGCGCGCTGGTCAACGTGAACGCCATCGAGAGCTACGGCGCCGAGGACGGCGTGCTCGTGCTGCGCCTGAAGGACGGCACCCGCGTCGAGGCCAGCGAGCGCCGCGCGGCGGAGGTGCGGAGGCGGCTGCGGTAGGGGATCAGTCGAAGAGGCCGTTGAACCACGCCCGACGCAGGTGGAGGTAGCGGTCGGCCGCCGAGGCCAGCTGGGCGCTTCTCGCCGGGCTCGCCACGATGACGCGCTTTCCATTCTCGCGCGCGGCCGCGACCGCCGGCGTGAGGTCGCCGTCCGCGGACAGCAGGATGGCGATGTCGAAGGCGTCGCGCTCGGCGAGCGTCACGATGTCCACGGCGATCTGGACATCGACCGCCTTCTCGACCATGACCACCGAGCGATCGTAGGTCTCGGCAATTCGCAGGAGCTCGCGGTACACCGCAGGCGCGATGCGGACGCGCAGGCTCGAGAGGTAGCGCTTCAACTCGATGGCGGCTTCGTTGACGACAGGCCGAGCCTCGATCCGGCCGAGGTGAACCGAGATCCGCCGGTCCTGCGCGCGCAACGTGTCGAGGAAGCGTTCCTGGTTCAGCGCGCGCTGGTGACCACCCGCGCGAGTGACGCGTCCCACGTAGTACCGGGCGAAAACCCAGGCGCGTGGGCCCGCGAGGGTCGCGAACACGCGAGCGAAGTTCAGCCGACTCAGGCGATGAAGTCCGGTCGCCACACAGGCGTGATACCAGTTGCTTCCATCCACGAAGAAGCCGATGCGCTCGAGCGACACGTGTCATCCCGGCATCGGGGCGGGAAAAGGAAGACCCCGGCGGGCGTTTCCGCGCGCCGGGGGGCTTAGACCAAGTCCCCGTGAGGGCTTGGCTGACCGGCAGTCTGCGCGGGAGGCGTCGCGCGGGTCAAGCCCGAAGTTCCCGGCTCCACCCTGTACTCGATGTGGGCGATGCGACACCCGCGGAGCCGTGGCGCGGGCCGGCCCTCCGCCGGGCGCTCGTCGCCCTACGGCCCCTCGACGCGCGCCGGCTTCGCGCCCGCGACGGTCACCGTGTAGCGGCGGGCTTCGGGCTCCGGCCAGTCGCCGTCCTCGACCAGGGCGCGCACGCGCAGCGTGCCGCCGGTGGTCTCGGCGGTGAAGCGCGTGCGGCGGAACTCGCCGCGCGTGTAGCCGTAGCTGTCGCCGGCGTCCTCGTAGAGCCAGCCCTCGGCGCGGCCCTGCGCGTCGGTCGCGACCAGCAGCTCGATCGCGTCGGGCGCGGGCTCGTCGGCGTACTGCACGACGGGCCCGAGCGGCACGATCGCGCCGGCGCGCAGGTGCAGGCGCGGCAGCGCGGGGTCGTCCTCGCCCGCGACGACACGCACGCGCGGCCAGCGCGCGCCGTCGTCGGCCAGGCCCTCGACCCGCCCGGCGGGCGCGAGCGCGGGCGCGTGCACGAGCAGGTCGGCGCCGAGCAGGAACTCGTGCTGCACGCTCCGCAGCCAGCCGAGCGCCGGCTCGGCGAAGAACGCGGGCCGCGCCACGGGCAGGCCGGTGCGCGAGGCCTCCTCGAACAGCGTGTAGAGGTAGGGCAGCAGCCGGTAGCGCGTCTCGAGCGCGCGGCGCGCGAGCGCCTCGACCCTGGGCCCGAAGCTCCAGGGCTCCTTGCGGATGTTGCCCTTCTCGGTGTGCGCGCGGGAGAACGGCAGCAGCGAGCCGAGCCCGATCCAGGCGGCGTACTCGTCGCCCGTGCACGGGCCCGCGAAGCCGCCGATGTCGGGGCCCGCGAAGGGCTGGCCCGAGAGCCCGAGGTTCAGCGTCATGGGCAGCGCCATCCGGAAGTGCTCGTCGTTCGCCTTGTTGTCGCCGGTCCACGCGGCGGCGAAGCGCTGGCCGCCGAGGTAGTTCGCGCGCGAGAGCACGAACGGGCGGCGGTCCGGGCGCGCCGCGCGCAGGCCTTCGAACGTCGCGCGCGCCATCTGCATGCCGTAGACGTTGTGGTAGCGGGTGTGGAAGCCGGGTCCGCCCAGTTCGGCGTCGGCCTCGTGGCGCACGGTCTCGGGCATGCTCTTCTCGCGCACCTCGAAGACGGCCGGCTCGTTCATGTCGTTCCAGATGCCGTCGGCGCCGGCCGCTTCGGCGAACTCCGCGGTGCGCCGGCCCCACCACTCGCGCACGCCGGCGCGCGTGAAGTCGGGCCACACGCACAGGCCGGGCCACACCCTGCCGGTGAACGGCGTGCCGTCCGGGTGCTTCACCCACGCGTCCAGCCGCGTGCCCTCGGCGTAGGTGCGGTCGCCTTCGTCGCGGCGCAGCCCCGGATCGAGGATCCACACGCTGCGGAAGCCGCGCGCGCGCAGGGTGTCGTCGAGCGCCGCGGGGTTCGCGAACCCGATCGGGTCGAACGTGAACGGCTGGTGGCGGTCCATGTAGTCGATGTCCATCCACAGCACGTCGCACGGCAGCCGCCGCGCGCGGAACTCGCGGGCGATGCGCTCGACCTCGGTCGCCGGCGCGTACGAGTAGCGGCACTGCTGGAACCCGAGCGCCCAGCGCGGCGGCAGCGGCATGCGGCCGGTCAGCTCGGCGAGCGCGCCCACCACCTCCTGCGGCGTCGGCCGCTCGATCACGATCACCGGGAACGCCGGTCCCTGCGCGCGGAACTCGATGCCGTTCGCGAGGTCCACGACGACGCGCCCGGGCGTGTCGGCGAGCACGCCGAAGGCGCTGCCGTCGGGGCGCACCGCCAGCACCCAGGGGTGCGACTGGTAGAGCGAGGGCGACGCGGAGTCGTAGCCGTAGGCGTCGGTGTTCCAGCAGGTGATCGTGCGGCCGTTCCGCAGCAGCGGGCCGCCCACTTCGCCGGTGCCGTAGAGCGACGTGCCGCGCGGCGCGGCGACGCGCACCACGCGCCCGCCGCGCTCCATCGAGAACACGGGCCGCACGCCGAAGCCCTCGGGCAACGCCCCGAGAGAAGCCCGCGGCGCGGCGAGCGCGATGGACGGCAGCGCCGCGTCGCGCGCGGCCGCGTCGGCCCAGAAGCGCGCGAGCCCGTCGCCGAGCGACTCGGCGACGGGCTGGGCGTGGGCGCCGGTGGCGCCGAAGAGCGTGAACGGCGCGAGCAGGACGCGCAGCCGGTTCAGCCACCCGCGAACGGCCACGCGACGCTCCCCGCTACTGGCCGACGTCGATCGTGGCAGGGGGCGGCCACGGGACGTAACGCAGGTTCTCGGCGTACACGTTGGGCTGCAGCACCTGCTGCAGCGAGTCGGTGTACTGCGCGAGCCGCCGCTCGCGCGCGATCTGCCAGGCGTTGGAGAGCAGGTTCATGCGCAGGTCGGGCGTGAGCTTCTCGAACGTCAGCTCGTCCTGCACCTTGTCGAGCACCTGCATGAACTTGGTGCCCTCCTGCAGCCGCTCGGGGGCCGCCCACTCGCCGGGCTGCATGCGCGAGAGCGTGCCGCGCATCGTGACCCAGTTGGGGTCCGACGTCGGGTAGTTCACGATTTCGGTGCGCACCGCGACGTTCGCGCCGGCGCGCTGCACCACCTCGGCGAGCGAACCGCCCTTGCCGGCCTCCTCCATGACCCGCGCCGCCGCCGCCGGGTCGGGCACCACGACCCACGCCACGTTCGCGCGGTTCACCTGCTGGTAGTTCCCCTTCACCTGGTCCCAGACCGCGCGGATCGCCGGCTCGTCGGGCTCGGGAACGTCCGCGATGGACCGCTGGAACTCGCCCTCGAGCAGGAAGCGCTCGAACTCCCCGCGCACCTTGCGCTTCACGTCGGGCTCGTTCTCGAGGTGGCGGCGCGTCGCCTCGGCGCGCGCGATGCGGGTGATGACGCGGCCCTCGATCCACTGCTCGATCGCGGGCGTCAGGCCCGCGGCGGGCTTCTGCACGTCGGGGCGGGAGAGATCGTCGAACGCGTCGCCGACCGTGTACTGGCCGCCCCGCCAGCGCGCGAGCACCTCGGTGCGTTCCTCGGCGGTCGGCTCGGGCACCACGCCCTCGCCGATGCGCGCCGGCGTCATGATCTGGAACATGCGCTGGGCGGCGCCCTTCTCGACCTTGCCGCCGTACTCGTCCTTGAGGCCGACCATGGCCTTGCTCATGGCCTGGCGCACCTTGCGCTGGCGGATCATCTCGCCGAGTTGCGACTTGGCCAGCTCGAAGTCGGGCTTCTCGACCGAGTCGCGCGCGTCAACGGCCAGCAGGAACACGCCCTGCGGCGTCTCGTAGGGCCCGCCCACCTGGCCGATGGCGAGCGTGAGCAGCGCCTCGTCGAGCGGCGGCACCAGCTGCCCCGGGCTCACCTCGCCGATGAAGCCGCCGGGCGGAACCGTGCCCGGCAGGTTGAAGCGGTCGGCGACCTCGGCGAACGCCTGCCCGCGCGCGAGTTCGGCGAGCGCCTGCTCGACCACGGCGCGGTCCGGCGAGTAGAGGATGCGCGCCGCCGCCTGGATCCCTCGCCACTCGTGGAAGCGCCGCACCTCGGCCTCGGTCACGCCCGGCGACTGCGGCGAGAGCTTCGCGTACAGCGCCTCGAGCGCGTAGCGGTCGCGCAGCGTCTCGAGGTACTTGCGCGCGTTGGCGGTCGTGTCGAGGCCGTGCGTGCGGGCCGCCTCGAGGATCAGCTCGCGCTTGACCAGGTCGTCGAGGAGCTGGCGCTTGGCCTCCTCGGGCGCCGAGGCGTAGGCCGCCTCGTTGCCGCGCACCGCGTCGAGCAGGTCGGCCGCCGTGAGCGTGCGCGTGCCGACGCGGGCGAGCGGGCGGTTGTTGGGCGAGCAGCCGGCGGCCAGCGCCGCGGCGGCGAGAAGAACGAGCGCGGCGAACGCCGCGCGGACGGTCGAGCGGGACACGGGCGGTTCCTTTCCAGCGGGGTGCGGCGGGTTTCGACGTGAGCCGGGGGCCGACATTAGAGGGGGCTCCGGGGGGTCGCAAGGCGGGGCCGGGGCTTGCCGCGAGCGGGGCCGGGCGGGATGCTCCCGGCGCCGGGCCGGCGGGCCGCGCGCGGAGGGAACGACGATGGGCAAGGCGAAGGAGAGGGCCTCCGGCGCCCCGTGGCGGCAGTGGGGCGAGCGCCTCGAGCCGGACGCGGTGCGCCAGCTCGAGAACGCGTGCAGCCTGCCCGTGACGGCGCGCGGGGCCTTGATGCCCGACGCGCACGTGGGCTACGGGCTGCCGATCGGCGGCGTCATCGGGGTGCGCGACGCCGTCATTCCCTACGCGGTCGGCGTGGACATCGCGTGCCGGGTGCGCATGAGCGTGCTCGACCTGCCGCTCTCGATGCTCGAGGGCGTCGCGCGGGCGCTGCGCGACGCGATCAACACCGAGACGCGCTTCGGCATCGGATCGGAGTTCAAGGCGCGCCGCACGCACGAGGTGCTCGACGACGACTGGAAGGTCTCGCCGGTCACGCAGCGCTGCCGCGACAAGGCGTGGGCGCAGCTCGGCTCGAGCGGCAGCGGCAACCACTTCGTCGAGTTCGGCGTGTTCGAGACGGCCCGGCCCGAGCTGGGGCTGGCGCCGGGGCGCTACCTCGCGCTGCTCTCGCACAGCGGCAGCCGCGGCACCGGCGCCGAAGTCGCGGCGCACTACAGCCGCGTCGCGATGAAGCAGCACCCCGAGCTGGAGGGCGAGGTGCGGCACCTGGCGTGGCTGTCGCTGCGCAGTTCCGCGGGGCAGGAGTACTGGGCGGCGATGGAGCTGATGGGGCGCTACGCGGCCGCGAACCACGAGTGCATCCACCGCGAGATCGTCCGCCACCTGGGCGCGCACGTGCTGTTCGGGCTCGAGAACCACCACAACTTCGCGTGGATCGAGCGGCACGGCGGCGAGGAGCTGGTCGTGCACCGCAAGGGCGCGACGCCCGCGGGCGAGGGCGTGCTCGGGATCGTCCCCGGCTCGATGGCGACGCCGACCTACGTCGTGCGCGGCCTCGGCAACCCGGAGTCCATGAACTCGGCCGCGCACGGCGCCGGCCGCGTCATGAGCCGCACCGCGGCGAAGAAGACGTTTCGGTGGAGCGACGTGCTCCCGACCCTCGAGGAGCGGGGCGTGTCGCTCATGTCGGCGGGCCTCGACGAGGTGCCGATGGTCTACAAGGACATCCGCGAGGTGATGCGCGCGCAGTCCGA
>CAZUEM010000072.1:13639-16608 GCA_964619155.1 uncultured bacterium
AGCACCTCGCGCGCGCGGTTCAGCAGCACGAGGTCCGCGCCGCGCATCCGCAGCCCGAACTCGCGGCCCGAGAAGAACTCGACCTGATAGTTGAGCGACCCCACCACCGAGGCGATCTCGACGGGCTTCAGGGGGCGCTTGAGGACCACCTCGGCGACGTCGTGCAGGACCTTGAGGCTCTCGACCAGCGCCGGCGCGTCGTCGTCGCCCCGGCCGAGCACGCGCAGGCGGCGCAGTTCGACGAGCGCCACCGCGGGCGGCGGCAGCTGGCCGAAGCGGTCCATCAGCTCGAGCGTGAAGTCGTCCACCGCGCCGTCGTTCTTCGCCTCGGCGAGGCGGCGGTAGAGCGCGAGCTTCTCGTGCTCGTCCGGCACGTAGTCGTCGGGCAGGTAGGCGCTCCAGTCGGTGAGCAGGCGCGGCTCGGGGCGCAGCGCCTCGACCTCGCCCTTCAGCTCGGCGACCGCCTCCTCGAGCAGCTTCACGTACAGGTCGAAGCCCAGGCCGACGATGTGGCCGTGCTGCTCGGGCCCGAGCATGTTGCCGGCGCCGCGGATCTCCATGTCCTTGAGCGCCACCTTGAACCCGACGCCCAGCTCGTCGAACTCCTCGATCACGCGCAGGCGCTTCTCGGCCTCCTCGGTCAGCACCCGGCGGCCGGGCACCATGAGGTAGGCGTGCGCGCGGTGGCTCGAGCGGCCGACGCGGCCGCGCAGCTGGTAGAGCTGCGCGAGGCCGAGCGTGTCGGCGCGGTCCACGACCAGCGTGTTCACGGTCGGGATGTCGAGCCCGCTCTCGATGATCATGGTCGCGACCAGCACGTCGAGACGCCCCTCGGTGAAGTCCATCATCACGTGCTCGAGCTGGCGCTCGTGCATCTGGCCGTGCGCGACGCCCACGGTCACCTGCGGCACGAGCTGCTGCACCATCGCGGCGGTGTTGTAGATGGTCTCGACGCGGTTGTGCACGAAGAACACCTGCCCGCCGCGGTCCACCTCGCGCAGGATGGCCTCGGTCACCACCTCGGGGTCGAACTCCAGCACCTCGGTGTGCACCGGCAGGCGGTTCTGCGGCGGCGTCTCGATGACGCTCATGTCGCGCGCGCCCGCCAGCGAGAGGTTGAGGGTTCTCGGAATGGGCGTCGCGGTCAGCGCCATCACGTCCACGGTGCGCGTCAACTGGCGGATCTTCTCCTTCTGCGCGACGCCGAAGCGGTGCTCCTCGTCGATCACCACCAGCCCGAGGTCGTGGAACTTCACGTCCTTGCTGAGCAGCCGGTGCGTGCCGATGACGATGTCCACGTCGCCGGTGGCGAGCCGCGCGACGACGTCCTTCGCCTCCTTCGCGGTGCGGAACCGCGACAGCACCTCGACCTTGACCGGGAAGTCGGCGAGCCGCTCGCGGAACGTAATGCCGTGCTGCTGCGCGAGAATGGTCGTCGGCACCAGCACCGCGACCTGCCTGCCGTCCTGCACGGCCTTGAACGCGGCGCGGATCGCGACCTCGGTCTTGCCGTAGCCCACGTCGCCGCAGATCAGGCGGTCCATGGGCGAGGCGGTCTCCATGTCGGCGCGCACGTCCTCGATGGCCTTGAGCTGGTCGGGCGTCTCGTCGTAGGGGAACGACGCCTCCAGCTCGCGCTGCCAGACGGTGTCGGGCTTGAACGCGTGCCCGGGCAGCGCGTGCCGCGCCGCGTACGCCTTGAGCAGCTCGTCGGCCATCTCCTGGATGGCCTTCTTCGCGCGCGTCTTGGTCTTCTGCCACTGCGCCGAGCCGAGCCGGTGGAGCCCCGGCTTCGCGCCGTCGCCGGCCGCGTAGCGCGAGACCAGCGAGAGCATGTGCACCGGTACGTAGAGCACGTCCTTCTCGGCGTACGACAGTTCGAGGCAGTCCGTCTCCTGCCCGCCGAGCGTCAGGCGCTTCATGCCGCGGTAGACGCCGACGCCGTGCTCCTCGTGGACGACGAAGTCGCCGGGCTTCAAGGCCGACAGCTCGGCGATCGACAGCCCGCCGGTGCGCCTGAGGCGGCGCCTGCGGCGCCGGTATCTGGAAAAAATCTCGTGGTCGGTGAGGAGCGCGAGCCCCGCGCTCTTCCAGGTGAAGCCCGCCGAGACGAGGCCGACGCCGAGCGTCGCGCCCTCGTCGCCGATCATCTCCCACAGCCGGTCGCGCTGGCCGGGGTTGTCGCAGAGGATCACGGGCGCGATGCCGTGGGCGTTGAGCTCGGCGAGGTGGTTCTTGAGCCGCTCGAGCGAGCGCTGCTGCGGCTCGGCGGGCGAGCACTCCACGACCACGCGGTGCGCGTAGCGCGCGGCCTCGCCGCTTTCGGCCACCGCGCCCATCCAGTCAGCGCCGCGGCGCGTCTCGAGCATCTCCTCCCACGCCGAGGCCGGCAGGAACAGGTGCTCTGGCGGCGAGATCAGCGGATACTCGCGGCGCGCGTCCTCGAACCCGCGCCGCACGCCCTCGCTGAACTCCTCCACGCGTCCGGCGAGCGCCGCAGGGTCGTCGAGGATCACGAGCGCGTCAGCGGGAAGGTAGTCGAGCAGCGAGGCCAGCGCGTCGTCGTAGTAGCCCGCGAAGCGCTCCATGCCCTCGTGGAACAGGTTCGCGCCGCCCTTGGCGGCCTCGTCGCCCGCCTCGCGCAGGCGCTGGGCGATGCGCTCGGCGTCGCCCGGCTCGATCACGATCTCGTAGCGCGGCAGCACGCGCGCTTCGGGCAGCTTCTCCAGCGAGCGCTGGGTGCCGGCGTCGAAGCGGCGCAGCGAGGCGACGGTGTCGCCGTCGAACTCGGCGCGCAGCGGGTCGGCCTGGCCGACCGGGTAGATGTCGAGGATGCCGCCGCGCCGCGCGAACGTGCCCACCGACTCGACCTCGGGCAGCCGCTCGTAGCCGAGGAACACCAGCCGCTCGAGCAGCGCGTGGGGATCCACGTCCTGCCCGACGCGCAGCGACAGGAGCGCGCGCGCGAG
>CAZUEM010000073.1:0-4215 GCA_964619155.1 uncultured bacterium
CGCCGGCGGCGGCGGCCGGTGCGCCCGATGCCGCGGGCGCGGTCGCGGCCAGCGCGAACGCGAGCGCGAGCGCGGCGAGCGGGACGGCCGTGCGAAGGCGGGCGATCATGGGCGCGCAGCATGGTGATTCGCGCGCGCCGATGCCAGCGCAATCCGGCGGCGGCCGTCCGCGCCGCGCGGGCCGCCGCGGCGCGCGTCCAGTCGGCCGTGGACGGCGTCCGGAGCACCCTCTAAAGTCCCGGCGAATCACGCGCCCCGCCCCGCGCGGGAGCCGCCTCCGACGCATCGCGCCCAGGCCTTCATCCGCCATCCGTGAGGACCGCATGAGTGCGACCCGCACACGATTGCTGTTCGTCCTGCTGTCCACCCTCGCCGGCGCGATGCCGGTCCAGGCGGCCGGCCCTCTCGCCGTCGTCGCCGCCGTCCGCGGGCGCGTCGAGGTGGCGAGCGCGCGCGGCGGCGCCTCCGTCCCCGCGACCTTCGGGCGCGCGCTCGAGCGCGGCGACCGCGTGACCGTGGGCAAGGGCGGAAGCGCCACGCTGTTCTTCGGCGACGGCGGGGTCGTCACGCTCCCCGAGCGCGGCTCCATGACGGTCGGCGGCTCGGCCCCGGCGGCCGGCGGGGCGCTGCCGGGCGAGGTCTTCGCCGAGGTCAGCCGGTTCGCGACCGCCGGGTCGCGCGAGACCGGGCTCGTCTCCATGGCGGGAGTGCGCTCCGAATCGGACGCCGGGGCGCCGCTGCTGCTCTCGCCGCGCAACACGACGGTGCTCGACACGGCTCCCACGCTGCGCTGGCGCGCGTTCCCGGGCGCGGTGCGCTATCGCGTCCGGCTCGGCCCCGCATCGGGTGGCGAATCGTGGATTCGCGAAGTGGCCTCGACGCCGGGCGCCGAGCCGTCGCTCGCGTTCCCGGACGGCGCCCCGCGCCTCGCGCCCGGAGTGGACTACGAGTGGGAGGTCGAGGCGATCGGCGCGCAGGGCACGCTGCGCGCCGAGAGCGCGGCGGTGCGGGCGCTCCCGGCCGAGGCCGCCGCGGGCGTGCGCGCCAACCTGGCGCGCATCGCCGGGTCCGCGGGCGGCGAGGGCACGGCCGCGGCGCGGTTCCTCGCGGGCTCGTACCTCGCGGGGCTCGAGCTCCACGACGAGGCGGCGCGGCAGTTCCTCGCGCTGGTCGAGCTGGCCCCGGACTCGCCCGAGGCGCACGAGGCGCTCGGCTCGCTCTACCTCGAGACCGGGCTCGCCGACCGCGCCGCCGCCGAGTTCCAGCGGGCGCTCGCCCTGCACCGGGGCTCGCGCTAGCCCGGCCGCCGGCGGCCGCCACGATGGAGCGCGTCTCGCACTTCGAGATCGTCCGCCGCCTCGGGCAGGGGGGCATGGGGGAGGTCTTCGAGGCGGTGGACCTCGACCTCGGCCGGCCGGTGGCGCTCAAGTTCCTGGCCCCGGGTGTCGCGAGCGACGAGGACGCGCTCCGCCGCTTCGAGCGCGAGGCGCGCGTCGCGGCCGCCCTGCAGCATCCGCACATCGCGACGGTGTTCGCGTTCGATCGCAGCACGGACCGGCCGTTCATCGTCATGGAGCTGCTCGGCGGCCGCACCCTGCGCGAGCTGCTCGCGGCGCGCCCGCTCGAACCGGGCGAGGCCCTCGGCCTCGCTCGCCCGGTCGCCGAGGCGCTCGCGTACGCGCACCGCCGCGGCGTCGCGCACCGCGACATCAAGCCCGAGAACCTGATGTTCGACGGCGAAGGCGTCATCAAGATCACCGACTTCGGCCTCGCGCGCGCCGGCGACGCCTCGCGGCTCACCCGCACGGGCTCGGCGCTGGGCACGCCGTCCTACATGGCGCCCGAGCTGCTGCACGGTTCGGCCGAGGACGGCGCCGCCGCGACGCCGGCCGACGTGTTCGCGCTCGGGGTGACGCTCTACGAGATGCTCGCGGGGGAGCTGCCCTTCCGCGGGCGGAACGCGATGTCCACGCTCTACGCGATCGCCAACGCCTCGCCGCGGCCGCTGCGCGAACTTCGCCCCGGCGTGCCGACGGAAGCCGCGGCGCTGGTGGCGCGGATGCTCGAGAAGGACCCGGCCGCGCGCGAGACGGCGGCCGGGGCCGCGGCGGCGCTCGCGGCGCTGGCCGGGCTCGCACCGGCGGCGGGACGCCCGGACCTCGCGGCGGCCGCGGCCGGCCCGCGCGCCGTCGCGACCACGAGCGAGGTGACGCTCGCCGGCGAGCCGGCTGCTGCCGCGACGCCCGCCGTCGCGACCACGAGCGAGGTGACGCTCGCCGCGGGGCCGGCGATGGCCGCCGAGTCCGGAGCCACGACGCCCGCCTCCGCGACACCCGCGCCGCCGCGCCGTCCCGCGCCCGCGCTCGGACGGCGCGCGCGCTGGCTCGCGGGCGGGGCGGTCGCGATTGCGCTGGCGGCGCTCGCGGGCTGGGGCGTCGTCGAGAGCGGCGCGCGCTCCCACCGCCGCGCCGTGGCGCTCAACAACGAAGGCCACGACTCGCTCGCGGCCGGCCGGCTCGCGGCGGCGCGCCGGCGATTCGAGGAGGCGCTCGTGCTGGCGCCCCGCTACGCCGAGGCGAAGCTCAACCTCGCGATCGTGGCCGGGCGCGAGGGGGCGCCCGACCGGGCCGCGGCGCTCTACGGCGAGGTGCTCCGCGAGCACCCGCGGCGCGGCGACCTGCTCGCGGTCGCGCACTTCGGTCTGGGCGAACTCGACCTGGGCTCGGGCGCGTGGCCGAGCGCGATCGCCCACCTGAGCGAGGCGTCGCGCCTCGACTCGGCGCGCGCCGAATACCCGAACAACCTCGCGTTCGCCCTCGTCCGCGCGGGCCGCGCCGACGAGGCGCTGGCCGTGCTGCGCCCGGCGCGCGCGCGCTTCCCGGCGGAGCCGGCGCTGCTCAAGAACACCGCGCTCGCGTGGCTCGCCATGGGCGCGCCCGACAGCGCGCTCGCCGCGGCGGACCTGGCCGTGCGCATGCGCCCGGCGTACGCCGCGGGCTGGCTCGTGCGGCTCGAGTGCGAGGTGGCGATGGGCGACCGCGAGGCGGCGCGCGCGAGCTTCGAGGCGCTGGGCCGGCTCGCGCCCGGCGAAGCGATGCTCGCCGAGGCCCGCTCGGCGCTGGCGGCCGCAGCGCCCGCGGGCGGGGCGCGGCGCTAGCCGGCAGTCTCCGGCGCGAGGCGCCGCCCGGTCCGCGCGCGCCCCGCTCCTTTACATGCGCCGCGCGGCGGTTCGCCCTCGCGGGGCGGCTCCGCTACCCTGCCGCGCCATGCGGAGAACGACCGGTTCGGTGGTGTGCCCGCGCTGCGGGCGGCTCGTGGGGGTGAGCGAGAAGTCGTGCCCCAACTGCGGCGCCTGGCAGCCGGGCATGTTCGGCTTCGGGCCCGCGATCCAGCGCGCGTTCGGCGGCCAGTTCGACCTGACGAAGGTCATCACCGTCTGGTGCGTGGCGCTCTACGTGCTGTCGCTGGCGCTCGACCCCGCGGCGATCCTGCGCATGCGCGGGCTCTTCGACCTGCTCTCGCCCTCGGGCAGCGCGCTCTTCCGGCTCGGCATGACGGGCGGGCTGGCGTGGATGGCGGGCCAGCTCTGGACGCTGTGCACGGCGACGTTCCTGCACGGCAGCATCCTGCACATCGCCTTCAACATGCTGATCATGCGCACCTTCCTGCCCAACGTGGAGCACGTGTTCGGCGCGCCGCGGGCGTTCTTGATCTTCATGGCAGGCGGCGTGGGCGGCTTCCTGCTCTCGAACGTCGTGACGGGCCACCCGACGGTGGGCGCCTCGGGCGCGATCTTCGGCCTGCTGGGCGCGCTCATCTCGTACGGCCGCCGGACGCACCAGACGTACATCACGCAGCAGCTGTGGATGAACGCGTTCTTCATGTTCGTCATGGGCTTCATGATGAGCAGCGTGAACAACTGGGCGCACGGCGGCGGGTTCGCGGCCGGGTTCGCGGCGGCCGAGCTGATGCCGGTCGGTGCGCGCCGCGAGGGGATGGGCACGCTGGCGCTCGCGGGCGTGCTGGCGCTGGTCTCGGTCGTGGGCGTGGCGCTTTCGTTCATCGGCTTCGCGCCGATGCTGCTGGGGCGGTGACGGCGTGAGCCCGCGCGTTCCGAAGCCGATCGTCCGCTGCGCCTGGCCGAAGGCGTCGAACCCGCGCTACGTGGCCTACCACGACACGGAGTGGGGGGTGCCGGAGCGCGACGGGCGGGCG
>CAZUEM010000073.1:4315-11068 GCA_964619155.1 uncultured bacterium
CTACGTGGCCTACCACGACACGGAGTGGGGGGTGCCGGAGCGCGACGGGCGGGCGCTGTTCGAGAAGCTGCTGCTGGACGGCGCGCAGGCGGGACTGTCGTGGGAGACGATCCTGAACAAGCGCGAGAACTACCGGCGCGCGTTCGACGGCTTCGACCCCGAACGGATCGCCCGCTACAACGCGCGCAAGACGGCGGCGCTGCTGGCGGACCCGGGGATCGTGCGAAACCGCCAGAAGGTGGCGGCGTTCGTGACGAACGCGAAGGCGTACCTGGAGCTGGTGGAGCGCGAGGGCGATTTCGGCGGCTGGCTGTGGGCGTTCGTGGACGGAACGCCGGTCCAGAACCGCTTCGAGACGCTGAAGCAGCTGCCGGCCCGCACGCCGGTCTCGGACGCGATCTCGAAGGAGCTGAAAGTCCGGGGCTTCAAGTTCGTGGGCTCGACGATCGTGTATGCGTTCATGCAGGCGGTGGGGATGGTGAACGACCACGTCGTGACCTGTTTCCGCCACGAGGCCTGCGCGAAGCTGGGACGACGGCGGACGCGCTGACGCGTTCCCCGGCGGAAGCCGGGCCCCCATCTGTTACCCTGCGCGCGCGATGCTCCTTCGGCCATGGACGACCGCCGTTCTCGTCGCGCTGCTGCTGTGCGCGGGCGGGCCCGTGCGCGCGCAGGCGCCGGGTGACTCGGTCGCGGTGCCGGCCGAGGAGGCTTTCCCGGTCGTGCTGGGGAGCTACACGACGACGCTCGCGGGGAGCCGGCCGGAACGGACGGCGAACGTGCGGCTCGCGGCGGAGGCCCTGGACGGGACCGTGCTGGAGCCGGGACAGGTGCTGTCGTTCGACGCGGTCGTGGGGCCGCGCACGCTCGAGCGCGGCTACCAGCGCGCGCCGGTCATCCTGCACGAGACGCGGCAGGTGCAGACGGGCGGAGGCGTGTGCCAGACGGCGTCCACGCTGTTCGTGGCGGGCCTGCTGTCGGGTCTCTCGAGCGTCGAGCGCTCGCGGCACTCCTCGCCGGTGGACTACATCGCGCCCGCGCACGACGCGACGATCTCGTGGGGCGCGAAGGACCTGAAGCTCCGCAACGACACCGGCCAGCGCGTGCGCGTGCGCTGCTTCGTGCGCGGCGCGACGCTGAGCGCGCGCATCGAGGGCGAGCGACCGGGCGCGGTGGCGTTCGAACTGGTCACCGAGGAGCGCGAACTGCCCGCCGACCCGGGCGTCGAGGGCGCGGCGCCGGGGCGCGAGATCGAGCTCTACCGCATCCGCACCGACGAGCGCGGCGGGCACTCGCGCGAGTTCGTGCACCGCGACGTCTATCCGCCGGCGCGCGGCTCCGGGGGCGGGCGGTGAGCGCGCTGCTGCTGGCGCTGGCGCTGCTCGCGGGCGCGCCCGGGGCCGGTTCGCCGGAGCTGGAGCCCTATCGCGCGCTCGCGCGCGACCGCGCGGCCGCCGAGGCGCTGCTCGCCGCGGCGCGCGAAGGGCTGGCCTCGGCGGTGGGCGAAGAGGCGGCGCCGGCCGGGCGTGAAGCGGGCGGCTCGGACCGGCACGAGTCGCCCGTGGCGACCGGATCGGCCGCGCCCGCCCCCGCGTGGCCGGGTTCGCCGCGGCCGCTCTACGTGACGCTGGCGCGCGGGCGGGCGACGCGCGCGTGCGTGGGCGCCGACGCGCCGCCCGCGGGTTCGCTCGCCGAGTCGCTGCGGCTGCTCGGGGAGCAGCTCGCGTCACATGACCGGCGCCGCCCGCCGGTGCTGGCCGGGGAGCTCGACACCTTGCGGCTCGTGGTCGCGTTCGCGGGCGACCCGGTGCCGGTTGCCGAGCCCATGTCGGTGGACCCGGTGCGCGAGGGTCTCAAGATCGAGACCGACCGCGGCGCGATCGCCTTCCTGCCCGGCGAGGCGCGGACCGTACAGTGGGCCCTGCGCGAGGCGCGCCGTGTCGGCGTGCTCGCCGGGCCGCTCGCCGAGGCCCGCTGTTCCCGATTCGACGTCGTCACGCTGCAGGGGCCCGCCCGCGCGGACCCGGTCCTTCGGAAGGAGCCGAAGCCATGACGTTCCCGCTGCCATCCCGTCCGTTTCGCGCGGCACTCGCGCTGGCCGCCTGTTTCGCCGTCGTGGCGCTCGCCGCGCCGCCCGCGCGCGCCGCGGGCACGCGTGTCACCGGCCAGGTGGTGGACGCCGCGACCCAGCGCCCGATCGCGGGCGCCGACGTCGAGCTGCAGAACTCGGGCGGCGGACCCGGCTATCACCGCACGCGCGCGAACGCGAACGGCGAGTTCGTGCTCGAGAACGTGCAGACCAACCGCTGGTACCTGTTCACGGTCGGCGCCGAGGGCTACACCGACTGGTCGCTCGAGGGCTGGCGCTTCCCGGTGACGCAGAAGGAGGTGCGCATCGTCGCGCCGCTCGACCGCGCGGGACGCCTCGCGGTGAAGGTGACGGGTGGAGACGGCCGCATCCCGGTGGCCTCGGCGCGCGTCACGATCCGCAGCGAGCGCGCGATGGCGTGGTACGAGATGGGGCGGCGCGATCCCGAGCCGCGCTTCACGGGGAAGGACGGGTCGGTCACGTTCGACGGCCTCGCCGCGGGCTACTGGACGATCGCGGTCGAGGCGGGCGGCCTGCGCTCGACCGAGGCGCACCGCGTGCCCGTGCGCCGCGGCGAGATCACGCCGGCCGCGGTCAAGCTCACCCGCCCCGCGAGCCTCTCGGGCAGCGTGCGGCTCGCCGACAGCACCGCGATCGCGGGCGTCACCGTGATCGCGCGCGGCCCGGGCGAGGCCACGGCCACGACCGACGCCGACGGCGCCTACGTGCTCGGCGAACTCGCGCCCGGGCGCTGGCGCGTCGAAGTCGCGCACGAGGGGCTGCTGCCCGGTGTCGCTCGCGACGCGGGCGCGCTGCGCGAGGGCGAGTCGCGCGAGTTGCCGGCGCTGGTCGCGACCCCGCGCCCGCCCGCCCTGTCGCTGGTGCTGCAGCGCGAGGTGTTCGCGCCCGAGGAGAAGCAGCAGGTGGGCGTGCGCGCGTTCCGCGCCTCGCGCGTCGAGTTCACGCTCTGGCGGCTTCCCGAGGCGCGGCTGCTCGACCCGGCGCGCGACTTCCGGGCCGTCTACGTGCAGGGCTCCGACACGACCGGGCTCGCGCGCGTCGCCGCCTGGACGCACGAGCTGCCCGACGGGCCGCCGTTTTCGTGGCGCGAGCAGGACGTGGAGCTGCCGCAGGAGCAGCCCGCGGGCGTGTACGTGCTCGAGGCGCGCGCGGGGAAGCTCGCGCGCCGGACCGTGTTCTTCGTCAGCGACCTGAGCCTGGTCGCCAAGCGATCCGCCACGCGCACCGTGCTGTGGGCGGGCTCGATCCGCACCGGCCTGCCGCTCGAGAACGTCGCGCTCTTCCGCGTCGCGCCCGCCGGCCCGCCGGACGGCGCGCTCGCGGGCGGCGAGCGCTGGAGCGAGGTGCTCGCGCAGGCCCGCGCCGAGCGCGCGACCACGGGCCCGGACGGGCTCGTGAGCCTGCCCACCGACCGCGCGAACCGCACGCGCTGGCTCGCGGTCAGCGAGAAGCACGGCGTCGCGATCGTCGAGGCGCCGCTCTCGGGCGAGGCGCAGGGCGGCGGCGACCGGCTGTTCCTCTTCACCGAACGGCCGATCTACCGCCCGGGCCACACCGTGCACTGGAAGCTGTTCGCGCGGCAGGCGAGCGGCGACGCCTGGTCGCTGCCCGCGGCGGGCACGGCCGTCACGCTCAAGCTCGCCGGCCCCGACGGGAGCGAGGTCGAGGTCGCGGGCGCGGGGCTTTCGGCGTCGGGCTCGGCCGACGGCAGCGTCGCGATCCCGGAGGGTGCGCCGCTCGGCGAGTGGACGCTCTCGGCCGCGGCGGGCCGCGCGAGCGGCAGCGCCACGCTCGCGATCGAGGAGTACCGCAAACCCGAGTACAGGGTGGAGGTGAAGCCCGACCGCGAGGTGTACGTGAACGGCGACGAGGTGCGCTTCGCGCTCGCCGCCGACTACTTCTTCGGCGCGCCCGTGGTGGGCGCGGCCGTGCGCTGGACGCTGTTCGAGACGCGCCTGGGCGATGGCGCGTGGGAGGACGGGGGCGAGCGCGGCGGCTTCGGGCGGCTGCTCGAGTCGGGCGAGGCGCGCACGGACGTGGACGGGCGCGTCGCGCTGGCGTTCACGCCGCAGCGCGTGGCCTACGACCGTCGGCTCTCGCTCGAGGTCGAGGTGGTGGACGGCTCGCAGCGCGCGGTGAGCACGCGCGGCACGGCGCTCGTGGGCCGGGGCCTGTTCACGCTCGACGTCGCGCCCGTCTCGTCGCTGTTCATGGCGGGCCGGCCGGTGCAGGTCGAGGTGACCACGAAGGACCTGCTCGGCCGCCCGGTGTCGGCCGCGGTGACCGTCGAACTGGACCAGGACGCCTGGAACCCCATCGAGCGCCGTTACACGCGCGCGAGCCGCCCGGTCGCGAGCGTCGAGGCGGTGACGAGCGCGATCGCGGGCACGGCGCGCGTCACGATCGCGCCCGGCCGCGCGCGCCCGGGCTGGTACACGGTGCGCGCGACGGCGCGCGACGAGCGCGGCAACGCGCTCGGCGACGAGGCGTCGTTCTGGTGGTTCGACGAGAAGGTGTGGTCGTACGCCTACCGCTTCCCCTCGCTCGAGGTGCTGCCGGACCGGAAGAGCTACGCGCCCGGGGACACCGCGCGGCTGCTGGTCACGACCGACGTGAAGGACGCCGCCGTGCTGGTGAGCGTCGAGGGCCGCGAGATCCACGAGATCCGCGTGCAGCACCTGTTCGGCAACGCCGGGCTCGTCAAGGTGCCGCTGCGTGCCGAGTACGCGCCGAACGCCTTCGTCGCGCTGCACGTGCGGCGCGGGCGCGAGGTGCACTCGCGGGTCGTGGAACTGCCCGTCACCGCGGGGCGCCACGACCTCGCGATCACGCTGACCAGCGACCGCGCCGAGTACCGGCCGCAGCAGGACGCCACGATCACGGTCGAGACCAAGGACGGCGCGGGCCGGCCCGTGCCCGCCGAGGTCGCGCTCGGCGTGGTGGACGAGGCGATCTATTCGCTGCGCGCCGACGGCACGCCGCACCCGCACGACGTCTTCTACGGCCGGCGGCCCAACTGGGTGACGACCGTCGTGAGCTTCCCGACGCTCTACTACGGCGGCGCGGACAAGGGCGACCAGGGCGACGTGCGCCGCGACTTCCGCGACGTGGCGCTGTGGGCTCCCGCGGTGCGAACCGGCGCCGACGGCCGCGCGAGCGTGACGCTGCGCTGGCCCGACAACCTCACCGGCTGGCGCGCCACCGCGCGGGGCGCCACCGACGCGACGCTGGTCGGCACCGCCGTGGCGAAGACGCTGGTCACGAAGGACGTGCTCGCGCGCCTGGCGGTGCCGCGCGCGTTCACCGCCGGCGACGAGGCGGTGCTGGTCTCGGTCGTCAACAACCGCTCGAAGGCGCCGCAGACCGGCGTACTCGAGAGCATCGAGGCGCGCGGGGCGGCGAAGCTGGCCGGGCCCGCGAGCGCCACGACCAGCATGGCCGCGGGCGGCGAGTCGCGCGGCCGCTGGGCGGTCGCGGCGGCGGGCGAGAGCCCGCGCGACGGGAGCGACGCGAGCGCGACGTTCACGTTCCGCGCGAAGGCGAAGGCCGACGTGGACGCGCTCGAACTGGCCGTCCCCGTGCGCCCGCGCGCGGTGGCGCTGCGCCCGCATGGCGCGGGGGCGGTGACCGGCGCGCCGCAGACGGTGACGGTGACCTTGCCCGCCGACCTCGTGAGGAGCGGCAGCTCGCTCGAACTGGAACTGTCGCCCTCGCCGGCGGCGCTGGCGCTCGCCGCGGTCGAGCACCTCGGCGCGTACCCGTACGGCTGCACCGAGCAGACCGCGAACGCCGTGCTGCCGGCCGCCGCGCTGCTGCGGGCAGCGAAGCGCGCGGGCGCCGCGGTGCCCGGGTGGGAGGACCCCGAGAAGCGGCTCGGGCCGTACCTGGACCGCCTCGCGGCCCTGCGCCTCGAGGACGGCGCGTGGGGCTGGTGGCGCTCGAGCGACGGCGATCCCTACCTCACCGCGCTCGCGATGGACGCGCTGGCCCACGCGGCGCTCGCGGGCGTGCGGCGCGAGCGCTGCCTCGGTGAACTGCGGCAGTCGTTCTGGTCGCTCGGCCGCGTGCTCGCCGACGTGCGCACCGTGGACGGCGAGGCCTACGCCGCCATGCACCTCTCGACCCTGTTCCTGCTGCCCGAGTCGAAGGACTGGGCCGAGACGCGCGCCGCGGTCTCGACGCTCGCTCGCTCGGCTTACGAGCAGCGCGACCGGCTCGGCAACGCCGGGCTCGCGTACGCCGCGCTCGCCTGCTCGCGGCTCGGCATGGCGGCCGAGGCGCAGGCGCTGCTCGCGATGGCCCTGAAGCGCGCCGCCTCCGACGGCGCGGGGCTCTCGCTGCCGCCCGACGACCCGGACGCGTGGTTCGGCGACGCGGTCGAGAACACCGGCGTCGCGCTCTCGGCGATCGCCGCCATCACGCCGGGCGATCCGCGCGCGCTGGAGATGGTGCGCTGGCTGGCCGCGCGCCGCACGGGCCGCGGCTGGAAGAGCACGCGCGTGACCGGGCCCGCGGCGGCGGGCCTCGCCGACTGGCTGGCCGCGCGGCCGGCCGAACTGGCGGGCGTGACCCGCGCCCGCGCCACCTGGAACGGCGAGGTCGTGCACGACGGACCGCTCGGCGGCGGCCCGTTCGGCGGCGGC
>CAZUEM010000073.1:11168-13092 GCA_964619155.1 uncultured bacterium
TCGGCGGCGGCCCGTTCGGCGGCGGCGTCACCGTGCGCATCCCCGGCGGCAGGCTCAAGCCGGGCGCCAACGCGCTCGCCCTTTCGCGCGAGGGCGCCGGCACGCTGCACTGGGCGTGGAGCGCGATCGCCAACGTCCCGAGTCCCGGCCCCGCGGTGAAGGAGCCGCGCCTGGCGGTGAAGCGCGAGTACCTGCGCGCCACCCGCACCGCGGACCGCCGAGGCCGCCCGCGCTGGCTCACCAGCCCGGTCGAGGCCGCCGAGCCGTTGCGCGTGGGCGAGGCCGTGATGGTGCGCCTCACGCTCTCGGCGCCCAAGGCCCTCTCCTGGCTCATGGTCGAGGACCCGAAGCCCGCCGGGTTCGAAATCGACGCCGTGCTGCCCGAGGGAGTCGAACGGCCCTGGGGCACGTGGGGCGAGGCGCGCGACGACCGCGCCGTGTTCTTCGTCGGCTCGCTCGAAGCGGGCGAGACCGTGATCGAGTACCTGCTGCGGCCCGAGATCGAGGGCGCGTTCACGGCGCTGCCCCCGTCCGCGGGCGCCATGTACGATCCCGACCTGCTCGTCCGCGGCGCCGAGGCGCGCGTCCGCGTCGCGCCGCAACCCTGACCGCCGCCCATCCCCGGCGAGGAGAACTCCGCACATGAGCCCCATCGCACTGCCCGGCCCCGACGAGTACGCCCCCTATTACGGCAAGTACATCGCGCTCGTCGGCCCCGACTCGCTCGCCGCGCTCGAGGCGCAGGCGCGCTCCACCGCGGCGCTCCTCGCCGCCACTCCCGAATCCCTCGGCGACCACCGCTACGCCGAGGGCAAGTGGAGCGTGAAGGAGGTCGTCGGCCACATCGCCGACGCCGAACGCGTGTTCGCCTACCGCATGCTGCGCGTCGGCCGCGGCGACGGCACGCCGCTCCCCGGCTTCGAGGAGAACGAGTTCATGGCGCGCAGCAACTTCGCGCGCCGCACGCTCGCCGACGTCGCCGCCGAGCTGGCCGCCGTGCGCGCCGCCACGATCGCGCTCGCGCGCTCGTTCGACCCCGACGTCCTCGTCAACCGCGGCACCGCCAGCGGCCACCCCGTCACGACGCGCTCCCTCGCCGCCATGATCGCCGGCCACGAAGCGCACCACGTGGCGATCCTGAGGGAGAGGTACGGCCTCAAGGGGTAGAAAGAAGCGAGACGAAGCGGAGCGCGCCCCGCGGCGCCCTACGAAGTGAACAAGCTCACTCCCCGTAGACCTTCATCCCCGCCGGCGCCTCCATGCCGTGCACCCGCTCCGGCAGCTTCGAATCCGGGGTCCACACCGCGGCGGAAGGCGCGTTCCAGCTCGTCTCGAAGATCCCGCGCGCCTGCCGTGCGAGCTTCGCGTTGCGCACGAAGAACGCCAGCCCGCGCGTGTTGAGGAAGTAGCCCGGCTCCCAGTTGCTCGTGCCGATCCACAGCCACTCGCCGTCCACCGTCATGTACTTGCAGTGCTCGACGCGCGCGAACGGGATGTAGCCGCCGCTCCACTCGGGCACCTGCGAGATCTTCACCTCGACGTTGGGGTGCCGCGCCAGGTCGCGCAGCGCCTCCTCGTTGCGGCCGCCCAGCGACCAGTCCGCCGCGATCACCCGCACCCTCACGCCGCGCGCGCCCGTCGCGATCAGCGCCCGGTGGATCGTCGAGTCCGTGGTGCCGCGGCCGCTCACGCCGTAGTTCATCACCTGCACCGTCACCTCGCGCCGCGCCGCCTCGAGGCCGCGCAGGATGAGGTCGCGGTCCCACGGGATGCCCGCCGGCGTGGTCGCGCGCGGGCTCGCGCCGAGCCACACCTCGGCCGTGTCGCCCTTCGCCTGCATGACGCGGCGCGGCCACGGCGGTCCCGCCCAGGCCGCGGGCGCGAAGGCGCGGGTCGTGTCGGCGCCCGCCCAGTCGCTCTCGAA
>CAZUEM010000073.1:13192-16505 GCA_964619155.1 uncultured bacterium
AGGCCGCGGGCGCGAAGGCGCGGGTCGTGTCGGCGCCCGCCCAGTCGCTCTCGAACACGGCCGCCACCGCCCCGGCCAGCACCGGATCGGTGGCGCGCAGGCCCAGTTCGTGGATCTGCGTCATCGCGCGCCAGTCCATGTTCTGGCTGCCGAGCCAGGCGTCGCGCCCGTCCACGATCATGAACTTGGCGTGCTGCGCGCCGCCCGAGAGCCGGCGGTAGTCCACCTTGCGCAGCGTCACATTGGCGAGCCGCCCGAGCGACTCCGCGGGCATCGGGTAGGTCCTGAAGAACCCTGCGTCCAGCAGCAACCGCACTTTCACGCCGCGCTTCGCCGCACGGCCGACCTCGTCCAGCACCGGCTGCAGCGACTCGCCCGGGCGGTGCGAGAGGTAGAAGTGCTCGAGGTCGAGCGTGCGCTTCGCGCCGCGGATCATCTCGACCCAGACGTCGCGGGCCATCGGCACGGACGGGTCGCCGAGCGCGGTCTCGAGCGGGCGCGACTCGCCCAGGGCGAGGGGAGGAGCGGCGAGCGCGGGCGCGGCCGCCAGCGCGGCGGCGAGGAACGCGGAAACGAGGGCGATGCGTCGCATGGGGGCCTCGTGGGTGGTCGTCGGACGGCGGGAATCGCGCGCAGGATAACTCGCCGGCTCCCGCCTTCGCGGTGGCGCCCGCCCCCGCGTTCGGGCTACGCTCGTCGCCGTTCGCAGCCGCACACGTCCACTCCGACGTCCCGCCGTGCTCCCGGCGGGGCTTCCATCCTCGGAGGTGCCCGCGTGACCCACCGGGAGCTTCGTCCACGCGTTTCCCTCGGCACCTCCGCGCCCGCACCGGGCTCGGGGTTGCAGGCGCGCGAGGACCAGTGCCGCTGCTCCTGCGGCGCCCTGCTCGCGCGCGTCGTGCGCGAGGGGCTCGAGATCAAGTGCCGCAAGTGCAAGTCGATCGTCCTCATCACCCACGCCGAGTTGGCCGAGATGTACCGCTCGCAGGGGCTCGAGCCGCCACCGCCGCCGGCTCCCTGAAGCCCCGCACCGCCCGCGGCGCAGGGATGCGCCCCGCATGAACCCGAACGCGCTGCTCCCGGCCGACCTCGTGCTGATCGTGCTGCTCGTGCTCGGCCTGCCGCTGCGCGCCTGGTTCGCCATGAGCCGCCTGCGCGCGGCGAGCGACGAGGAGGCCGCGCGCCTTCGGCCGCGCCTGTGGGCGCGGGCCGTCACGACCCAGTGGCTGATCGCGGCCGGCGTGTTGCTGCAATGGGTCGTGACCGGCCGGCCGTTCGCGTCGCTCTCGCTCACGCCGGCGTTCGGCTACGGCGCGGCCGGGATCGTGCTGGGGCTCGCGATCATGGCGCTGATGCTGCAGCCCCAGCGCCGCGCGCTCGCCGCCTCGCCCGAGGCGGTCGCGCGGCTCGAGGCGCGGCTCGCGCCCGTCGCGCGCCTGATGCCCGGCTCGCGCGCCGAGTGGCCGCGCTTCGTGCCGCTCGCGATCACGGCCGGCATCTGCGAGGAGCTTCTGTTCCGCGGCTTCCTGCTGTGGGTGTTCGCGCAGGTGCTGCCGGCCTGGTGGCAGGCGGCGCTCGCGCAGGCCGCGGTGTTCGGCCTGGCGCACGCCTACCAGGGCGTGCGCGGCGTGTTCCTCACTTTCGCCGTGGGGCTGTTCCTGACCGCGGTCGTGTGGGTCTCGGGCGCGCTGTGGCCGGCGATGCTCGTGCACGCGCTCCTGGACCTGAACTCCGGCGACATCGCCGCGCGCATCGCCGAGCTGCGCGCCGGCCGCGGGACCCGCGCGGCGTGACCGCCCCGGCGGCGCCCGACACGCTGGGCCTGCCCGTGCCGCGCGCGCTGCTGCGGCTCGCGCTGCCCCTGTTCGCCTCGCAGATCCTGCGGCTCGCGTTCCAGTGGGTGGACGCGCTGTGGGTGCGCGGGCTGGGCGTGGACGCGACCGCGGCGATCACCACCTCGGTGTTCGTGATGTGGGCGGTGCTGTCACTCTACGACGTGTTCGGCTTCGGCATCGGCGCGTACGTGAGCCAGCTGCTCGGGGCGGGGGAGCGCCGCCGGGCCGGGCTCGCGGCCTGGAAGGGCCTGCGCGCCTCGGCGGCGATGGGCCTCGCGGGGGTCGTGGCCGGCCTCTTTTTCGCGGAACCCATCTTCGGCCTGATGGCGAGCGACCCCGGCGTGGTCGAGGCCGGCGCCTCGTACCTGCGCGTCGTGCTGCTCGCGACGCCGCTGCTCATGATGTCGCTCTCGTGCGAGAGCGTGCTGCGCGCCTGCGGCGACACGCGCACGCCGTTCCTCGTGGACCTCGGCGCGGTGACGCTCAACGCCGTGCTCACGCCGCTCCTCATCTACGGGCTCGGGCCGTTCCCGCGCCTCGGCGTGGCCGGCGCGGCGTGGGCGACGGTGGCCGCGCAGGTCGCGATGTTCGCGAGCTACGCGACGCTGGCGCTGCGCCGCCACCCGTCGCTGCCGCTGGCGCGCTCGGCGGGGGGGCCGCCGGTCCGCGTGCTCGGCATGGCGCGCGTCGGCCTGCCCGCGGCGGCGATCGGGCTGCTGTTCGCGGTCGTGTACGCGGCGTTCACGCGCTCGGCCTCGCAGTGGGGCCCGGCGGCGGTCGCGGTCGTGGGCATCGTCAACCGCGTCGAGGCCATCCAGTTCGTGGTCTCGGCGGCGATCGGGTTCGCGGGCGCGACGCTGGTCGGGCAGGCCCTCGGCGCCGGCCGCCCCGAGCGCGCCGTGGAGGTGATCCGCACCGGCCAGCGGTGGGTCGGCGTGTTCTCGCTCGTGCTGACCGCGCTCTACCTCGCGTGGCCGCGGGCGTTCCTCGCCCTGTTCACGCAGGACCCGCAGGTGTTCGCTTTCGGCGAGCCGTACATGCGCGTGCTGGCGATCACGCTGGTCGCGACGGGGCTCGAGATCGTGACCGCCGAGGCGGTGATGGGCTCGGGGCACACGCTCGCGGTGTCGTGGATCTACACCGTGGTCTCGCTCGCGCGCATCCCGCTCGCGTTCCTGGTGCCGGCCTGGATGGGCGGCGGGCTGCAGGCCATCGCCTGGCTCATCACGATCAGCTGCATCCTGCGCACCGCCGCGATCCTCGCGTGGGCCGCGCGCGGCACCTGGAAGCGCGGCCTCGCGAAGGAACTGCACGGCCACGGCCCCGCTGCCGCCGCCGAGGACGCGGGCGCGGCGGTGTAGGGGACGGCGCACCGGTGGTGGCCGGCAGGCCGGAGTCGACCGCGGCCGGCCGTGCACGGGGTGCCGATGCCGGGGTCACCGAAGGATCGTCAACCGCACCGTCGCGACGTCGGCGCC
>CAZUEM010000074.1:0-16181 GCA_964619155.1 uncultured bacterium
CGAGCAGCCGCCGGCGTGCGCCGCGCCCGACCAGCGCGAGCAGCGCGCGGGCCTCCTCCGCGCCGGCGGCGGCGAGCGCCGCCGCGTAGGTCGCAGCCGTGCGCGCCGCGTGCGCGAGCGACGCGGGATCGCACCGCTCCGGGCCGTCGAGGTCGGAGTGGTAGTAGCGGTCCGGCCACTGGATCAGGAGCGGGCAGGGCACGCCGATCGCGGGGTCGCTCCAGACGGTGTGGTCGCTGCCGCCCGAGTAGGGCACCTCGGCCATCCGCACCAGCGAGTAGTGCCCCGGCCCCGAGAAGCCGGCGATCCAGTCCTGCGACGCGTGGCGGACGCGCGAAAGCAGCTCGTCGGCGAACGAGCCCGCGAAGTGCGGGGCGCGCTCGAGCAGCAGCGTGCTCCCGCAGTCGGCCTGCGCCTCGCCCACCATGTCGAGGTTGAGCGCCGCGACCGTGCGCGAGGCGCGCTCCGCGCCGCCGGCGAGCCAGGCGTAGGTGCCGGTGAACTCCGGCATCCACAGGAAGCGGATGCCGCGGCGCGGCCCGGCCAGGCCGCCCGCTCGCCCGAGCGCCGCGAGCGCGCGCGCGGCCTCGAGCGCCGCGGCGACACCCGAACCGTTGTCGTTCGCGCCGGGGCGCGGGTGGCACAGGTGCGCGGTGACGAGCACCTCGCCGGGGACGTCGCCCTCGAGGTTGGCGCTGACGAGCGGCGTCTCGGTCGCGAACCGCCGCGAGACGATCTCGACCTCCACCTCGAGCCGCTCGCCCGCGGCGAGGCGCGCCCGCAGTTCGGCCCCGCGCGCCGGGCTGACCACGATGCCCCACCCGCGGGGCTCGTCGGGGCCCCACCAGAACGACGTGTAGGCGAGCGAGTCGCGGTCGTGCGCCTCCGTGCGCACCGGCGGCAGCAGGCGGCGGCCGTCGCACAGCAGGCCGGCGGCGCCGTCGCGCACGACCGCGAGCTGGTGGGCGCGCTGCGCGCCGGCCGAGGTCAGGACCACGCGGCCGCGCACGGCCCCGGGCGGAGCGGCCCCCGGGTCGGCGGCCACGAGCTCGAAGCGGCCGCGCGCGGGCGCGCTGCGCTGCACCAGCGACAGCGGGCGGGCGCCGAAGTCGGCGAGCGGCTCCGGGCCCCGCGCGCCGTGCAGGACCGCGACCGCCCGCTCGCAGTCCC
Source organism: uncultured bacterium (assembly GCA_964619155.1). Classification (GTDB taxonomy): domain Bacteria; phylum Eisenbacteria; class RBG-16-71-46; order RBG-16-71-46; family RBG-16-71-46; genus CAIXRL01. Next base: position 1,171 of record CAZUEM010000074.1, read on the forward strand.
AGCCCTCCTGGAGGGGGCACCCCAGGTAGCGCGTGCGCCCGTCGGCGCGGACGCGCTCGACCTCGGTCGCGAGGCCGGAGGCGCGCAGCGCGGCGGCGAGCCAGTCGGCCGCCGCGTCGTAGCCGGGCGTGGACTGGATGCGGTGGTGCCGCGCCACCTCGCGCACGGCCGCGAGGGCCCGCTCCCCGTCCACGAGCGGCCGCAGCCGCTCCAGCCAGCGCTCGAACACCGTCCGCTCCCGCCGCGGCGACTCAGCGCGCCGCGGGCACCCTCACGTGAATCGCGCGCGTCGCGGAGTTCCCCGCGAGGTCCACGGCGCGAACGCTCACGAGGTGCTCGCCGGGCGCGAGGCCCGGCAGCGTGAATGCGAAGGGCGCCGAGCGCGAATCGCCGATGCCGCCCTCCGGCGCCACGGCGCGCCATTCGCCGTCGTCCACCGCCACTTCGAGACGCACGACCGGGCTCGCCGAGTCCTCCGCGCGCCCCCGGATGCGGGCGCCCTCGCCCGCGAGCTCCGCGAGGACCGGCGCGGTGTTGTCCACGCCGAAGGGCTCGCTGGTGATCTCGCCCGTGCGCTCCTCGCCGAGCGCGTTCGCGCCCGCGTCGCTCGCGGTCACGCGCAGCCGGTAGCGGCCGTCGGGGAGCGAGTTCGTGTTCCAGGTGAACACGTTCGCCTCGAGGTCCTTGCCGATCTCGACCCAGGCGCCGCCCTCCTCGCGCCGGACCTCGACGCGGAACTTGAGCGGATCGCCGTTGGGATCGCTGGCCTTCCAGCTCAGCGAGCGCAGGCCGCGGGCCCAGAGCGGCAGCTCGCGAACGGGCTTGTTGGGCGAGAACGTCGCCGAGTACTCGATCTTCTGGCCGCCGGGGAGCTGCTGCGTCACGGACTCGGTGCGCTGGCCCAGTTCGCCCTCGCGGAAGCCCTGCCCCTGAGGCGCGACCGACACCTCGTCGATGCGGGGCGCGAGGTTGGGCTCGCGCCATGCGATCGCGACCTCGCTCACGCGGCTCTCCGCCGCCCCGAGCGCGACCTTCCACTGCAGGTAGCGCGCCGCCGGCGACGGGATGCGCCCGCCGTCCTCGCCCTCCGGGACCGCCTGCCAGCGCGACCACGTCGTGTCGGGGGTCTCGGAATTGCCGCTGCGGGCGTGGAAGCGCGCGGGTCCGCGCCCGTGCCACCTCAGCCTGCCGAAGCGCGCGAAGCGCCGCGCATCGAGGGGCGCCGAGAAGAGTTCGCCGTCGCGCGCGGGGGCCGGGCCCAGCTTCCAGAGCGCGGCGGGGTTCGAGGTCGCCGCCCACACGGTCCCGTCGTCGCCGCGCACGAGCGCGGTGACCTGCGCCTGGGGCGGGGCGAGGAGCTGCGCGGCGCCGTTCAGCCGCTCGAGCCGGTAGACGCCCGCGCGGTTGCCGGTCGCCGCGAGCGGCCCGGCCGGCGTCGCGAGCAGCGCGTGCACGAGCGGGTGCGGAGAGGTCCACCAGGCGACCGTGGCGCTGTCGGGCGCGATCCGATAGATCGTGGCGCGCCCGCCGCTCACCGGCCCGCGCGCCGGAGCGGGCCGCTCGTCGTCGCCGCCGCCCTCGGTCGTGACCGCCGAGAGCGAGAGCGCAGCGGCCCACAGGCTCCCGTCGGGGCCGTGCGCGAGGGCGCGGATCTCATCCTCCGCCGCGTCGTGGAGCGTGCGCACGCCGCCGTCGGCTCCGAGCCGGTAGATCCGGCCCTGCGAGTCGCCGCCGAAGTCCGCCCCGCCGCGGCCGTCGGCGACGAGGCTGACGAGGTTGCTCTCGTCGGAGTCGAAGACGATGCGGGTCGCGCCGTCGCGGCCGATCCGCAGCAGCCGTCCGCGGGTCCCCGTCGCCGCCCACACCGCGCCGCCGCCCGCGGGCGCGAGCGCCCACACGTAGCGCTCGCCGGTCGCGGCGAGCAGCGCCGTGTCGCCCTTCGCGGAGATGCGGTAGACGCGGCCCCCGGGCGCCGTGCCCGCGAGCAGCCCGTCGCCGTCGCGCGCGAGGCAGAGCACCTGCCCGGGGCCGAGGCGCACCCACGGCCGCACGCCGCCGCCGGGCGTCCAGCGCTCGATGCGGCCGCGATCGCCGGCGATCGCCACCGAGCCGTCGGCCAGCACGGCCAGGGCCCAGACCGTACGGAGGCTGTCGGCCGTGAACGCGACCGCCGCCGGACCGGGCTCGAGCACGCCGTCCGCCCCGACCACGACGCCGCGCGACTCGGCCTTCGCGTAATCCGCCGGCGAGTCGCTCGTCCACCACTGCGTCTCCGTCGCCGTCGCCGCACCGGCGAGGGCCACGAGAGCCACGAGAGCCGCCACGACCGCGAACTTCGTCCCGCGCATCCGTTCTCCCCCGCGCGCCCTCACGGCGCGCTCCGGTCCACCACGATGTCGAGCGTCGCCTCGCCGCGCACGACGCCCGCCCAGTCCACGAACGGGCCCTCGACCAGCGCCCAGCCCGCGCGCCGCGCCCCGTCCCCCGCCGTCTCCGGAGAGGCCATCACGGCCAGCGCCGAGTGCGGCAGTTCCGGGTAGTCCAGGCCGTCGCTCGAGACCTCGGGCGCGCGCGCCCACAGCGCCGAGTGGAGGCGGTCCGTGCGGTGCACCGCGCCGAGCCGCTCCCAGGCGTCCGCGAGCGACACCGGCCGGAAGCGCGACGGCAGCCGCCCGGCGATCGCGCGGTCGAGCTCGCCGCCGCCGCCCAGCCACAGCGTGTACCGGCCGCCCGGGAACTCCCCGGGTACGGGCACGTCGAGTTCGACCGTGCGGCGCTCGCCGCGCCAGCGCTCGAGGTCCACGCTCACGCGCAGCGTCCCGCCCGGCCGCGCGCTCGCGGCGGCCGCGCGCGCGCCGCGCACGCTCCACTGCTCGCGCCCCGGCGTCACCTCGATCGCGACCCGCAGGCTGTCGAAGCGGCAGCGCTCGTATGGGTTCGCGGCGAGGAACCGCAGGGGCGCCGAGACCGCCGACAGCATCTCGCCGAGCGGCGACTCGCCCGCGGCGACGTCGGCGACCCGCAGGGTCCGGGCCCCGCTCCACGCGGTGAGCGACCAGCGGAAGCTCTGCTGCAGGCCGCTGCCGCCGGACTGGAGCACGCTGTTCATCGCCGCCGTGCCGACCAGCTGCGGCAGCAGCGAGCGGTCCTCGATCACCTCGAACGCGAACCGCTGCGTGCGCCCGCCCGCGGACACCTCGACGCGGAACGGCAGCAGGGCGGGCGCGCCGCCGAGCCGCCCCGCCACCGCGGCGCGCCGGTCCTGCGTCACCGTCCCGATCGGGGCGCCCGGGACGCCGAGCTTGAACGACGTCGCGAGGCTCGGCAGCACGCCGACGATGCTCGCGGCCGAGAGCGGCATGCGCACCTCGCCGCTCTGGAAGAACGGGTGGCCGAAGATCAGCACGCGGTCCCCGTCCACGTAGGTCACGGTTCCGATCGCCGAGAAGTTGAGGTCCCCGCGCAGCACGTCCACCGCGACCGCCGCCCCGGGCTCGACCCGGGCCGCGCGCGCGGGCGCGCTCGCGCGCCCCCCGGGCGTGACCGTGAGGCCGCTCGCCGCGAACAGCTCGCGCGCGAACGGCAGCGCGTCCGGGTGCAGCCCCCCGGCCGCGAGCGGCAGCCCGAGCGTGCGGGGCGCCGCCGCGGGCCCGGGCCCGGCCGCGTCCTGCCCGTCGTCCCACGCGAACTCGCGGAAGCGCGGGGCGCCGCTCCGCGGGTCGACGCCGACCGGTCCCGAGGTGCCGTCGGGCTGCGCGCTCTCGGGCCGGTCGAGCACCTCGAGCATCTCGGCGATGGGCGTGATGCCGAAGATCGGCTCCCGCGAGAACGCCCAGCCGCTCGAGAGCGCGCCGAGCAGCCGGCCGTCCACGTAGACGGGCGAGCCGCTCATCCCCTGCGCCACCCCGCTCGCGACGACGCGCGGGCTCGTCGCCCGCGCCAGGACGACGTCGCCGCCGGCGCGCCCGCCGGGCAGCACGCCGACGATCTCCGCCTCGAACGTCTCGATCGAGTCGCCGGCGAAGACCGTGCGGACGAGCGCCGCCTGCCCGGGCCGCACGTCCGCGAGCGGCAGGACGGGAACTGCGGGCGCGGCGGCGCGCGAGGTCGTGGCGAGGGAGAGCGCGAGGGCGGCGAGGACGAGGGGGCGGGTCACGGCGCGGCACCTTAGCAGAGCCGCCCCGCGGCATGCAGCCGTCCTCACCATCGCGGGACGGCGCGGCACGGGCGCGCTTGCCCCGGCGCGGGGCGCCCCGTAGATTGCGCTGCCCATGGCCACCTCCCCCTTCCTCAGCCGTCTCGCGCAGGGCCCCGTGCTCGCCGACGGCGCGATGGGCACGCTGCTCTTCGAGCGCGGCATCGCCTACGAGCGCTGTTTCGACGAGTTGAACCTGACGGCGCCCGGCGTCGTCGAGGCCATCCACCGCGACTACCTCGCGGCGGGCGCCGAGCTGATCGAGACGAACACGTTCGGCGCGAGCCGCGTGCGCCTGGAATCCCACGGCCTCTCGGCGAAGGCCCGCGTCATCGCGCGTCAGGGCGTCAAGGTCGCCCGCAACGCGCGTGAGATCGCCGGCACCACGGCGTTCGTCGGCGGCTCGATGGGCCCGCTCGGACGCCACCTCGAGCCGTTCGGCCAGGTGACGGTGGCGCAGGCCGAGGCGGCGTTCCGCGAGCAGGCCGAGGGCCTGCTCGAGGGCGGCCTCGACGTGTTCGTGCTCGAGACGTTCCAGGACCTGAACGAGATCCTGGCCGCGCTCCGCGCCGTTCGCTCCGTCACGACCGAGGTGCCGATCGTCGCGCAGATGACGTTCGGCAACGACGGCAAGACCCGGTACGGCCACACGCCGCAGTTGATCGCCCGGGCGCTGCGCCTCGCCGGCGCCGACGTCATCGGCGTCAACTGCGGCGTCGGCCCGCAGCCCGCACTCGAGGTGCTCGCGCAGCTGGTCGCCGCGGCCGAAGGCACGCCCGTCTCGATCATGCCGAACGCCGGCCTGCCGCAGTTCGTGGACGGGCGCTACGTCTACATGTCGCACCCGGAGTACTTCGCCGACTTCGCCGCCCGCGCGGTCGAGGCCGGGGCGCGCCTCGTCGGCGGCTGCTGCGGCACCACGCCGGCGCACGTCCGCGCCATGCGCGAGCGGCTCGCCTCGCACCTGCCCGCCGAGCACCTGCCGTCCGGCGCGGAGGTGCGCGTGCTCGAGCCCGCGCCCGCCGAAGAGCCCGTGGCGGCCGCGACGGAGGAGCCGCCGCTGCTCGCGAAGATGCGGCGCAAGTTCACCGTCAGCGTCGAGATCGACCCGCCGCGCGGCGTCAACACCCAGAAGGTGCTCGCCGGGGCGAAGCTCATGGCCGAGCGCGGCGTGGACTGCATCAACATCGCCGACTCGCCGATGGCCCGCATCCGGATGAGCGCGATGTCGCTCGCCTGGCAGGTGCGCGGGCTGTTCCCGCAGGTCGAGGTCATCCTCCACTACACGACCCGGGACCGGAACCTGATGGGCCTGCAGAGCGACCTGCTCGGCGCGCACGCCCTCGGGCTGCGCAACATCCTCTGCCTGACCGGCGACCCGCCGAGCCTCGGGGACTACCCGAACATGACCGCCGTCTACGACACCGATTCGGTCGGCCTCATCGGCATCGTCGGCAAGATGAACCGGGGCACCGACGAGGCGGGCTCGGCGCTCGGCGGGCGGACCAGCTTCGCCATCGGCTGCGCCGTCAACCCGACCTCCGAGAAGCTCGACTGGGAGCTCGAGCACTTCCGCAAGAAGCTCGACGCGGGCGCGCAGTTCGTCATGACCCAGCCGGTCTACGAGCTGGCCGCCTGGGAGCGTTTCCTCGACAAGCTCGGCAGCCTGCCCGCCATCCCGTTGCTCATCGGCATCCTGCCGCTCCAGTCGTTCCGCCACGCCGAGTTCCTCCACAACGAGGTGCCCGGCATCCAGGTGCCCGAGTGGATCCGCCAGCGCATGCACGAGGCGGGCAACGAGGGCCAGAAGGTGGGCGTCGAGCTCGCCCGCGACCTGCTGGCGGCCTGCCGGGGCAGCGCGAACGGCGTCTACCTGATGCCGTCGTTCGGCCGCTACGAGAACTGCCTCGAGGTGCTCGAGGGCACGGTCGAGGGCGCATGAGCCGTCCGGCCGGACCCGTGCTCGAGGACGCGCGCGACGCGGTCGAGCTCACCGCCGAGGAGAACGCGGACCTGTGCGCCGGGTGCACGCGCTGCTGCGTGACGGTGTGCATCGAGATCGACGCCCCGCGAGCGCCGTGGGAGTACGACCAGTGGATCTGGGTGCTCCACCACGAGAACCTCGAGCTCTACGTCGAGAAGCCCGAGCGCTGGTTCCTGCACATCGCCACGCGCTGCCGCCAGCTCGGCGGCGACGGCCGCTGCCGCATCTACGGCGAGCACCCGGTGCTGTGCCGCGAGTACGACCCGCGGGGCTGCGAGCGCCGCGCGCCGCTCTCGGACGTCGTCGCGTGGTTCCACGACGCCGGCGAACTGGAGCGCTGGCTGGCCGGCCGGCGCCCCGCGCACTGGAAGCGCCTGCTCGCCCATCGCGCCGCGAACCCCGTCGGGCGCGGCGCCGCGAACGGCGCGGCCGCGCTCGCCTCGGCGCTCGTCACGATCCGCGAGCCCGCGGCGCACGAGCCGGCGACGCACCTGCCTGGCGCGGGCGCGGGGCGCCGCCGCCGTCAGGCGCCGTAGCGCTCCTTCCACTCCGCGAGTTTCCGCAGCGCCTCGAGCGGCGTCATGCCGTCCGGGCGCAGCTCCCGCAGTTCGGCCGCGACCGGGTGTTCGGGCGGCGCGGCCTGCTCGAAGAGCGGCAGGGGCCCCGGGGCCGCCTTACGCCCCCGCTTCGCGTGGCGCTCGAGGTGCTCGACGGTGCGCTCGCTCTCGAGTTCGTCCAGCACTTCGCGGGCGCGCGCGAGCACGGACTCGGGCAGGCCGGCCAGCTTCGCGACGTGGATGCCGTACGAGCGGTCGGCCGGGCCCTCGGCGATGCGGTGCAGGAACACGACGCCGTCCCCCCACTCCTTCACCGTGACGTGCACGTTGGCGAGCCGCGGCAGCGTCTCGGCGAGTTGCGTGAGCTCGTGGTAGTGGGTGGCGAAGATGGTCCGCGGGCGCGCGCCGGCGCCCGAGTGCAGGAACTCGGTGACCGCCCACGCCAGCGCCAGGCCGTCGTAGGTCGCCGTCCCGCGGCCGATCTCGTCGAGCAGCACGAGCGACCGGCCGGTCGCGCCGCGCAGGATGTCCGCCGTCTCGCTCATCTCGACCATGAACGTGGACTGGCCCGCGCCCAGCCGGTCGGCCGCGCCCACGCGGGTGAAGAGCCGGTCCACGAGGCCGACCTCGGCGCGCTCGGCGGGCACCCACGAGCCGCACTGCGCGAGCAGCACCGCCATCGCGACCTGCCGCAGGTACGTGCTCTTGCCGCCCATGTTCGGCCCGGTCAGCAGCAGCACCTGGCGCGAGGCCCCGTCGAGGCGCACGGCGTTGGGCACGAACTCCCCGCGCGGCAGCAGCCGCTCCACGACCGGGTGGCGCGCGCCCTCGAGGAGCAGCCGGTCCGAGTCCTCGAGCACGGGCCGTGTCCAGCCGTAGCGCGAGGCGGCCTCCGCCAGCGCCGCCTCGGCGTCGAGCCGGCCCAGCGCCTCCGCCGCCGCCTGCAGAGCGGGCACGTCGGGCGCGCACGCCTCGCGCAGCTCGACGAACAGTTCGTGCTCGCGCGCCTTGAGCTTCTCCTCGGCGCCGAGGATCTCGGACTCGCGCGCCTTGAGCGCGGGCGTCACGTAGCGCTCGGCGTTCGTCAGCGTCTGGCGGCGCTCGTAGTCGGCGGGCACCTTGTCGCGGTGCGCGTGCGTGACCTCGAGGTAGTAGCCGAACACGCGGTTGAACCCCACCTTGAGGCTCCCGATGCCGCTGCGCGCGCGCTCGGCCGCCTCGAGCTCCGCGATCCAGCGCTTGCCCGAGTGGGCGAGGTCGTCGAGCCCGTCGCGCACGGGATCGTAGCCCGCGCGGATGACGCCGCCCTCGCGGCTCGCGGCGGGCGGCTCGTCCACGAGCGCGCGCTCGAGCCGCTCCAGCACCGCCAGCGCCACGGCCAGCGCCTCGCGCGCCGCGGCCGCCGCCTCGCCGTCCAGCGAGCCGAGTCCCGCGGCCAGGTCCGGCAGCCGCGCGAGCACGTCGCGCAGCGCGCCCAGGTCGCGGGGGGTGGCCTTCGCGCAGGCGACGCGCGCCGCGAGGCGCTCGAGGTCCGGCAGGCCCCGCAGCGCCTCGCGGAACGAGCCGCGGGGCGCGCCCGCCGCGAGCCAGCCGGCGACCGCCTTCTGCCGGCGCGCGATCGCGCCGAGCTCGGCGAGCGGTCGCTCGAGCCAGGCCCGGAGCCGGCGGGCCCCCGGCGCGGTGACCGTCAGGTCGAGGTGGTGCCAGAGCGTGTGGCGCGCTTCGCCGCCCGGCTGCGGCGCGAACAGCTCGAGGTGGCGGGCGGTCGCGGCGTCGTACTGCAGCACGGCCTCGTCGGTCCACGCCTCCGGGCGCGTCATCTGCAGCGCCGCCCCGCCCTGCGTGCGGTCGAGGTAGTCCAGCGCTCCCGACGCGGCGGCCAGCGCCAGCGGCCGCGCCGCGAAGCGGCCGGCGGCCTCCCCGCCCCAGCGCGCGGCCGGCAGGGCCGCGTCGGCGAAACGCGCGAGCGGGGCGCGGCTGCGCGCCCCGGGCAGGCCGCCGAGCAGCGCCTCGCAGCGCGCGGCGAGGGCCCCTTCGAGCGGCTCGGGCAGCAGCCATTCGGCCACCGGCGTGCGGGCGAGCGCCGACGCGGCCCCCTCCCAGCCGTCCTCGTACAGGCGCAGTTCGCCCGTGGACGCGTCGGCGAGGCAGACGCCCACGCGGTCGGGCTGAGGCCAGAGCGCCGCCAGCCAGTGGTGCGCCGCCACCTCGAGGAAGGCGTCGCTCGTCACCGAGCCCGGCGTGAGCACCTCGGTCACGCCGCGCTGGACGAGACCCTTCGCCTGCGCCGGGTCCTCGAGCTGGTCGCAGATCGCCACCTTGTGGCCGAGCCGCAGCAGGCGCGCCACGTAGCCGTCGCGCTGGTGCCACGGGATGCCGCACATCGGGATGGGCTCGGGATCCTGCTTGTTCCGCGAGGTGAGCGTGAGGCCGAGCAGCTGCGCACCGCGCACGGCATCCTCGAAGAACATCTCGTAGAAGTCGCCGAGCCGGAAGAACAGGAAGGCGTCGGGGTGCTCCTGCTTGGTGGCGAGGTACTGCTTCATGAGCGGCGTGCGCGCCGCCGGCCCCGCGTCCTTCCCGGGCGCGTGCGTCACGGCGCCATCACCTGCCAGCCGACGCCGAGCGCCGACTGCGCTCGATCGCCCGCGGCCTCGGCTTCCGCCCGCGTGGCGAACGTCCCGAGCCGCACCACCCACAGCGTCGGGCGCGCCCCGTCGCCGCGCCGCTCGAGCACCTGCACCGCGCCGAATCCCGCGCGCTTCGCCTGCGCGGCGAGCGCCGCGGCGCGCTCCCGGTCCGCGAACACGCCGATCTGCACGCCCACGGGCCCGGCGCCCGCCGGGGCCGGCGGGGCGGCGTTCAGGCGCGCCGCTTCGAGGCTCCGCGGGTAGTCGCGCGCGAGCCGGGCGCGTGAGCGCTTCGCCTCGTCGTCGCGGTGGAACTGCTCGGCGAGCGCGGCCTGCCGCTCGAGGGCCGCCGGGCCGGCCTCGCCCGGGTCGGCGGCGAGCAGTCCGTGCAGCGCGTCCAGCGCCTTCTCGGGCCGGCGATCCGACTCCCACGCCTGCGCGAGGCCGAGTTGCGCGAGCGCGCGGCGGGACGGCGAGGCCGCGGCCGCCTCGCCGAATGCCTCCCGCGCCGCGGGCCCTTCGCCCAGCGCGAGCGAGGCGAGCCCGGCCCAGTAGCGCGCCTCCCCGCGGTCCTCCCCGCCCGCGCGGGCCCCGGCGCGCGCGAACGCGTCGCGCGCCTGGCGGTACTCGCCCCGCGCGTAATGGAGCTGCCCGAGCGCGAGCGCGGCTTCGCCCGCGGCCAGCCCGGGCGGCGGCGAGGCCTCCCACGCGCGCAGGCGCAGCAGGCAGCTGTCGGGGCCGAGCCGCGCCGGAAGCAGCTTCCAGGCGTCCGCCGCGCCCGCGCGGGCGGGCGCTGCGGACGCGAGCAGCAGGAGCAGGACGGGGACGGCGATGCGCATGGGCCCGGCAGGATAGGGCGCGCGGGGCGCCGAAGCCAGCATGGCCGCGCGACGGCGCCCCGGAACGGCGAAGGCCGGCCCGCGTGAGCGGGCCGGCCTCGCCTGCGTGCGGCGGCTGCGCCTACTCGTCGGCCACGTCCTCGTCGGCCTTCGAGCGCGGCGCGGAGGCGTCCTCGGCGGGCGGGTTGGCCGCGATGCGCGCGCGCACCTGGTTTCGCTTCGAGGTCCACTCGGCCAGGGCGATGTCGTCCTGCTCCGTGAGCCACGCCTTGACGCTCAGGATGAGCCGGTGGTTCGGCACGTCCACCCGCGTCACCTTCATGATCAGGCTCTCGCCGACCTCGAACGCGTCGTTCGGACGCTTGAGGTCGTCGATGCCGAGCTGCGAGAGCGGGATGAACCCCTCGATGCCTTCGCCGAGGTCCACGATGGCCCCGCGGTCGAACAGCCGGTTCACCGTCCCCGTCAGTTCCATGCCCGACGGGAACTTGTCCGCCAGCATGGGCCACGGGTCCTCGCTGCCCTGCTTGAGGCCGAGGCTGATACGGCGGTGCTCCTTGTCGATCGAGAGCACCACGACCTCGACCGCGTCGCCCTTCTTGAGCACTTCGCTCGGGTGCGCGACGCGCTTGGTCCACGACATGTCCGAGACGTGCACCAGGCCGTCGATGCCCTCCTCGAGCTCGACGAACGCGCCGAAGTTGGTCAGGTTGCGGACCTTGCCCTTCACGCGCATGCCCGGCGGGTACTTGAGGTCCAGCGTGAGCCACGGATCGGGTTCGACCTGCTTGAGGCCGAGCGAGATCTTCTCGTTGGCCTTGTCCACCTTGAGCACCACCGCCTCGATGAAGTCGCCGATGTTGACGACCTTGGAGGGGTGCCGCACGTGGCGCGTCCACGACATCTCGGAGACGTGGATCAGGCCCTCGATGCCCTTCTCGAGCTCGACGAAGGCGCCGTAGTCGGTGATCGAGACCACCTTGCCCTTGATGCGGTCGCCGACCTTGTACTTCTCGTCCACGCCTTCCCACGGATAGGCCTCGAGCTGCTTCAGGCCGAGCGAGATGCGCTCCTTCTCCGGGTCGAAGTTCAGGACCTTCACCCGCACCTTGTCGCCGATCTTGACCAGCTCGCTCGGGTGCGACACGCGGCCCCACGACATGTCCGTGATGTGGAGCAGGCCGTCGATGCCGCCGAGGTCCACGAACGCGCCGAAGTCCGTGATGTTCTTGACCACGCCCTCGCGGATCTGGTCCTTGGCGAGATCCTTCAGGATCGTCGCCTTCATCCGGTCGCGCTCCTCCTCGAGGACGGCGCGGCGCGAGACCACGATGTTCCGGCGGCGCTTGTTGAGCTTGATGATCTTGACGGAGACCGACTGCCCCAGCAGCGCGTCCACGTTCTGCACCTGGCGCAGCGCGATCTGCGAGCCGGGCAGGAACGCCTCGACGCCGTACAGGTCCACCACGACGCCGCCCTTGATCTTGCGGATGAGCCTGCCCTCGACGACCTGGCCGTTGTCGTGGGCCTCCTTCACGCGATCCCAGACGCGCACGAAGTCCGCGCGCTGCTTCGACAGCACGACGAGCCCGTCCTGGTTCTCCATCTTCTCGAGGAACACCTCGAGGACGTCGCCGACCTTGATGCTGCTCGGGTCGGGGAACTCGCTGAGCGAGATGATGCCCTCGCTCTTGAAGCCGACGTCGACGAGCACGTCCTTCTCGTCGATGGACAGGACCGTGCCGCGCACGATCTCGCCCTCGCCGATGGAGCGCATCGACTCTTCGTACTGCCCGAACATCTCCTGCCGCTGTTCGAGCGTGAGCTCCTCCTCGTCCTCGTAGTTGAGCGGGACGAGCGGCAGCGCGGGTGCCCGCCGAACGGACGCGGGGTTGGGGTCTTTTTCCGTGGTTTCCAGCATGGGGACAGAAGCCTCCTGCGATATGGAATATGGGAGCGGCTCAGGCCGCCCCGCGTGAAGCCGTCTTGCGCTGGCCGTCCCGGAGCGCCGCGATCTCCCGCATCAGCCCGTCGCCGATGCGCTGGTAGAGCGCACGCCCGGGCGTGAGATCCGCCTCCGGTCCCGCCAGGTCCTTCCAGGTGCGCGCCGGACCGAACCACACGCGCAACCTCGCCCGCCGGGTGATCCAGCCTCCCGGTCGGTCACTGCCCGAGATGTAACAGGGAACGATCAGCGCGTCCGTGCCGACCGCCAGCATGCCCACGCCGGGACGGGCCGGGTGCAGCTCGCCGTCCCGCATCCGGCTGCCCTCCGGAAACATGATGAGCGCTTCTCCGCCCCGGAGGACCTCGATGGCCTTCGACAGGCCGCTCAGGTCCGCGACGCCCCGCCGGATGGGGATGGCGTTGTAGGTGCGGATGAGCGAACCGAGCACGGGCGGGCGGAACAGTTCCTCCTTGGCGAGGAAATGCAGCTCCCGGACCGCGGCGATGCCGATCAGCGGCGGGTCGAAGAACGAGATGTGGTTCGAGGCGACGATGAGGCCGCCCGACCGCGGGATGTTCTCCCGCCCCCGGACTTCCCAGCTGCTGACGACCCTGACGAGACCGTCCAGCAAGAACCGCGACGCACTATAAAGCAGACCCAAGCAATCTCCTAGCGTTCCGGCCCCGCGGGACGGGCGGGCGGCCGCCCCCGCCCGGGGCGGGCCGTGCCCCTCCATCGGCCGAGCGGGCCGCGCAGTCTACCCCGTTTCGGGGCCGCCGGCACGTCCGTGCCGGGCCGTCACGAGGTCGAGGACGGCCTTCACCTGCTCCTCGAGCTCCATGCCGGAGGTGTCCACCACGATGGCCCCTTCGGCCGCGCGCAGCGGGCTGTCGGCGCGGCTGCGGTCGCGCTCGTCGCGACGCGCGAGGTCGTCCCGGACCGCCTCGAGCTGGACCGCGATGCCCCGCGCGTGCAGCTCGCGGCAGCGCCTGCGGGCGCGCGTCTCGAGGTCGGCGTCGAGGTAGACCTTCACCTCGGCGTCCGGGAAGACCACCGTCCCCAGGTCGCGCCCCTCGCCCACCAGGGGGCCCCTCGCCCGCAGCGCCCGCTGCCAGGCGACGAGCAGCCGCCGCACCTCCGGCACCGCGGCCACGCGCGAGGCCATCTCGCTCACGGCCGGCGTGCGGATCTCCGCGGTCACGTCCTCGCCGTCGAGGAAGACGTGCGCCGCGGCGGGCGAGCCGGTGAAGTCGATCGCGGTCGCGCGCGCCATCGCCGCCAGGCCGCCGGCCTCCTCGGCGCGCAGGCCCTCGCGCAGCGCCTTGAGCGCGAGCGCGCGGTAGAAGGCGCCGGTGTCGAGGTAGAGGAACCCGAGCCGCTCGGCCACGAGCCGGGCGGTCGTGCTCTTGCCGGCCGCGGAGGGCCCGTCGATGGTGACCACGAAGCTCACGCCGGCGCCCCTTCGACGATCGCGCCGAGGGCGGCGAGGTCGGTCCAGAACCCCGGGTACGAGGTGGCGACGCTGCTCGCGTCGTCGAACGTGACGGGCCCGCTCGCCCGCGTCGCCAGCGCGGCGAACGCCATGACGACTCGGTGGTCGAGGTCGGCCTCGATCCGGCCGCCGCCCGGCCGCCCGCCCTCGACTTCGAGCCCGTCCGGCAGCTCGCGCGCGACGATCCCGGTGCGCGCGAGGTTTCGAACCAGGGAAGCGATGCGGTCGCTCTCCTTGACGCGCAGCTCCGCGGCGCCGGTCACGCGCGAGACGCCCTCGGCGGCGCTCGCTGCCACGACCCAGGCCGGCACCTCGTCCACGAGCCTCGGCACCCAGTCGGCGGGCACGTCGAACGCGCGCAGCCGCCCGGGCCCGCGCACGGTCACGTCCCCGACGGGCTCGCCGGCCTCGCTCCGCTCGTGCGCCACCACGACCGGCGCCCCCATTTCGCGCAGCACGTCCAGCAGCCCGGTTCGCGTCGGGTTCAGGCTCACGCCGGTCGCGGTGACCTCGGCGCCGGGGATCGCCGCGGCCGCGGCCAGCGCGAACGCCGCCGCCGAGAAGTCCCCCGGCACGACGAGCGCCGCGCCCTTCGGGCAGGCGGGCGAAACGGTCACGGTCCGGCCGCCGCCCGGGCCCGCGGCGACCTCGAGCGGCACGCCGAACGCGGGCAGCATGCGCTCGGTGTGGTCGCGTGCCGGGCCCGGCAGCGAGACGCTCGTCGGGCCCGAGGCGGAGAGCCCGGCGAGCAGCACGCAGGTGGCCACCTGGGCGCTCGCCACCGGGGCGGCGTAGGCCAGGCCGCGCAGCTTCGCGCCGCGCACGCGCAGGGGCGGGCGGCCGCCCTCGGCGGCCTCGAGCTCGGCCCCCATGCGCGCGAGCGGCTCGATGACGCGCGCCATCGGCCGGCGCCGCAGCGAGGCGTCGCCGTCGAGCACGCAGCTCCCGCGTCCGCCGGCCGCGATCCCCGCGAGCAGCCGGATCGTGGTGCCGGAGTTGCCGCAGTCCAGCGTCGCGCCGGCGGCGCCCTGTCCCATGGCGGTCCCGCGCACGACCAGCGCGCGGCCCTCGCGCCGCACATCCGCGCCCAGCGCCGCGGCGGCCGCGAGCGAGCGCGCACAGTCCTCACCGGGGTTCGCACCGGCGATGCGCGTCTCGCCCTCGGCCAGCAGGCCGAAGAGGATCGCGCGGTGCGTGACGGACTTGTCGCCGGGCGGCGCGAAGCGGCCGGCGGGCGTTCGCCCGGCGCGCACGAGCGGACCGCCCGAAGTCATCGCGCGCCGCGCTTGGCTCCGGTGACGCGCTTCGCGGCCGTCGCGCGCGGGCGGGCGGCGCCCCCCGCGGTGCGGCGTGCGGGCGCCGTGCG
>CAZUEM010000075.1:0-16088 GCA_964619155.1 uncultured bacterium
CCGAGCGCTGTCCGCGCCCGCGGCGGGCTCGCCGCTCCGCCGGCTGGCGCTCGCGCTCGCCGGTACGCCGCAGCACCGCGTCAACGCGAGCGCAGCGGTGCTGCTCGCCGCCGCGGCGGCCTCGCGCTCGGAACCCGCGCTGCCCGCGGGCGCGCTGCGCGCGCTGCACGCGCTCGGCGTCACGGGCGCGGCCGGCTGGGAGGAGGCCTGCCGCGACGTCGTGCGGGCGTGGGACGCGATCGTGCTCGGCGGCCAGCGCGGGACGGACGGGCGGTGAAGCCGGTCCTCGTGATCCTGTTCGTGGATGCGCTCGGCTGGCGCCTCGCCGGCGGCCACCCGGGCTTCGCCGCCCCGCTCGCGCACCGGCGCGAACTCGCGACCATCCTCGGCTTCAGCTCGGGGGCGCTGCCGACGGCCTTCACGGGGGTGCTGCCGCGCGAGCACGGGCGCTGGCTCATGTACCGGCGCGCGGGCGCCGACGGCGGCGTCTTCCGCGGCTTCGAACGGCTGCGCTGGCTGCCCGGCCGGCTGCGCCGCAGCTGGCGGCTGCGCCGCTGGCTGTCGGCGCGGCTCGCGGCCGGGCCCGTGCGCGGCTACTTCAACCTCTACGACGTGCCGCTCGAGGAGCTCGCGCGCTTCGACCTCGCCGAGCGCGCCGACCTGTTCGCGCCCGGCGGCCTGCCCGTGGACTCGCTCTGGGACGCGTTCGAGCGCATGGGCCTCGCCTGGCGCGGCTGGAACTGGCGCACGCCCGAGGCCGAGGCCGTCGCGCAGTTGCGCGAGCGCCTCGCGGCGGGGCGCGACGACGTGCTGTTCCTCTACACGGCCGACCTGGACGCGCTCCTGCACCACGAAGGCTCGCGCGGCCCGCGCGTGCGCGAACGCCTCTCGGCCTACGACGCGCTGGTGCGCGAACTGGCCGCCGCGCCCGCGGGCGCGCGGCCGCGCTGGGTGTACCTGTGCTCCGACCACGGCATGGTGGACGTGGCCGAGCACGTGGACGTCATGGCGCGCCTGGCGCCGCTGCCGGTCCGGCGCGGGCGCGACTACGACGCGTTCTTCGATTCGACGATGGCGCGCTTCTGGTGGCGCCGGCCCGGCGCGCGCGAGGCGGTCCGCGCGTCGCTCGCGGGCGAGCCGCGCGGCCGCTGGCTCACCGGCGCCGAACTGGCCCGCGAGGGCGCCGACTTCGCGGCGCGCGAGTACGGCGAGGACGTCTTCCTGCTGCGGCCCGGGGCGCTGCTCGTGCCGTCGTTCATGGGACCGAAGCCCGTCGCCGCCATGCACGGCTACGACGCGGGCCACCCGGACATGACCGCGTTCCTCGCCTCGAACCGGCCGCTGCCGGACGGGGTGCGGCACCTCGCGGACCTGCGCGGGTTCCTCGAGCGCGAGGCGCGCGCGGCGGCGGAGGCGGCATGAAGCCCGGCGAGGTGGCGGGGAACTTCACGCGCGGCGCCTTCTACCTCGGCATGGAGAAGGGCGTGGCCATGTTCTCCACGCTCCTTTATACCGCGCTCATGGCGCGCTGGCTGGGACCGCACAACTACGGGATGCTGACCGTCGCCTTCTCGGTGGTGACGCTGGCGACGGCGTTCACGGGCAACTTCGAGATGTACCTCGAGCGCTACTCGGCGGAGCACCAGGTGCACGGCCGGCTGGCGCTGCTGCGGCGCGCGTTCCACCTCGCGCTGGCGCTCAAGGTGGCGCTCGGGCTGCTGGTGTGCGCGGGCCTGTTCGCGGTCACCCGATGGCTGGCCGACTTCTACCGGATCGAGGAACTGACGGTGCTCGTGCCGCTGCTCACGGTGTTCGTCGCCACCGACGGGCTCGCGACCACCGGCCGCGCGGTGCTGTTCGGGCTGCAGCGCTTCGAGTGGGTGAGCGGCCTGTCGCTGTTCTTCAACGTCGGCAAGACGCTGCTCGTGGGGGCGCTGTGGCTCTCGGGGCAGGGCCTCGTGGCGCTCGCGATCGGCTTCTCCGTCCTGGCGGCGGTGCAGGCGCTGGTGACGTTCGTCGCGACCGAGCGCGTGCTGGCCCGGGCGGCCCGCGCGGCCGGGTCGGGCGCCGGCCCGGCGGCCGCGCCTGCCGCCGGGGCGGGGGACGGTCTGCTGCGGGCGATGTTCGCCTACTGCGTGCCGCTCTACGGCGCGCGGCTGTCGTTCCTCTCCGGGCAGAACCTCGGCAAGCTGGTGCTCGGCAAGGTGCTCGACCCCGCGGCGCTCGGGCTCTTCACGTTCGCGTTCCAGACCGTGGAGCGGTTCGTCGAGCTGGCGCACACCGTGCCCAACTCGCTGCTCCCGTCGCTGACGCAGCTCGTCGCCCACGGCGACCGGCAGCGGCTCGGCTACATCACCGACCAGGCGTTCCGGCTGATCCAGCTGCTGGCCTGCGCGCTGGCGTTCGGGCTGTTCGTGTTCGCGCCCGAGCTCGTGCGCGTCGTCGGCAGCTCGCTGTTCGTTCCGGCGGTGCCCTACCTGCGCATCCTGGCGCTGGTGCCGATCGCCCGCACCGCGCAGCAGCCGCTGACGATGCTGTTCCAGGCGATGCGGCGCCCGGGCTACGTGTTCGGCCTCGCGGTGCTCAAGCTGGGCGCCGAGGTGGGCGGCTACTTCCTGCTGCTGCTGCCGTTCGGCGCGGCGGGCGCCTGCTGGGCCAACCTGGGCGGCGCGGCGGCGTCGTTCGCGGGCGCGCTGGTGTTCGTGGCCATCCTGCTGCCGGACGGGATCGAGGAGCGCGCCGGCGCGGTGCTGCGCAACCTGTTCCTGCTGATCCCCGGGCTGCTGCTCGCGCTGTTCGCGGAGCGCGAACTGGGCGTGCTCGGCTCCCTGCCGGTCCGGCTCTTCCTCGTCGTGCCCGCGGTGGTCGGGGTGTTCGCCCTCGGCCTCGTCACCCGCTACGATTTGGACAAACTCGCGCACCTGAACCTGCCCGGCCGCTGGCTGCCGCGCGTCCGCGACCGCGTCGTCGCGGCCGCCGACCGCCTGGCGCGGGTGTTCGAAACCCGGAGAACCGCATGACCGCCCCCCGAGTGCTGGTGATCGTCCCGGCGCACAACGAGGAGGAGAGCCTGCCCGCGACGCTCGCGGAAGTCCGGGCCAAGGCGCCCGGCGTGGACGTGCTGGTCGTGGACGACGGCTCGCGCGACGCCACCTCGCGCGTCGCGCGCGAGGCCGGGGTGAAGGTCGTTCGCCACCCGGTGAACCTCGGCGTGGGCGGGGCCCTGCAGACCGGCTTCCGCTGGGCCGTCGAGCACGGGTACGACGTCGGCGTGCAGCTCGACGCCGACGGCCAGCACGACCCGGACTACCTCGCCCCGCTGCTGGTCCCGGTGACCGAAGGGCGCTGCGACGTTTCGATCGGCTCCCGCTTCGTCGAGGCCACGGGCTACCGGGCGCCCCTGAACCGGCGCCTCGGCATGGTCCTGTTCCAGGCCGTCGTCAAGCTGGCGATCGGGCGGCGGATTACCGATACCACCTCGGGATTCCGCGCCTACTCGCGGCGCGTCATGGAGGTCTGCCAGCACGAGTTCCCCAAGGACTTCCCGGACGCGCCCCTGCTCATCGGCCTCGCGCGGCGGGGGTTCCGCCTCGACGAGGTCCCGGTCCGGATGCGGGAACGGCAGGCGGGCCGGTCCTTCTACACGCTCGGCAAGCAGCTCTACTACCCCTACAAGAACCTGCTGGCGTCGCTCATGGCGCTGATTCGCAGGCCGGTCTGACGCGGAGGCTCCCGTGACCTTCTTCCTGTCCAGGGCCCAGGTGATCGTCGCCTTCGGCGCGGTGCTGCTGGCGCTCTACGTGCTCGACCTCGTGCGCCGCCGCCGGCTGTCCGAGGAGTACTCGCTGCTGTGGGTGGTGGCGAGCGTGGTCGTCGCGGTGCTCGGCTTCTCGACCCCGCTGCTGGTCTGGATCACGCACCGGCTCGGGGTGCTGGGCGAGGCCTCGACCGTCTTCGCGTTCGGGCTCGCGTTCGCGGTGGCGATGCTGCTCTACCTGTCGCTCAAGCTCTCGCGCCTGGGGTTCGAGAACCAGGAGCTGACGCGCGACCTGGCGCTGCTGCGTCACGAGTTCGAGGCGCTGCGCCGCGAGCGGGCCGGGGAGGACGGACGGTGAAGCGGGCGATCCACTTCGCGGTCGCGCTCGGCATCTCGGCCCTGTGCGTGTGGCTGTCCATGAAGGAGGTGGACGTCGCCCGCGTGATCGAGTCGCTGCGCGACGCGCACTACGGCGGTTTCGTCGCGGTGATGGCGATCACGATCTTCGCCTTCTGGGTGCGGGCGGTGCGCTGGCGGCTGCTGCTGCAGACCGACCGCCGCATCGCCACGGGGAGCCTGTTCAGCGCCACGATGATCGGCTTCATGGCCAACAACGTGCTGCCGTTCCGGCTCGGCGAGTTCGTGCGGCCGTGGGCGCTGGCGCGGCGCGAGAACCTGAGCAAGTCCATGGCCCTCGCCACCATCGTGGTCGAGCGCGCGATCGACATGCTGACCCTGCTCGCGATCTTCGGCATGGCGCTGCTCGTGAGCCCGATCGCGGAGAACACGCCCGCGGGCCGCATGGTGCAGGGGGGCGCGCGCATCCTGCTCGTGCTGTCGGTGGGGCTCACCCTGTTCGTCGTGGCCGCCGAGCGCAACCGCCGCCTCGCCCACCGGCTGCTCGCCCTGCTGCCGGCGGGCGTCCGCGACCGCGCGGGCCGGCTGCTCGACCGCTTCCTCGACGGTTTCGCGCTGTTCCGCAGCGTCGGCCGGCTGCTGCAGGTCTTCGTGCTCTCGTTCGGGATGTTCCTGAGCTTCGCCGTGGCGCTGTGGATCACCGGCTGGTCGCTGGGCATCGAGCTGCCCTGGTACGCGGGCCTCGTGATGCTGGTCGTGACCGCGATCGGCATCATGGTGCCGGCCGCGCCCGGCTACGTCGGCACGCTCCACGTCGCCTGCACGGCGGGGCTCGCGCTCTACGGGGTGGCGAAGACGCCGGCGAGCGCCTACGGCTGGTTCTACTTCTTCAGCCAGTGGCTGCCCATCACCGCGGTCGGGCTGTGGTTCCTGAACCGCGAGGGGCTCTCGCTGCAGTCCCTCGGCCACGTGCGGGACGAGGGCGCGTGAACCCGTCCGGCCCCCGGCCCCGCGGCGCCTCAGCGCCGGAAGGCGCCCGCGACCCGGCGCACGGCCTCGACGACGTCGTCGGCGTCGCGGTCGCTCATGCGCGGAAAGAGCGGCAGGGTGACCGCGCGACGGTAGGCGTCCTCGGCGACGGGGAAGGCGCCCTCGCCGAGCCCGAGGCTCTCGCGGAAGTGCGGGTGGAAGTGGATCGGGATGAAGTGCACCGAGGTGCCGATGTTCTCGGCCCGCAGCTCCTTCACGAACCGCGCCCGGTCGATCGAGAGCCGTTCCAGCTCGAGCGCGATCGGGAAAAGGTGCCAGGCGTGGCCCACCCCGGGCCGTTCGACCGGCAGCCGCACCCCGGGCACGTCCGCGAGGCCCGCGCTCATGCGCGCCACGAGCTCGCGCCGCCGCCGCTGGAACTCCGCGAAGCGTTCGAGCTGGCCGACGCCGATCGCCGCCAGCACGTCGCTCATGTTGTACTTCCAGCCCGGCGCGACCACCTCGTAGTACCACGAGCCGGTGTCGCTGTAGCGCTTCCACGCGTCGCGGCTCATGCCGTGCAGGCTGAGCAGGCGGATGCGCTCGGCGAGCGCCTCGTCGCCGGTCACGGCGGCCCCGCCCTCGCCGGTGGTGAGGTTCTTCGTGGCGTAGAACGAGAACGCGGTGACCTCCGCCAGCGTCCCGACCGGCCGGCCGCGGTACGTGGCGCCGAACGCGTGGGCGGCGTCGTCCACGATCACCAGCCCGTGCCGGGCGGCGATCGCGCGCAGGCGGTCGTACTCGCACGGGTGGCCGCCGTAGTCCACGGTGAGGATGGCCTTCGTGCGCGGCGTGATCGCGGCCTCGACGGCGGCCGGGTCGAGGTTGAGCGTGTCGGGCTCGACGTCCACCAGCACGGTCGTCGCGCGCACGTGCTCGATGACGTTCACGGTGGCGACGAACGTGTAGGCCGAGGTGATCACCTCGTCGCCCGGCCCCAGGCCCAGCGCCTCGAGCGCCAGGTGCAGCGCGCCGGTGGCGCTGTTCACCACCACGGCGTGCGCCGCGCCGGAGAGCGCGGCGACCCGCTCCGCGAGGATCTGCGTCTTGGGGCCCGTCGTGATCCAGCCGGACTCGAGCGCCTCGAGCACGAGCTGCTTCTCGCGCTCGCCGATCCACGGCAGCGCCACGGGCAGGAACGTCGGGCGGACGGGCGTGCCGCCCTGCGAGGCCAGCGCGGGGGCGCCCGGAGGGCGGGGGTCGGAAGTCGTCACGGCGCCAGTCTAATGCGCGGCCTCGCCGCCGCGCCAGCCCCGGACCCGCCGCGGACCGCGGCCTGACCGAGGCGAGGAACTTCCCCCCATGTCTCCTCGCAAGTTCGTCCGCGACTCGGTCGGCATCGCGTTCGCGCAGTACGTCGTGCGCGCGACGCTCATGCTGCGCACGCTGCTGGCCGCGCGGCTGCTCGGCCCCGAGGCCCTCGGCGCGTGGAACGCGATCCAGCTCGTGATCGACAACGGCGGGATGTTCCTGTTCGGGACGCAGCAGGGGCTCGACCAGATGGTGCCGCCGCGCCTCGTCGCCGGCGACGCCGAGAGCGAGCGCCGCGTGAAGCGGGCGGCGCTCTTCAACATCGCGATGCTCACCCTGCTCTACGCGGCCTGCTGCTTCATCTGGATCTCCGTCGGGCGCAGCAAGGTGCGCGACGCCTGGGGCTTCGTCGGCATGGGCGTGGCCATCACCTGCGTGATCGCGACGAACGTCTCCAACTACCAGACGTCCGTGCAGCGCTCGCACGGCGACATGGTGACGGTCGCGCGCTGGATGCTGATCCAGGGCGCCGTCGGCGGGCTGCTCGGCATCGCGCTCACCCCGGCCTTCGGCATCGGCGGCCTGCTCGGCGGCTGGGCGGTGGGCTGCCTCGTCGCGCTCGCCTACACGACGGCTCGCTCGCGCCGGCACGCGCCGCTCTCGCCGGCGCCGGCGAGCGAGGGGCTCGACCTGGTGCAGACGGGCTTCCCGCTGTTCGTCTACCTCGCGTCGTCGCTGATGATGCGGCAGCTCGACCGGCTCATCATCCTGCGCTTCCTGGGCATGGAGATGCTCGGGTACTACGGTCTCGCCGTCATGGCCCTGGCGCTCATGCTGTACCTGCCCGACGCGGTGAGCTACGTGCTCTACCCGCGGCTGCAGCGCGAGTTCGCGGCCTCCGGCAACGACCCGGAGTCCATCCGCGAGCGGATCGAGAAGGCGCTGCGGGTCTCGGCGATCTTCGTGCCCGCGTTCGGCGCCGCCGCCTTCTTCGTGGCGGGCCCGGCGGTGCAGCTCCTGCTGCCGCAGTTCACGCCCGGCGTCACGGCGGTGCGCGTGCTGTGCTTCGGCGCGGTGGGCCTGGCGTTCGGCAACCTCGCGTCCATCGTGCTCATGACCACCGGCCGCCAGACCCTGCTCATGCCCGGCGCGGTGCTGTCGGCCGTCGCGGGCGCCGGCTTCGACCTGCTCGCGGTGCGCCTCGGCTACGGCATCAACGGCGTGGCCTGGGCCACCGTGGCGACCTACTCGGTGAGCGGCGCGCTGCTGCTCACCATGGCGCTGACGGGCCTGGCGATCCGCCCGCGGCGCGTGCTGTCGGTGCTCACCGAGCTGTACCTGCCGCTGGCGGTCGCCATCGCGCTGGCGCTCGCGCTGCACCGGATCGTGCCGTGGGCGGGCAGCACGGACCTCGGGATGCGCGCGACGCGCTTCGCGGTCCTGGCGCTCTCCTTCGCGGCGCTCTACGTCGTGGCCGTCCGGCCCCTCGCGAGGGGCCTCGGGCTGCGCCGCGTGCTGTCCGATCTCAACGTCCCCGTCGTGGCGCCGCTGCTGCGGCGTTTCGGCGGCGGGGACTCTTCCCGGGAAAGACCATGAAGATCCTCGTCACCGGGGCCGCCGGGTTCATCGGGTTGCGGCTCGTGCATCGCCTGCTGAACGACGGCCACGAGGTCGTCGCCCTCGTCCGCGCGCCGCGCGGGGAGCTGAAGCTGCCGCGTCCCGGCCTCACGGTCGCGCGCGGCGACATGACCGACCGCTCCTCGCTGGAGCGCGCCGTGGAGGGCTGCCACGTCGTCGTCCACCTCGCCAACGCCACCGCGGTCACCGACTGGGACCGCGCCCGCGCCATCAACGTCGAGGGCACGCGCGCCCTGCTCGAGGTCGCGAGGCGCGCCGGGGTCGGGCGCATGGTGTTCACCTCCACGCTGTCGGCGCTGCGCGAGCGGCGCGGGCCGTACGGCCAGACCAAGCTCGAGGCCGAAGTCGTGGTGCGCCAGTCCGGACTGCCGTTCGTGATCCTGCGCCCGTCGCTCGTCTACGGCGCGCACGGCATCGGGCTCGTGGCGAACCTCGCCGCCTACCTGCGCGGGCTGCCGGCGGTGCCCGTGATCGGCGACGGAAAGATCGAGCTGGACCCGATCCACCTCGACGACGTGAACGAGGTGATCGTGCAGTGCCTGACCCGCGACGACGTGCTCGGCAAGGCCTACGACCTGCTCGGTCCCGACCGGGTGACGTTCGACCAGTTCCTCGACCGGCTGTCGGCCGAGATCGGCGTGAAGAAGCCGTACGTGCACCTGCCCGGGGGCCCGATGCTGCTGGCCGCGAAGGCGGGCAAGGCGCTGCTCGGCCGCTTCCCGGTCACCGAGGACAACGTGCTCGGCCTGACCTCGCCGGCGAAGCTCGACCGCGAGAGCGCGTTCCGCGACTTCCGGCTCGCGTGGCGGACGCTCGACCAGGGCCTGCGCGACGTGCTCGAGGAGCCCGACCCGGGCGACGAGGGCGCCCCCGCGCGCGGCCGCGAGGGCCTGCCTGTCGCTCCGGGCATGGAGGCGATGGCCCGCCCCGCGAAGCCGGTGCGCGTCGCGGTCGTCGGCCTCGGCAAGCTCGGCGTGGCGCACACCGCCGTGCTCTCGATGGTGCCCGGGGTGCGGCTCGTCGGCCTGTCCGACGCGCTGCCCGCGGGCGGCAAGAGCCTGCGCGGGATGGGCTTCCTCGCGCCGTTCTACCCGACGCTCGACGCCCTGCTCGCCGAGGCGAAGCCCGACGCGGTGTGGGTGTGCACCCCGCCGCACGCGCACGAGCCGGTCGCGCGCCGGTGCGTCGAGGCGGGCGCGGCGGTGTTCGTCGAGAAGCCGCTCGCCGAGTCGGTGGCGAGCGCCGAGCGCCTCGCCGAGCTCTCGCGCCGGCCCGGCGCGCGCGTGGCCTGCGGCTACACGCTGGCGTTCTGGCCGAGCTTCGCGGCCGCGCGGCACGCGCTCGCCTCCGGCGCGATCGGCGAGGTGCGGGGCGGCAAGTCGAGCATGTTCCTCTCGCAGGTCTTCGGGCCCCAGAAGGGCTGGATCGCCGACCCCGCGAAGTCGGGCGGCGGCGTGGTGGCGAACATCTCGTCCCACCTGCTGTTCGTGCTGCGCTGGTGCCTCGGCCAGCCGGTCGCGGTGCGCGGGACCTGGAAGAAGATCCACGGCGTGGTCGAGGACGAGGTGAAGGCCGCGTTCCGGCTCGCGAACGGCGCCGAGATCGCGTTCGAGTCCTCGTGGAGCGTGACCGGCTACCCGATGTCCGAGACCGTGCTGGAGCTGCAGGGCGACCACGGCACGCTGCGCGTGACGAACGAGTCGCTCGAACTGGACCTGCGCGAGGCGCGGGCCGGCTGGCCGGCGGGGCGCACGCACGTGGCGCACCCGGAGCTGCCCCAGCCCTCGCGTTTCGACTTCAACGGCGAGGCCTACGTGCTCGAGGACGCGGCGTTCGCCGCCTGGGTCGCGGGAGGCGAGCCGCCGCCGGGCTCGACCGAGCTGGCCCTCGACGTGCAGCGCATGATGGCGGCCCTGTACGCGTCGTGCGAAAAGGACGGCGCCGAGACGGAGGTGGTCCGATGAGCGCCCCGCGCCTGCTGCTCTCCACCGAGACCCTGCTCGGGGTCACGCGTCACCCGCGCGCCACGGCGCGCGACATCCAGGAGCGCTTCGCCGACCCGGCGGCGCTCGCCCAGCAGTTCGCGGCCGCGCTCGACGCGGGCGCCGACGGCGTGCTGGTCGCGCCGTCGCCGCTCACGCGCGCGGCGCTGTCCGCGGCCGGCCGGCCGGTGCCGGCGTGGGCGCTGCTGCCGAACGTGCCGGCCTACGTCCGCGACTCGTCCGAGGCCGGGCTCGTCGGCGCGGCGGTCAAGCGCGTCAAGGGGGCGAGCCCGGGCACGCTCGTGCGCCTCGGCTTCACCGGCATGGAGCACGCGCTCGGCGTCGTCGGCGGCGACTTCGCCGCGATGCTGCCGCTGCTGCTCGAACTGGAGGCCGCCGGCCTGGCGGGCGCGCGCTTCGAGGGCGTGCTCGTGGCCGCGTCCATCACCGACCTCGCGCTGGCCGGACGCCACCGCCGCTTCTTCGCGCACCTGACGCTGTTCATGCGCAAGCGCTGGGGCGCGAAGGCGGGCTTCGAGACGCACAACGTCGGGCACCTGCTCCGCTGCCTGCGCGAGTGGGGGATCGCGCCCGACCTCGTGATCGGGCCGATGAACCCGGCGGGCTTCATGATGAAGCCGAGCCCGTCGCGCGCCCTCGAGGAGATCGCGATCGCCGACGTGCCGGTGCTCGCCAAGGAGCTGACCGCCGGCGGGACCGGCGACCTCGGGGCCGCGGCCGGCTGGGCGCGCGAGCGCGGCGCGCACGGGCTGGTGGTGGACCTCGCGGACGTGGGCGGCGACGCGCGCCGCCTCGCGGGCCTCGCCGCCGGTGCGGGAGTGCGTGCGTGACGCGAACCCGCGCGGCCGTCCTCGCCGCCCTCCAGCTCGCGATCCACCTGCTCGTCCTCTCGGGCGCGCTCTCCGTCCTGCCGGCGGGCGCGCGCCTTGCGCTCGCGTTCCTCGCGCTCGTGCTGCTGCCCGGGCTCGGCTGGCTCGCCGCGATCGGCGCGCGCGTGCCGGGCGGCCCGTGGCTCGCGCCCGGCTGGGGCCTTGGGCTCGGGGTCGCGTGGCAGGCGGCGCTGGTGCTCGGGGCGCACTTCGCCGGCGCGCCGTTCACCGCGCTCGCCGGCCCCGGCGCGGCGCTGTCGCTGCTGCCGTGGGCGCTGGCCGCCGCGCGCGCGGGACGCGGCGCGCCGGAGCCGCCGGCGGAGGGAGCGCTCGGCGGAGGGGCGCTCGCGGCGGTGCTGGCGGCGGTCGCGTTCGCCGCCTGGCACGGGGCCGTGCTCGGCACGCCGGTCACGGTCTACGCCGACTCGGCCGACCACATCGGCACCATCCGCCGCATGCTCGCCTCGGGCGACGCGTTCCCGACCGACGCGTTCTTCCGCGACGCCGGGCCCGCGGGCGTGGACCCGCGCAAGGGCCTGTGGCACCCGGTCGTCGCGCTCCTGTGCCGCGTCGCGGACGTGGACCCGTGGCCGGCGTGGCGCATGCTGGGGGCGCTCGTCGCGCCGCTGTTCGTCCTGAACGCCGCCGCGTTCGCCCGGCTTCTCGGCGGGCCGTGGACGGCGGCGGCGGGCGCCTGGGCGCTGCTCCTGACCTACGGCGGCTCGCTCACGACCGTCTTCCTGCGCGAGGCCGGCCTCGCCACCAAGCTGGCCGACCAGCTCGCGATCGCGGTCGCGGCCGCGGTGCTCGCCGACCTCGGCGAGCGGAGCGCGCGCTCGCGCGCCGCCGCGGTCGCGCTCGCGCTCGGCGCGCTGTCCGCGCACGTCTTCGCGTCGCTCCAGTTCGCGACCGTGTTCGGCGCGCTGGGGCTCGGGATGCTCGTCCGCGACCGCGGCGCGGGCCCGGAGTTCCGGCGGCTGTTCGTCACCGCGGCGGCGCTCGGCGCGGCCTGCCTGCCGTACCTGCTCTGGCGCACGCACGGCGCCTACGCGCCCGCGAACGCCATCCACACCGAGCCGCAGGGGCTGCTGTTCCTCGCCGACGGCGTGTTCGTGATCAACTTCGGCGTCTTCTGGGAGTGGCTGGGCTTCGGCGCGCTGCTCTTCCCGCTCTCGTGGTGGGCGTGGGCGCGCGCGTCCGCGCGGACCGCGGCGCTCTACCTGCTGACGACCTCGGTCGCGGTCTTCGCGATCATGCTCTTCCCGCCGGTCACGATGGCGCTGCAGCCGAAGCTCGGCTACCTGCTCATGCGCTTCGTCTGGGTGCTGCCGCTGTTCGGGGCGGTGGCGTTCGCGGCCGGCGCGCTGTCCGGCGCGCTCCGTCGCGGCGGCGCGCGCGGCGCGCTCGCGGCGCTCGCATGGGCGGCGGCGCTCGTGCTGGCGCTGCACCACCCGGTCGCCGACGCCGCGCGCGTGCTGGTGGACCCGCACGGCCACGCCGGCGGGCGCGAGGACGTCTCCGGCATGGCGCTGCTCGCCGGGCCGCTGGCGTGGATGGACGCGAACCTGCCCGAGGGCTCGGTCGTGCTCGCCGACCCGGCGACGTCCTACGCCGTCCCGATGGCGACGCGGCACTGGGTGGCGACGCTCGTGGACCAGCACAGTTCGCCGAACGACCCGCTGGCGCTCGAGCGCATCCTGCAGGCCCGCGACGCGCTCGACCCGCACGCGACGTGGGCGCGCACGCGCGAGATCGTGGCGGCGCGCGGCGTCACCGCGATCGCGCTCAACGGCCGCTTCCCCGAGGTGCCCCGGCTCGACTACTGGGCGCCCTCGCCGGCGTGGTTCCGCGCCGCGCGCGCGCGGCTCGACGCCGAGCCGCGCGCGTTCCGGCGCGTGCACGACACCGGCGACTTCGCGGTCTACGTCATCGACCCCGCCGCGCTCGCGGCGCTCGAGGGCGGCGGGGCGCCCCGCCCGTACGTCGCGCGCCGCGACCCCGCCGCGCCCGGCGCGCTCGCGCCCATGGGCGATGGGCTGCCGGACCTGGCGGCGTTCGCGCTCTCGGCGCCCGGGGCCGCGCCGGGCGAGACGCTGACCGCCGTCTGCACGTGGGTCGCGACGCGCCCGCTGCCGGCCGGCTCCTACAAGGTCGCGCTGCGCTTCGATCGCGCGCTGCCGCCGGAGTTCCGCGCCCCGGCCTGGCTCGCCAAGCCGGCCCGCAAGCTGTACGAATCCCGCGCCGGCGAACGCTACCGCTTCCGGGTGGACCACCTGCCGGTGCACGGCGCGTACGGTCCCGACCTGTGGCGGGCCGACGAGGCCATCGCCGACTCGGTGAAGGTGGCGGTGCCGGCGGACGTGGCGCCGGGCGATTACGAGGTGCAGGTGAAGATGCTGCGCGAGCCGCACTACCCCAACTTCCGGTTCGCCGACTTCTTCCTCGACCGGGACTACTACACGGGCCCGGCCGTGGGGCGGCTGCGCGTGCGGCCGCGGACGGGGGGCTGACGCGGTCATGTGCGGCATCAACGGCGTCTTCCACTACCGCGGCGGCGCGCCCGACCTCGAGCTGGTGCGCCGGCAGGCCCGCGCCCAGCGGCACCGCGGCCCCGACGACGCCGACGTCTGGTGCGAGGGCCCGGTCGCGCTCGGGCAGCGGCGGCTCGCGATCGTGGACCTGAGCCCCGCCGGCCATCAGCCGATGCCGAACGAGGACCGCACGATCTGGGTCACGTTCAACGGCGAGCTCTACAACTGGCCCGAGACGAAGCCGCGGCTGCTCGAGCGCGGCCACCGGCTGCGCGGCAACAGCGACACCGAGATGCTGCTGCACCTGTGGGAGGAGAAGGGCCCCGCGCTGCTCGACGACGTGCGCGGCATGTTCGCGTTCGCGCTCTACGACACGCGCCGGCGCACGCTGATGCTGGCCCGCGACCGCGTCGGCAAGAAGCCGCTCTTCTGGCACGACGACGGCAGGCGCCTCGTGTTCGCCTCCGAGCTCAAGAGCCTGATGCTCGACCCGTCGGTGCCGCGCGAGGCGGACCCGAAGTCGGTCGCCGACTTCCTCACGTTCCAGTACGTGCCGAGCCCGCAGTCCATCTTCCGGGGCGTGCGCAAGCTGCCGCCCGGGCACCGGCTCCTGTGCGACGCGAACGGCCCGCGGGTCGAGCGCTACTGGTCGCTGCCGGTCGAGCCCGACCCGACCATCGGCCCCGCGGAGGCCGTCGAGCGGCTCCGCGAGCTGCTGGCCGAGGCGGTGCGCATCCGCCTGATGTCCGACGTGCCGCTCGGCGCGTTCCTCTCGGGCGGCATCGACTCGAGCGCGGTGGTCGCGCTCATGGCGCGGGCGAGCGGCGCGCCCGTCAAGACCTTCAGCATCGGCTTCGACGCCGGCGACTACAGCGAGCTCGAGCACGCGCGCGCGGTGGCCCGCCACCTCGGCACCGACCACCACGAGCTGGTGGTGAAGCCCGACGCGCTCGCGCTCCTGCCGAAGCTCGTCTGGGGCATGGACGAGCCGTTCGCCGACGCGTCCATGCTGCCCACGTATTACGTGGCCGAGATGGCGCGGCGGCACGTGACGGTGGCGCTCTCGGGCGACGGCGGCGACGAGGCCTACGCCGGGTACACGACCTACGAGTTCGCGCGCCGGTACGCGCGCGTGGACGCCGTGCCGGCGCCGCTGCGGCGGCTCGCGGCGCTGCCCTCGCGCTGGCTGCCTCCCGACCACGCGCTCGGCCGAAAGCTGCGCCGCCTCGGGCTCGACGTCGCCGGCCGCCACCTCGAGGTGACCGCGCACTTCCCGCCGCGCGACCTGGCCGGGGTGCTGGCGCCGGAGCTGGCGCGCACGCTGCGCGGCCACGACCCGTTCGCGGCCGCGCGCGCCGCGCACGCCCGCGCCGCGGGGCCCGCGGGGGCGGTGGCGGCGCTCCTGCATCTGGACGCGGTCACCTACATGACCGACGACGTGCTGGTGAAGGTGGACCGCACCTCGATGATGAACTCGCTCGAGGTGCGCGCCCCGCTGCTCGACCACGTCGTGCTCGAGTGGGTCGCGCGGCTGCCGTTCGAGTACAAGCTGCGCGGCGGCGTGACCAAGTGGGTGCTGCGCGAGGCCGCGCGCCCGCTGCTGCCGCCCGCGATCCTCGCGCGCGGCAAGCAGGGTTTCGGGGTGCCGCTCGAGCACTGGTTCGGTTCGGGCTTCGGCGACCTCGCGCGCGAGACGCTGCTCGGCGAGCGCTGCCGCGAGCGCGGCTGGCTCGACCCCGCGGGCGTCGAACGCGTGCTCGCCGGCGGCGGCCAGCGCGACGACCGCCGGGCCCGGCAGGTGTTCACGCTGCTGTGCCTCGAGCTGTGGGCGCGCGAGTGGCTGGACCGCCCGCGCGAGCAGCTCGACCGCCCGGACGGCGGCGAGTGGCCGCTCCACCCGGCGGTGGCGGCGACGGCGAAGGACTGAGCGTGCACGTCGCGATCGTCATCGGCCGCTTCCCGCCCGGGGTCGTGGGCGGGGCCGAGCTGCAGGCCGAGGCCTGGGCGAGGCGCCTCGCCGCGCGCCACCGGGTGACCGTGCTGACGCGCCTCGACGCGCCCGGCCAGGCGGCGCTCGAGGAGCGCGACGGCTTCACCGTGCGGCGCCTGCGGCCCTCGCCGCTGCCGCTCTGGCGCGCGTTCGCGGACGTCGCGGGCGTCGCCCGGCTCGCCGCGTCGCTGTCGCCGAAGCCGGACGTGCTGCTCGGCTTCATCACGTTCGTCTCCGGGCTGGCCGCCGTGAACGCGGGCCGGCGCCTCGGCGCGCCCGCCGTGGTGTGGATCCGCGGCGAGGCCGAGTACCGCCTCGCCGCCTCGCGCTTCCAGCGCCTCGTCGCGCCGCGGATCTGGCGGGCCGCGCGCGGCGTGCTGGTCCAGAGCGGGTGGAACCGCCGCGAGCTGCTGCGCGAGCTGGGCGCGGTCTCGCCGCGCGCGGCGGACGAGGTCGGCGCGAAGCTCGACGCGGTGCCGAACGGGCTCGAGCTGCCCGCGGGGCCGTTCGGCCCGGGCGAGGGCGTGCTCGCGGTGGGACGGCTCATCGCCGACAAGGGCATGGACGTCGCGATCGACGCCTGCGGCGCGGCCGGCCTGCCGCTCACGATCGCGGGCGACGGCCCCGAGCGCGCCGCGCTCGAGGCGCGCGCCGCGGCCGCCG
>CAZUEM010000076.1:0-16061 GCA_964619155.1 uncultured bacterium
CGTGTCCCCCGCCGTCGCGGCGGCGGCCGGCGCGGCCGCGACGCTGTCCGGCGGCGCACCGGGCGGCGGCCCGCCCGCGAAGCGATCCGCGCCCGGCGCGAAGGCCGCCGCGGCGAGCCACCCGAGCGCGAGCACGAAGGCCGGCATGGCCGTCGCCGCCTCCTTCAGAAGCTCGTGGTCAGGGCCGCGCGGTAGGCGGTGGCGTCGTCCCCCGGCGCGGGCGTCAGCTCGAGACGCCACGTGCGCGCGGAGGGGCGCGCCTGCCCGGCCGAGCGCGCGGCGTGCAGCGCGCTGACGATGCGGTTCGCGATCGCGAGCCCGAGCATGTTGTTGGCGCGGATGGCCGCGCGGTGCGCGTCCTTGCGCTGGGCGCCGTAGCGCAGGAACGCGTTCATGTCGCCCCAGCTCCAGGCGTCGGATCCCCGCAGCGAGTGCTTCTCGATGTAGGCGCGGTAGCCCGCGAGGTCGGGGTTCGAGAGATCGCCGAGGTAGAGGTTCGCCGCGTCGCGCGTGACGACGTAGAGGTTGTATTCCTCGCTGCTGATGAACGCCCCGACGATGCGCCGGAACTCCTCGTCGCGCCCCTTGACGTCGATCCCGGCGCCGAGCAGCGCGGTCTGGCGGAAGGACTCGCGCCGCATCTGCTCCTGGATGCGGAACGAGGCGAACGTCACCCACAGGCCGAGGTCGGCGGCCGCGAACACCTTCGCCGACGTGCGCCGCCCGAGCGTCGCCTGCCCCCAGCCGGGCATCGCCAGCGAGCGGAGCAGGATGCGCGCGCGCTCGGGCCCGAGCGCCATGCCTTCGGGCCGCGGCTCGCGCGGCGCGCGCTCGCGCTTCGGTCTCTTCGCCTTCTTCCCCTTCTTCCCCCCCGCCTTCGTGCTGTCGCGGTCGTCGAACCCGCTCAGCGTCGCGCCCTCGAGCGCGAGCGGCGAGACCATGGGGCCGGGCACGTAGGCGGCCGAGAGGAACTGCTCGGCGCCGAGCCGCACGGGCCCTGCGGCCACGGGCGCCGACGCGCCCGCCGGGCCGGCGAACGCGCCGGCGGCGAGCAGGGCGAGCACGAACGGAGCGCGCACGATCAGAACCTCCGCACCAGCGCCGCGCGGAACTCGGGGCGGCCGTGCTTGAACTTCTGCGCCACGCGCAGCTGGTACTGCTGCCGCAGCGGCAGGTTGTGGATGCGGGCGGCGCGGAAGGCGTCGATCGCCGCGACGAGGTGGTTGAGCCACAGCAGCGCCTCCATGCGCCGCGACATCCTCAGCTTGGAATCGCGCTCGGCCCGCAGGGCGACGAAGCGCACCTGCTCGTTCGACGGGTTCACGCCCGCGAAGCCGCCGACGTACCCGGGGTCGGTCGCGAGCGTGCGGTAGTACGCCTCGCGGTCGCCGGACCACAGGCGCTCGAGATAGTCCGTGTCGCCCCCGCCCGCGGACTGGAAGCGCGCGAGCGACCAGCCCGCGGTGCTGTCGTACGGGTTGCCCACGAACGCGCGCGCCTCGTCGTCGCGCCGGTCGGCGGCGCGCGAGGCGACCGTGCGCTCGACCCAGCCCGCGGTCTCGACCAGCAGGTAGGCCCAGCCGGCGCCCTCGCCCGCGTAGAGCTGGCCCGCGCCCGGCAGGAGCGCCGAGAGTCCCATCGCGCCGCCCTCGGACTTCCAGCCGGGCACCGTGACCTCGGTGTACAGCGAGTCTTCGGACGGTCCCCACGCGCGGTCGATGACGCGCTGCGCGAGCAGGTCGCCGTCGGGAGCGGTGGTCACCGGCAGCGCGAGCCGCGAGCCGGTGAGCGTCGCCGCGCCCGCGCACGCGGCGCACGCGGACGCGGCGAGCGCCAGCGCGAGGGCGAGCCGCGCGCGCGGCCCGGTCATCGCAGCAGCCCCACGGGCACCGTGCCGACCTGCGACCCGCCGGGGCCCGCGAACTTGATGCGCGCCACGTAGAGACCGGCCGGGAGCGCGCCCGGGTCCCACACGACGGTGTTCTCGGCGCGAAGCCCCTCGCGCGTGAACGACGCCACCTCGTGGCCCGACGCGTCGAGGATGCGGAACTCGACGCGCGCCGCCTCGCTCAGCGTGTACGCGAACGTCACCGGCGATCGCCGCGCCGGGTTCGGGAACGCCTTGAGGCTGCCGCGCTCGAGCGGACCGGCGACCGGCGCCGAGGGCGTGGACGTGCTCGCCGGGGGCAGCGCGCCCGTGCGGCCCGGGTTCTGCCCGAGCATCGGCCACGGCATCGCGGCCGGCCCGCCCGTCAGCACCGGCAGGCTGTAGGCGTAGAGCAGCGTGTCGCGATCGGGCGCGACCAGGTCGAGACGCCCGTCGCGGTCGAGGTCGGCGGCGACCAGCGTGCCGGCCGCGCCCGCGCCGGTCGCGAGCGGCCAGCCCTCGGGCACGTGGCCGTCGGGCCGGATCGCCTCGAGCAGTCCGCTGCCGTTCATCACCACGACTTCGGCGCGGCCGTCGCCCTGCGCGTCGAAGGCCAGCGCCGGCGAGGCCGTGCGCAGGTTCTCCTTCGTGCTCGGCCGCGGCCAGCCCGGGGCCGGGCGGCCGTCGCGGTTCACGAACGCGACGCCCGAGCGCACGGTCTGGACCAGCACCTCGGGGAAGCCGTCGCCGTCCGGGTCGCCCGCGGCCAGCCCGGGCACGATCGAGTCGCCGAGCGACGTGCCCCAGCCGGGCAGCGGCTCGCCCGCCGGGCAGAACGCCCACAGCCGGTCGAGCACGTTCGCGACGAGCGACGGCTCGCCGCGCGGGCAGACGCCGTCGGCGTAGTCGCCCTCGCCGCCCATGCGCAGCCAGAGGAACTCGGGCGCGGCGCCCCCGGCGAGCGTACGCGGCCACCCGGACTGAAGGTGAAGGGCGCCGTCGTAGCGCAGCACCGCCACCTCCCCCGTGGCCGAGCCTACCGCGATCCAGGACGTGTCCGAGACCGCGAAGGCGCTCGCCGCCGCCGTCGGCAGCGCGGGCGGGCCCTGCCAGAACGCGAGCCGGCCCGCGACCGGGCCCGCGAGCGCCGCGGCGCTCGAGTCGATCACCGCGCCGTTCGCGCCGAGCGCGTACACGCGCCCGTTGGCCGCGCCAACGAACGCGACCACGTTCGGCCACGTGCCCGCGAGCACCGGCGGCGTGGTGGCGTGCGCGGACAGCCGCACCGGCCAGCCCGGCAGCGCGACCCCGTCGGGCCCCAGCAGCCAGACGCGCCCGCCGTCGGCGTCGCCCGGGCCCTCCGCCATGGTCGTCACCGCGAACACCGCGGGGCCGTAGCCGAGGTCGGGGTCGCCGGTGACCGCGGCCGCCAGCACCGGGTAGGGCTTGCGGTCGAGCGTCGCGAAGACGTGCGACGGCCCGTGCAGGCCCTGGCCGTTCGGGCGCACCGCGAACAGGCAGGTGCTGTCGCCGTGCGCGGCCACCGTGTCCCCGCCGGCCCAGCAGATCTCGAGCAGCCGGTCGCCGTCGGCGTCGATCGCGAGCGGCGCGGGGCCGCCCGGCGGGAAATGGGCGGTCACCGGGAAGGCCGGCAGCGTCCAGGTGCGCAGCGCCCGGAAGTGCATGGTGCTGTCGCTGTCGTCGAGGAACTCGACGCGCAGGTGCGGGCGCGAGCCGGTGTTGGGGCGCAGGTTCGGCGTCGTCGTGTCGGAGAGCGAGGGGTTCACCCAGTTCTGGAACGGGTCGAGCGGGCTGCCGAGCAGGTACGGCGAGCCGAGGTCGCCGAGGTCGTCGAGGCCGTCGGCTTCGAGGATCGCGAGGCCCTGCCGCGACCAGCGGCTGTTGAGCCCGTAGTCGGGGTTGACGCGCAGCGAGCGCTCGAACGGCACGACGCTCTCGTCCACCCGCCAGGCGAGGATGCCGCCGCCGGGGAGCAGCGCGTCGTACTCGAAGCCGTCCGGCTCGGCGGGCCCGAGGATGACCTTGGTGACCGAGTCCGCGTCGAGGCGCACGGCGTCCGTCGGCGCCAGCCAGCGGTTCTCGAGCACGACGTACTCGTCGCTCGAGAGCGGCAGCTTGTAGAAGACGTTGTGCCGCTGGTTCGAGCGGAACGCCAGCGTCTCGCCCCACGCCGGGACGCGGATGTCCATGCCGTCGCCCATGAAGTTGCGGTGGAACGGGTCCACGCTCGGCGGCAGCAGGCCGATCGCGTAGATCTCGCTGCCGTCCCCGAGCAGCAGCCGCGAGCCGACCAGGTTGCCGCTGTCCATGAGCGACCAGTACCCGCACACGGGATACCCGCTGTCGATGTTGTAGACGTCGAGGAAGCCGAACAGGTTGTGGCCGTTCTCGTGCGTGAGCACGCCGTTGATCGCGCCGTAGTACCCGTCCTGGTTGATGGTCTCGGGCACGAAGCAGGCGCGGTCGATCGGGCGGTCGAGGTTCCACTGCGCGGAGTCCGCGAACACGACCCGGTCGGAGTCGGCGAGGAAGACCGTGAACGACGGGATGTCGAGCTCGGAGTCCTGGCGCACGTCGCTCTGCAGGTCGCCGCCGGCGTGGATGATCGTGAAGCGGTCGTACGTCTCCCACGGGATGCGGTCGCCGCGCTGCGCCGACTGCGTGTCGGCGGCGTAGAACATGTCGCGGAACATGTCCACGGCCGCGCGGTAGACCTCGGGGCCGAACGTCCACGGCCCGAGGTCGGCCATGTCGGAGCAGTGGTAGGCGCTGTCCTCCTCGGCCGGCCAGACGTCCACCTCGAGCACCGTGCGGCCGTAGGTCTGCGCGGCGACGTAGCGCTCGAGCGCGCGCGCGTGCGCGCGGTAGTAGGTGGCGTTGCGGGGCGCGCGGTCGATGGGCGGCAGCAGCGTGTCGGGCCCGCTCAGGTCGAAGCGGCCGCTGCCGGTCGAGGCGTCGCCCCCGCGGTCGGAGAGGAAGTCGATCCGCAGGAACGCCATGCGGATCGTGTCGGGCTCGGCGGCGGCGGCGGCGCGCGCCGACGCCGGCTCGGCGCCCCGCGACGGGCGCGCGCGCCAGCCGGCGCGGCGCGAAGCGGAGGACGAGTAGTCGATGCCGCGGCCCTCGGGCATCACCGCGCGCTTGATGGCGAGCGCCCGGCGGTGGCGCTCCTGCCGCAGCTCGACCGCCCTCGCTTCGGCGGGCGTCATCGGCAGCGCGCGGAGCGGCCGGCCGCGCTTCGCGGCCGCCTCGACGGCCTCGGGACGCGCGACCGGGCGGACGACCAGTTCGTGGGAGTGCGCGACGGCCGCACCGGACGTGAAGCCCAGTGCGGCCGCGAAGCAGAGGCGACGGAGGCGGCGGAGAGCCGGGGCGGACGCGCGCACGCGATCTCTAGAAGCGGTAGCCGAGCGTGATCTTGTTGACGTTCGGGAGGCCCGAGTCCTTCGCCTGCGGGATGCTCGCGTAGTCGAGGCTGAGGCCCTTCCACTCGATGCCGAGCCCGTAGGTCAGGTCCTGGATGTCGCCGAGCGGGTCGCTGTAGTAGCCGACGCGGCCCGCGATCTTGTCGGTGTACTTGAGCTCCGCGCCGCCGTTGTAGGTGCGGAACTTGTTCGTGACG
Organism: uncultured bacterium; assembly: GCA_964619155.1. Lineage (GTDB taxonomy): Bacteria > Eisenbacteria > RBG-16-71-46 > RBG-16-71-46 > RBG-16-71-46 > CAIXRL01. Next base: position 5,511 of record CAZUEM010000076.1, read on the forward strand.
AGAGACTGGTTGAAGTCGCCGACGAGCAGGACGCGGAACTCCTTGCTCGCGGTGGCCTCCCACGAGAAGCCGGCGCGCAGGTTGCGCGACAGCGGGCTCTTCTCGTCCTCGTTGAGGAACGTCACGCTCGGCCCGATGTTCTGGACGTTGACGCCGAGGTTCAGCTTCGCCGCCGGGATGCGGTACAGGCCCGCCACGTCGAGGCCGAAGGTCTGGCCGACGCCGTTGTTGCGCTCGGGGGCGAGCTGGATGCGGATGTACTTGAGCGAGGCGCCGACCGCGAAGTCCGGCAGCAGCTGGGTGCCGTAGTAGATGGCCGGCGAGACCTCGTTCGAGGTGAACTGGCCGATCACGTTGCCGTTCTGGTCCGTCTCGTCGCTGGTGCCGTAGGTCAGGAACACCAGGCCGACGCCGAACGCGCCCCAGCCCTGCAGCGGCCGGACGAACGTGGCGTAGTTGTAGCTGACGTCGTCGGCCAGCCCGGGCACCAGCTGGGCGTAGGTGATCTCGACGGCCGACTTGTTCACGAACCCGAGGCCGGCCGGGTTCCACCAGGTCACCCCCGAGGCGTCCTCGGCCAGGCCGACACCCGCGGCGCCCATGCCGTTCTGGCGGGCCCCGGGCTGGATGTCGAGCGACCGGCCGGTGCCCTGGGCGAGGGCGGCGCCGGCGAGGAACAGGGACAGAAGGGCGACCAGGGCAGGTGTTGCAGTCCGACGCATGAAAGGCTCCTCAGGATGTTCGCGAGTCCCGCCGGGGCGGGAGAGAAGGCTCGGGATACTACACCGGCCCCCCGGGGGAGGTTCCAGTGTTCTCGCCCCCCCGGCGGGCGGGCGCCGGCTGGGGCCGGCCCCGGCGAATCGGGGGTTCAGCGGTTCAGGATGACGAATCGGCCCTGGGTCACGGCCCGCTCGTCGGGGCTGCTACCCCCCTCCGCCTCACGGCCGTAGACGAAGACCTTGAAAAGGTAGGTGCCGTTGGCGAGCGCTTCCCCGTCGGCGTCGCGGCCGTCCCACGGGATCTGGACCTGGCCGATCCCGCCGTACGACTTGAGCTGCCGGATCAGCCGGCCGCTCAGGGTGTAGAGGCGCAGGAGCGTGTTGACGGAGTCGCCGGGGGCGTCCACCACGAACGTCCCCCCCGCCCCGGCGCCGCGCGAGTGGACCGGGTCCGGGAACAGGTACGCGCGCTGGATCTGCAGGTCCGCCTGCTCGACGACGTCGAACTCCAGCGTCGCGCTCGAGCGGTGCTGGGCGGCCGTGAAGCCGGTCGCGAGGTTGTCGGCCGCCGAGACCCGCACCCTGTGGCGGCCGGGCGGGAGGTTCGGGAGCTGGAACGTCGCCATGCCGGCCTGGTACGAGTCGGCCGCGTAGCGGAACGTCGAGGTGACGTCGGTGCGCGAGGTCGTGTTGTCGTCGAGCGTCACCACGATCGAGTTCTGCAGCGCGTGCCCCGTGGTCATGATGCCGTTCGCGTCGAACAGGTCGATGCGCAGCGTGGCGTCGGGCCGCACCGCGGTCGAGCCGCCGAGGAACGAGAGCGTGATGCGCGGCCCCTCGGTGTCGCCCGCGGGCGCCGTGCCCGCCGCGACGTCGAAGGCGAGCGAGCCGGCGCCGTCGGTGTCGAAGGCGTCCGCGCCCGAGCGGCCCTGCAGGTAGGAGCGCACCCGCCCGCGGGGCCCCAGCGTCGCGTCCATCGCCACCACGAAGCGGCCCTCGAAGAGGCCGTCGGCGACCGAGACGTCGCCGTGGTAAAGGGGACCGGCCCGGAACTGGTAGGTCGTGGTCGCGAAGCCGCTGCACGCCACCGGCGTCTGGTCGATGGGCGCGGAGTCCTCGATCAGGAGGCTGGCGACGCCGTCGTAGGGCAGCGGGTCGCCGCCGGGCCCGACCCGGACCTGGCCGCGGAACCGCACGGTCTGCCCGCGCGCGACCTCGCCGAGCGGCGCGCCCGATTCGTCGAGCAGTTCCACCTCGGCCCACAGGCGCGGCAGGTTGAGCCGCGTCGCCGCGTCGCCCATCACCTGGTACTTGGAGTTGTTCGTCTCGCTGAACGACGCGTCGAGCTTGGCCGCCAGCAGCGCCGCGGCGACCGGCACGTGGTACTGCCCGATGCCGGGCAGCGTGTCCCCTCCCGCCTGTCCGTTCGCGAGCGTGTCGCGCTGGAAGAGCCGCGTGTAGAAGAAGCGGTTGAGCTGGGCGTTCTGGCCGCTGAAAGCCTCCTCGGTCGCCGAGACCACGGCGATGGCGCCGTTGGTGGGCGCCACGACGAGCCGCTCGCCCAGGCTCTGCACCGTCGGGTCGTTGAACTTGCCGACGTCGCACGAAGCCGCCACGACCAGCGGCATGCGCAGGCCGTTCTGCAGCGTGCCCGCGTCGCTGTCGATGAACACGCTCTCGTCGGTCATCTTGAACGGGCTGCCGTGGCCGACGAAGTTGAACATCGCGGCGCCGCTGTTGAGCTTCTCCTTGAGGTCGGTGCGCGCCGCGGGCTTGGTCCCGCCGACCGCGCTCGGGTACGTGTGCAGGTACACGTACTGCCGGTCCATGTGCTGCGGGACGCGCTTGGCCAGGTCGTCGGTCTGGAAGACGTGCGTCCAGTTGAGGCGGTCGCAGCGGACGTCGCCCTGGACGTCGTCGTCCGCCATGAGGACGACGCGGTTGCGGTACTCGCCGATCGGCGCCGCCGTCTCGTAGGCGAGGATCTTGTTCGTCACCACGGACTGGGCGGTGGCCGCGTCGTTGACCGGGATGCGTCCGCCGTAGAAGTCCGGCACCACCGAGAGCGGGTCGTCCACGTTGAGCAGCCAGTCGTCCGTCGCGTACTGGCGCATGACCGCGGCGTCGAAGCCGTTCTCGTACGTCGGCAGCAGGCAGCCCGGCTGGCCTTCGGCGGCGCGCCCGGTGATGTTCTTGTAGTCGTACGAGGCGTCGCCGACGAAGGTCACGAACGTGGGCTTGACGCTCCAGTTGAAGAACGCGCCGCGCAGGAAGTTGCGGATCGCCGCCGGGTCCACGCGCCCGCCCGAGAAGTGGTCGTAGACGGCCGAGACCGGGAGGGCCATGGTCGAGAAGCCCGTGCGCCCGACGATCGGCAGCCGCGTCGTCCGCGCGGCGGCCAGCGCGTTCGCGGCGGCCGCGAACTCGTCGTAGTAGAGGACGACGTAGTCGGCCGCGTTGGCGGCGGCGCGCAGGTTGCGCGGCGTGGTCCGGGCGGCGTCCGCGAGGTTCGTGGACGGCACGCGCAGGATCGAGATCAGCGAGTCGGGCACCACGATCCAGCGCCGCTGCGAGGCCTGGACGTCGTCGAACACCAGGTGATGTCCCGCCCCCCCCGGCAGCGTGTCGTACATCGCCGCCGTGACCTCGATCTCGACCGGCGCCAGCGGGTCGGTGACGTCGAACAGCCGCGGCCCCTTCGGCGAGGCGAACGGCCCGACGTCGTAGCGGAAGACGCCCGGGCCGGCCGGCGAGCGGAACTCCAGCCGGTCGTCCACGGGCTGCAGCCGGCGGCGGTAGAAGACGTCGAACCAGGCCAGCGCGCTGCGGTCGATGTCGCTCGCGCAGTCGGGGGTCGGGATGTTCGGCACGAAGAGCTGCAGCCGGTTGGCGACCGAGCGCACGAGCGTGCCCGTGGTGTCGAGCGTGCGGGCGCCGCCGCGGAACGCCGCGAAACCGCTCCAGGTCATGCGCCGCATGGCCACGTCGTTCAGCGTCACGTCGAGGTTGTGGTCGGGGATGAGCGAACTGCAGCCGTCGTCGTAGAGCCGGTCGGTGAGGCCCCACTGCCGCAGGCGGACGCGCGCGTCCTGGAGGCTGTCCGCGCCCGGCAGGTCGAAGTCGAACGTGAACGTGTTGAGCGGCGCCAGGCTGCGCCAGTACCACTTCTCCCAGAACAGCGTGCTCGTGAACGGCGTGGCGTTCGGCCAGTACTCGACGTCTTCCTCGAAGTGCGCGCGCGCGTCCACGGTCGTGACCGGGACCGCGCCCGGCTGTCCGGCGCGCGGCTGCGGGACGATGCGCATCGGCGCGCCGGGCACCGGCTCGTCGGCGGTCGCCACGGTCAGGTAGTAGTAGTTCCTCGCCTCGTACGGGTGGTTCAGGTAGAGGGTCTCGGGCAGCGACGGGTCGAAGTCGGTCGCCCATCCGCTCGCGCCCTGCGCGAAGAAGTAGAAGTAGTCGGCGTTGACCGAGAACTGCCCGTCCACGGGGCTCGCGTCCACCGTGCCGATCGCGACTTCGCGCAGGTCGCACGTGTCGCAGTAACTGCCCTCGGGCAGCTGCGGGTAACCCGGCAGCGTGAAGAGCCGCAGGCTGTCGAACGGCACCCCGGTGTTGTCGAAGAGCCCGAGCTGCCGGACGCTCGAGAAGTCCACGGCGTAGAAGCCGGCCTCGGTCACCGCGATCTTCACCCACGAGTGCTGCGCGAAGACGCTGGTCGTCTCGACGAGCGCCGCCGTGACGCGCGCGGGTTCGGCGCCGAGCCGCCGGGCCGCCGCGGCGAACGCCTCGGTGCGGGGCCGCCGCCACAGCCGGCCCTGCTCGTAGTTGACGAGCGCCGCGCGGTAGGTGTCCTCGAACGGGTCGTCGGGCTCGGCGGGCGGCCCGAGGTCCGCGACCGGCTGCACCTGCACCTCGACGTCCACGCGCGACGCCACCGTCAGCCGCCGCGCCGCGGGCTCGTAGGCCACGGGCTCGATCGCGATGCGGGCGACGCGCTGGTTGCGCAGCCAGTCGAGGCGCACGAGCCGCGCTCCCGCCGGCGCGCCCGAGCCCGCCGCCCCGTAGGCTTCCGCGCGCCGCGCGACGCCCGGGCCTGGCGAGAGCGCGCCCGTGGCGCCCGGCGCGAGCAGCACGTCCTCGCGGACCTGCATCCCGCTCGCCGCCGCGCGCACGCGCACCTCGCCGAGCGGGGGCACCGCGACGGTCACGATGCGCACGGGCAGACCCGGCGCGCCGGGCTCGGGGCTCGCGAGGAAGCCCTCGAGGTCGAGGAGCTGCAGGCGCTGCGCCTGGTCGATCTCGGTGAGCCGCGCTTCGGGCACCGGCACGGTGAAGCGCACGGCGCCCGGCGTGGCCGGGGCCAGCTTGAGGCCCGCGAGTCCGGCCGAGGCGGGCGCGGCGGCAAGCAGCGCCGCGAGGATCGCGGCGGGCAGGACGCGCCGGGCGTTCGGGGCGGGCATGGCGTTCTCGCGCCCGGTCTTCAGAACTTCTCGGCCTCGTCCACGAGCATCACCGGGATGTCGTCCACGACCTTGTAGCGCAGCCGGCAGGCCCCGCAGGTCAGCGTCTGGCCGGTGGCGTCGTAGACGAGGTCGCCCTTGCAGGCGGGACAAACCAGGATGGCGAGCAGCTCGGGACTCAGTGCCATGGGACTCCTCGGGCGGCCGGTGGGACTCTCGGAGGGAACGTGCGAACGCCCAAGCGGCGGCCGCGGAACGGGTAACCAGAGTCTCGTGAGGGTCCCTCGCAGGTCCTGGAACGATGCGGCGCGGCGAGTCTAGCAACGCGAAATTCCGAGGGTCAAGCGCCGTCCCCGGCGAAGACGCCGATGGCGCGGAAGCGCGCGGCCCGCCGCCTCACCAGCTCCTTCCCCGGTACACCGGAGAGCTCGTCGAGGTTCGCCCGAAGCGCGGCCGCCAGCGTGGCCGCCGACGTGTCCCAGTCGCGGTGCGCCCCGCCCACCGGCTCGGGCAGCACGCCGTCCACGATGCCGAGCGAGCGCAGGTCGGGCGCGGCGAGGCGCAGCGCCTCGGCCGCCTTCGCGCCCTGCTTGCCGTCGCGCCACAGGATCGAAGCGCAGCCCTCGGGCGAGATCACCGAGTAGACCGAGTTCTCGAACATGAGCACGCGGTCCGCGACCGCGATCGCGAGCGCCCCGCCCGAGCCGCCCTCGCCGATCACCACGGTCACGATCGGCACCTCGAGCACGGCCATCTCGCGCAGGTTGACGGCGATCGCCTCGGCCTGGCCGCGCTCCTCGGCGCCCAGGCCCGGGTAGGCGCCCGGCGTGTCCACGAGCGTCACGATCGGCACCCGGAAGCGGTCGGCGAGCCGCATGAGCCGGAGCGCCTTGCGGTAGCCCTCGGGGTTCGGCATGCCGAAGCGGCGGTGCAGGTTCTCCTTCGTGTCGCGGCCCTTCTGCTGGCCGATCAGCATCACCGCCCGGTCCTCGAACCAGGCCGGGCCGCCCACGATCGCCGGGTCGTCGGCGAAATGGCGGTCGCCGTGCAGCTCGCGGAAGCCGGTGAAGACGCGCGCGATGTAGTCGAGCGTGTACGGGCGCTTCGGGTGCCGCGCGATCTGCACGCGCTGGTAGCGCGTCAGGTTGGCGTAGATTTCGCGGCGCATCGCCTCGGCCTTGCGCTCCAGCTCGCCCAGCTCCTCGCCGGCGTCCAGCCCGCGCTCGCTCGCGCTCGCGCGCAGCTCCTGGATCTGCTGCTCCAGCTCCAGCACGGGTTTCTCGAAATCCAGCCAGACGCTCACGACGCCCCCTTCCCCCAGCGCACGCGGCAGCTGGGCACGCGTTCCTTGAGCCCGGTGACGATTCCCTCCGCCTGCGCGACGCGGCGGCGCCGCGCGCGCATGGCGAGCCGGGAATGGTCCGGCTTCACGATGTACAGAAAGACCTCCGACTCGCCCGGGTGCGCGGCGAGCACCTCGTCGATGGCGAGCACGCGCTCCTCGGTCAACTCCTCCGCGCGCACCTCGATCTGCAGCACGGGGCGGTAGTCGCCGCGCGCCTGCTCGAACGGCCGGACCTCGGAGAGCAGCAGGCTCGCGCCGCGCTCCTCCCGCACCTCGATGCGGCCCGAGGCGATCACGACCGCGTCGGCCTGCAGCAGCGCGCGCGACTGCTCGTAGGCCTCGGGGAACACCGTGCACTCGGCGCGGCCCGAGAGGTCCTCGAGCATCACCCGCGCCATGAGCTTGCCGGCCTTCGTAGTGAGCTGCTTGACCTCGCTGACGATGCCGACGACGCGCACGTCGGCGCCGTCGCCCGCCTCGAGCGCCTGCGCGATCGGGTGCGTGGCGATGCGCTCGATCTCGGCGCGGATCTCGGCCAGCGGGTGCTCGCTCAGGTAGAAGCCGAGCGACTCCTTCTCCTTCGCGCTGCGCTCGCGCGTGCTCCACGCCGGCACCGCCGGCAGCGGCGGCGCGCTGACGGCGATGGACGTCTCGTCGCCGCCGAAGAGCGACGACTGCCCGCTCGCCTTCTCGCGGTGCAGCGACGCCGCGTGGTCGAGCGCCATCGCGGCGGCTGCGTACAGCGCTTCGCGCGGCGCGCCGAGCGAGTCGCAGGCGCCCGCGCCGACCAGGCTCTCGAGCTGGCGGCGGTTGAACGCGCCCGCCGGCAGCCGCATGGCGAGGTCGTGCAGGCCCGCGAACGCCTCGCCCCCGGCGCGCGCCGCGAGCAGCGCCTCGACCGCACCCTGCCCGACATTGCGCACCGCGCCGAGCCCGAGCCGGATCCTGCCGTCCTCGATGGTGAACTTCCACTCCGAGCGGTTCACGTCCGGCGGCAGGATGCCGATCTTCATGCGCCGCGCCTCCTCGAGCAGCACCTGCAACCGCGCGCTGTCGTGCATTTCCGACGACATCGTCGCGGCCATGAACTCGGCCGGGTAGTTGCCCTTGAGGTACGCGCACTGGTAGGCGACGAGGGCGTAGGCGGCGGAGTGTGACTTGTTGAAGGCATAAGACGCGAACTTCTCGATCGTCGTGAAGATCTTGTCCGCGATCCGCTCGGAGATGCGCGAGGACTTCGCGCACCCTTCGATGAACTGCGCGCGCTTCTTCGCCATCTCCTCGGCGTTCTTCTTGCCGATGGCGCGGCGCAACTCGTCGCCCTGCGACATGCTGAAACCGGCGAGTTCGTGAGCGGCCGCCATGACCTGCTCCTGGTACACGAACACGCCGTACGTCCCGCGCAGGATCGGCTCGAGCTTCGGGTGGTCGTACTTCGCCACCTGCCGGCCATGCTTGCAGTCGATGAAGAACGGGATGTTCTCCATCGGGCCCGGGCGGTAGAGGGCGTTCATCGCGGTCAGGTCGCTGAAGACCGTCGGCTTGAGCTTGCGCAGGTAGTCGCGCATGCCGTTCGACTCGAACTGGAAGATCGCGACGGTGTCGGCATCCTGGAACACGCGGTAGGCGGCGGGGTCGCCTTCCGGGAGGTTCTGGAGGTCGAGATCCACTCCGTGGTGGCGCTTCACCAGCCGCACGCACTCGTCGAGCACCGACAGCGTGCGCAGGCCGAGGAAGTCCATCTTGAGCAGCCCGGCCTTCTCGACCGACTTCATGTCCCACTGCGTCGTGGTCGTGCCGTCCTTCTGGCGGTAGAGCGGCACGTAGTCCACGAGCGGGCCCGGCGTGATGAGCACGCCGGCGGCGTGGGTCGAGGCGTGGCGCGCGAGGCCCTCGAGCACCTTCGCGGTGCGCAGCAGCTTCGCGTACTGCGGGCCCTTCTCGGGCAGCGCCTTGAGGTCGGGCGAGAGGTCGAGCGCCTTGTCGAGCGTCATGCCCAGGCCGTCGGGCACGAGCTTGGCGAGCTTGTCCACCTCGGCGACCGCGAAGCCGAGCGCGCGGCCGACGTCGCGCACGACGCCCTTCGCGCCCATGGTGCCGAACGTGATGATCTGCGTGACGTTCGCCTCGCCGTACTTCTGCTTCACGTAGTCGATGACCTCGCCGCGCCGGAGATCGTCGAAGTCGATGTCGATGTCGGGCATCGTGACGCGCTCGGGATTGAGGAACCGCTCGAAGATGAGGTCGTGCTTGAGCGGGTCCACGTCGGTGATCCGCAGCGCGTAGGCGACCAGCGAGCCGGCCACCGAGCCGCGGCCCGGGCCGACGCCGATGCCGTTCGACTTCGCGAAGAAGATGAAGTCGCGGACGATCAGGAAGTACGACGCGAAGCCCATCTTGCAGATGACGTCGAGCTCGTAAGCGAAGCGCGACTTCATGGCGTCGCCGACGCCGCCCGGGAAGCGGGTCTTCAGCTCCTGCCAGGCGAGGTCGCGGAAGTAGCCTTCCGCGTCGCGCACGCCCGCGGGCAGCGGGAACTCGGGCAGCAGCGGCTTGCCGAAGTTCATCTGCAGGTTGCAGCGCTCGGCCACCGCGAGGGTGTTCGTGACCGCGTCCGGGAAGTCCTCGAACGCGCGCTTCATCTCGTCGGGCGAGCGGAAGTGCAGCTCGGCGACGGCGCGCATGCGCTGCGCCTCGTCCACGTTCTTGCCCGTCTGGATGCAGATGAGGACGTCCTGCGCCTCGGTGTGGTCCTTGGCCAGGTAGTGGCAGTCGTTGGTCGCGACGATCGGCAGGCCGCTGCGCGCGGCGAGCGCGCGGACCTTCTCGCGGATCTTCACCTCGAGGTCGAGGCCGTGGTTCTGGACCTCGAGGAAGAAGTTCTCCGGCCCGAACATGTCGCGGTACATCATCGCGGTCGCGAGGGCCGCGTCGTCGCGGTCGGCGAGCAGGTCGTCGGCGATCTCGCCCTTGGGGCAGGCCGACAGCGCGAGCAGGCCGCCCGAGTACTGCGCGAGGATCTCGTGGTCCACGCGCGGCTTGTAGTAGAAGCCCTCGAGGTAGGCGAGCGAGGAGAGCCGCATGAGGTTCCGGAAGCCGGCCTCGTCGCGCGCGAGCAGCACCAGGTGGTGCGCCGTGTCCTTCGGGTTGCGGTCCGAGCGCGCGCCGCGCGTGACGTACGCCTCCATGCCCACGATCGGCTTGACGCCCGCCTTGCGCGCCTCCTGGTAGAACTCGACCGCGCCGAACATGGCGCCGTGGTCGGTCAGGGCGAGCGCGGGCATGCGCATCTCGGCGGCCTTCTTCACCATCGCGGGAATGGCCGAGGCGCCGTCGAGCAGCGAATAGTCGCTGTGGTTGTGAAGGTGGACGAAGTCCGAGTGCTTCATGGCACGTCCGGCGGGATGGCGGTTCGCAGATCGAGGGCGCCCGGACGCTGCGACGCGCCCCGCACGGGGAGCGGCGCGGAGGCGTTCGCGCAGCGGCGTTCCTTCGGACTCAAGGACGGCCGGAATCTAGCACAAAGGTTCCGGCCCGCGACGCGACGTTGCCGGCGCGATCGGCGACGCGCGCCTCCCACCGGTGCGCACCCGGCGCGGGCGGCGCGAGCGGCCGCCAGCGGAGCTGCTCTCGCTCCGGATCCCATTCGCTGGGCACACGTTCACCGTCCACCCAGAAGGCGGACGCGGACGCGTCGAGCCCGCTGCCGTTCTCGGTGACCGTGGCGACGAGCTGCCAGCGCGGATAAGGGCCGGCGGCCGCGCGGCGCGGCGCGTGCGCGAGCCCGACGACCGGCGCGCGCGTGTCGCGCATGAGCGCGAACTCGCCGAGCAGGCCCGACTCGGCCGCGACCGTGCGCGCCGCGGAGTCGAGCCGCGCGCCCATCCACTCCCACGCTCCGCCCCGGCGGCGGTAGAGCGCGACGCGCGCGCCGCCGTCGCCGGCGGGCAGCGCCAGCGTGACGCGCACGGGCCGCCGAAGCGGTGTCGCGTCGGGCCGCGCGCTCAGGCGCGGGCCCGCGGCC
>CAZUEM010000077.1:0-6961 GCA_964619155.1 uncultured bacterium
GCGGGGCATCCGACGCGGTCCCGGCGGCCCGGAGGCACGTGCGCGCGACCGGGGTGCGTGCGAGGCGCCGCGGAGCCATGGATGGCGAGAGCGGCGCCTGCATGCAGCGAGGTGAGGCAGGATGCCGAACCGAGCGGGCCCCGGTCGCGTGCACGTGCCGGAGGGCCGCCGGGACCACCGCAAAACTGAAAGGGACGCCGGCTACGTCGGGAAGCGGATCACCATCACGGTCCCCTGCCCCGGCGCGCTGCTCCGGATCTCGATCCGGCCCGCGTGGTACTCCTGCACCGCCCGCCGCGCCAGCGCCAGCCCCAGCCCCCAGCCGCGCCGCTTCGTCGAGTACCCCGTCTCGAACGCCCGCTTCTGCTGCTCGCGCGTCATCCCGCGGCCGTTGTCGCTGACCGTGATCTCGACCTCCTCCGTCTCCGCGCGCCGCTCCACCGCCACCTCGATCACCGCCGGCCGCTTGTCCAGCGCGTCGAGCGCGTTCGTCAGCAGGTTCTCCACCGCCCACTCGATCAGCTCGCGGTTCAGGTTGATCGGCGGCACCTCCCCGTAGCGCTCGCGCAGCTCGATGTCGCCCTGGCGCTGCGGCAGGCGGCGGCGCACGTACGCCACCGCCTCGCGCACCACCGGCGTCACGTCCTGCAGCTGGAGCTGCGGCGACGAGCCGATCTGGCTGAAGCGCTGCGCCACCCGGCTCAGCCGGTCGATGTCGCGCTCCATGTCGTCGAGCGTCTCGCCCAGCTCCTCGCGCGGGATCGCGACCGCTCCGCCCGCCGGCGCCGCGTCCACGTGCGCGCGCAGCAGCTCGACCCAGCCCATCAGGCTCGAGAGCGGCGTGCCGAGCTGGTGCGCCGTCTCCTTCGCCATGCCCACCCAGATCGTGCGCTTCTCCGCCGCGCGGATGCCCGCCAGGCCCGACATGCCGAGCAGCAGCAGCAGACCCGTGCCGCCCACCGCCAGGTACGGCATCCAGCGCAGGCGGTCGAGCACCGCCGGCTCGCCGTAGTGGAGCAGCCCCAGCACGCGGTTCGTGTTCGGCTGGTTCATCGGGATCGGCTTGTGCCGCGCGTCCATCTTCGGCACGCGCGCGCTCACGCGCCGGATGCGCTCCGAGACGACCGGCGAGATGAGCAGCCCCTGCGACAGGCTGTCGAGCGACTCCGTCGGCACCGACTCCGGGTCCACCCCGACTTCGCGCCACGCGCGCGGCACCCCCGTCGTGTCGGTGATCACGATCGGGAAGTCGATGTGCGAGATGACGTCGGTGAAGATCGCGCGCAGCTGCGGGTCGTTCGTCGCCGGGAACGAGGCCTGGGCGCACAGCCGCGCGAGCACGCCCGAGGTGGTCGCGACCTGCGTGGACAGCCGCTGCACCAGCAGGTTCGTGAAGATGAACACCGCGGCCACGAGCAGGCCGCCGCCCGTGAACAGGCCGGTCTTGAGCAGCGCGCGGCCGCTCAGCCTTCCGGAGACGTCCGGCTTGTCCATGGCGCGCTCGGACCTCCCGTGCGGCGGCCGCCGGCCGCCGCGCCCCCGTGGTGACCGGCCGTCAGGCCGGCCGCAGTTCCTCGAGCCCGCCCAGGTACGGCCGCAACGCCGCGGGGATCGCGACCGAGCCGTCCGCGCGCTGGTGGTTCTCGAGCATCGTCGCGTACGTGCGCGGCAGCGCCACGCCCGAGGCGTTCAGCGTGTGCGGGAACTCGACCTTCGCGCCGGTCTCGCGGCGGAACCGCAGCCCCATGCGCCGGGCCTGGAAGTCCTCGAAGTTCGAGCACGACGAGCACTCCAGCCACCCGCCGGTGCCCGGCGACCAGACCTCGAAGTCGTAACACTTGGCTGCGGCGAAGCTCATGTCGCCGCTGCACAGCAGCACCACGCGGTACGGCAACTCGAGCGCCTCGAAGACGTCCGACACGTCGCGGGCGAGCTTCTCGTGCTCGTCGTAGCTCGTCTCGGGCGGCACCACCTTGACCAGTTCGACCTTGTCGAACTGGTGCACGCGGATCATGCCGCGCGTGTCGCGGCCCGCGGCGCCCGCCTCGCGGCGGTACGACGCGCAGTACGCGGTCGCGTAGTGCGGCACCACGCCCGGCTCGAGGATCTCGTCGCGCCAGATGTTCGTGACCGGCACCTCGGCCGTCGGGTTGAGGAACAGGTCGTCCTCGCCGATGTGGTACATGTCGCCTTCGAGCTTGGGCAGCTGCCCGGTGCCGTAGAGCGCGGCGCGGCGGATGACGTGGGGCGGCGAATATTCGGTGTAGCCGTGCTTCGTGGTGTGGAAGTCGAGCATGAAGTTGATGAGCGCCCGCTCGATCCGCGCGCCGAGGCCGGTGAAGAGCAGGAACCCCGAGCCCGCGATCTTGGTCGCCCGGTCGAAGTCGAGCAGCCCGAGGCTCGTGGCCAGGTCCCAGTGCGGCTTCGGCTCGAAGCCGAACTTCGGCGGCTCGCCCCAGGTGCGGACGAGCTGGTTCTGCGCCGCGTCGCGCCCCGGCGGCACGCTGGCGTGCGGCAGCTGCGGGATCCACGCCGCCAGCGTCGTGCTCTCCTCCTCGAGCGTCCGCAGCTCGGCGTCCAGCTCCTTCACGCGATCGCCGAGCGCGCGCATTTCCGCGATCTGCGCCGAGGCGTCCTGGCCCGACTTCTTGAGCGCGGCGATCTCCTCGCTGGCCGAGTTGCGGCGCGCCTTGAGCTGCTCGGTCTCGTGCAGGAGCGCGAGCCGGCGCTCCTCGATCTGGTAGAAGCGGGTGAGGTCCACGGTCATGCCCTTGAGGGCGATGCCGGCCTCCACCTTGTCGCGGTTGCCGCGGAGGAATTTCAGGTCGTGCATGGCGTCCCGGCCTCGGGGAAGGGCGCGCGGCCCGGAGCGGGCGCGGCCATACGAGCGCGGCAAGGAAACCCGAAACGTTCCGGGGGCGCAAGCCGTGGCGGCCGGGGCCGCGCGGTTCGTCAGCGGCCGAGCGCGCGCTCGATGCGGCGGTCGGGCACGAGCCAGATCACCGCGACCGCCACGTAGAAGGCGAGCGCGATCCGCGGGTCGAAGAGCGCCGCCACGACCCCGAGCGCGTACAGCGCGACCGAGGCGATGCCCTTGCGGTCCGCGCCGAGCGCGCGCGCCAGGGTCGAGTCGCGGCCGTGCCGCGCGACCAGCGCCTGGGCCAGGACGAAGTACGCGACGCCGGCGAGCAGCTGCACCACGCCGTAGAAGAACACCGGCACCGCCTCGAAGTGCGTCTCGCCCATCCAGGCGGTCACGAACGGCACCAGCGACAGCCAGAACAGCAGGTGCATGTTCGCCCACAGCACGCGCCCGTCCACGTGCTGCGAAGCGTGCAGCAGGTGGTGGTGGTTGTTCCAGTAGATCGCGAGCAGCACGAAGCTCAGCAGGTAGCTGGTCATCACCGGCCAGAGCGGGCCGAGCGCCTCGAAGCTCGGCTCGTGCGGCACCTTCAGCTCGAGCACCATGATCGTGATGATGATGGCCAGCACGCCGTCGCTGAACGCTTCCAGCCGTCCCTTGGTCATGCGGTGCTCCTCGCGCTCAGTGGTGGATCGTCGTGTCGGCGGCGGCCGCGCCCGAGAGCGAGCGCGCCCTCGCGTACGCGTCGCGGGCCTCGTCGTCGCGGCCCAGCTTCGCGAGCGCCATGCCGAGGCCGTAGTAGGCCGCCGGGTCGTCGGGCTTGGCGACCGCGGCGCTCGCGTAGCGGCGGGCGGCGGTCTCGAACTCGCCCGCGCGGTAGGCGACGTTGCCCGAGTCGATGAGCGCCTGCGAGCGCGCGAACGCGTCCGGGGCCGGCGGCTTCGGCGCGCCCGGCGCACAGCCGGCGGCGGGCAGGACGAGCAGCGCGAGCGCGGCGGCGAGGGCGGAGAGCGTGCGCGGGGTCTTCATGGGCGCGGCACTATGCGGCGGCGCGCGGGTCCGGGCAAGCGGGTTCCGGCCGGGCCGGGGTCGCGCCGCGGCGCGCGGCGGTCCCCGGCGCCACCGCCGCGCCCGGGCAGGCGAAAGCCCCGTCGCCTTCCTGGCGCCGGGGCCGTTGCACTTCGTGGGGTGCTTCGCGTTCGCCGCGGTCCGGACCTGGCGGTGCGACCGCTGGGGCGCCTGCTGGCGCCCGGAACTACTTCTTCTTGGGCTGCGGCTTCTTCGGGTTCGCCTTCTTCTTCACGCGGGCCGCACGGTTCTTCAGGCGGCGCTCCGAGACCTCGCGCTTCTTCGCGCGCGCGGCGGGGGCGGCCTTCGTGGCCTCGGCGGCCTTCTTGGGCTTGCTCGGACGCGGCGCGAGCAGCCCGGCGCGGCGGAACAGCGACGCCGCCTGCGTGGACGGCTGGGCGCCCAGCGCGATCCAGCTCTTGACCTTCTCCTCGTTCATCTTGACCGCGAACGGCTTCACGAGCGGATCGTAGTAGCCGAGGATTTCGACGAACCGGCCATCGCGCTGACGGCGAGAGTCCGCGACGACGATCCGGTAGAAGGGCCGCTTCTTCGCGCCGGCCCGCATCATGCGAATGACGACCGCCATGCTGTGTTGCCTCCGAAAGGGGATCAGGGGCCCGCGGGACGCGGGCCGACTTCGTGTTCCGGGTGTCCTGCAGGCCGCCGTGATCGCCTGGCTCGCGCACACCGGGCGCGCGCCCACGGGGCCGCAAAGGGCGGGCATAGTGCCCTATCGGCGGGCCGGGACGCAACCCGGCCGGGCCCGCCCGGAGGCGCCCGGCCGCCCGGGTCCGCCGGCCCGCGGCCGGGCCGCTCTCAGCGGCGTTTCAGCCTGCCGCGCAGGCCGGCCAGGCCGCGCGGTCCCTGCTTGAGCATCTTCATCATGGTGCGGGCCTGCTCGAAGTCCTTGATCAGCCGGTTCACGTCCGAGACGTGGGTGCCGCTGCCCGCCGCGATCCGGCGGCGGCGGCTGCCGTCCAGCACGCGCGGGTTGCGGCGCTCCTTCACGGTCATGCTGCAGAGGATGGCCTCGTACTGCCGGAAGGTCTCCTTCTGGGGCCCGAGCTTCTCCGCGGCGCCCTTCGGCACGCCCGGCATCATCTTCAGCAGGTCCTCGAGCGGGCCCATCTTGTTCACCTGGCGGAGCTGCTCGAGGAAGTCCTCGAGCGTGAAGTCGTTCTTGCGCATCCGCTCGGCGAGCTTCATCGCGTCCTGCTCGCTCACCGCCTGCTGCGCCTTCTCGACCAGCCCGATCACGTCGCCCATGCCGAGGATGCGCCCCGCGAGCCGCCCGGCGTTGAACACCTCGAGCCCGTCGAGCTTCTCGCCCGTGCCGAGGAACAGGATCGGCTTGCCCGTCACGTGCCGCAGCGAGAGCGCCGCGCCGCCGCGCGCGTCGCCGTCCATCTTGGTGAGCACGAGGCCGTCCACGCCGACGCGGGTCGCGAACGTCTCGCCCACGCGCACCGACTCCTGGCCGATCATGCCGTCCACGACCAGCAGCACCTGGTGCGCGCGCACGAGCTTCTTGAGCTCGGCCAGCTCGGCCATCAGCTCCTCGTCGATGTGCAGACGCCCGGCGGTGTCGAGGACGAAGAAGTCGAAGCCGCGCCGGCGCGCCTCGTCGAGGGCGCCGATCGCGATCTCGGAGGGCCGCGAGCCCTCGGGCGCGCGCCAGAACCCGGCGCCCGCCTGCTGGGCGACGCGCTCGAGCTGGTCGATGGCCGCCGGGCGGTAGACGTCGGCGCTCGCGAGCAGCGTGCGCTTGCCGCGCGCCTTGAGCCAGACCGCGAGCTTGCCGGCGAACGTGGTCTTGCCCGAGCCCTGCAGGCCGGCGAGCAGCACCACCGTGGGCACGAACGGCGAGCCCGCGAGCGTCACCGTGGTGTTGCCGAGCAGCTTCTCGAGCTCCTCGCGCACGACGCCCACGACCTGCTGCCCCGGGGTGAGGCTCTTGAGGACGTCCTCGCCCACCGCGCGCTCCTCGACGCGGGCGACGAACTCCTTCGCCACCGCGACGGGCACGTCGGCCTCGAGCAGCGCGCGGCGCACCTCGCGCATGGACTCGCGGATGTTGTCGGGCGTGAGCCGCGCCTGGCCGGTCAGCTTCTTCAGGATGCCGGTGACGCGCTCGCTGAGCTGTTCGAACACTGCGGGGCTCTCCGTGCGGTGGGAAGGGGCGGGAAAGCTACCACAGCGGGCCCGGCCGCGGTCGCTCGCCTCCGGGCGCGCCCCCGCGGCCCGCGCGGCCTGTACGGCCGCCGCCGCCGGGGTGTAGCGTGCCCGGCCCATGAAGGAGATCCGCGCCCTCACCACGCTGCGCGCGCTCGCCGCGCTGCTCGTCTTCCTCTACCACTACCAGGCGCTCTACGTGGACGAGGCGCGGGCGGCCGGGCGCGAAATCTGGGACCCGCTCGTCAACGTCTGGCGCTCGGGCGCGGTCGGCGTGTCCATCTTCTTCGTGCTGTCGGGGTTCCTGATCACGCGCCTGTACTACGACCGCTTCGCGCAGGGCGCGGTCACGCTGCGCGAGTACTTCGTCAAGCGGATCGCCCGCATCTGGCCGCTGTTCCTCGCGTTCGCGTTCCTGCAGCACGTGGCGATGGCGTTCTTCGGCGAGCGCCCCGACGGCTCGTGGCTGGTGACGATGTCCATGACGCAGGGCTTCTTCTGGGACCTGCGCTACCGCGGGCTGCCGACCGCCTGGTCGCTGACCATCGAGGAGACCTTCTACGCGGTGGCGCCGCTCGTCTACTGGGCGATCGCCGTGCTGGCCCTGAGGCGCGCGCGGCCCGAGGCCGGGATGACGCGCCGCGACTGGGCGGCGCTGCTCTCGGTGCTCGCGGGGGTCACGCTCGCGATCGGCGGCGCGGGCGTCGCGGTCCTGGCGTTCGTCACCGCGAAGGGCTGGACGCCGTTCGGCTTCATGGCCGACCCCGAGCACGTGCTGCACGCCACGCTCTCGGGCCGCTTCCCCGAGTTCGCGATCGGCATCGTGTGCGCGTTCCTGCACCGCGACGGCTGGCC
>CAZUEM010000077.1:7061-12430 GCA_964619155.1 uncultured bacterium
TCCCCGAGTTCGCGATCGGCATCGTGTGCGCGTTCCTGCACCGCGACGGCTGGCCGGAGCGCGCGCTCGCGGGCTCGCGGGCGACGGTCGCGGCCGTGGGCGCGTTCCTCGGCATCGCGGTGATGATGGCGGTCAAGGACGCGGCCGCGCGCATGGACGTCATGGCGCTCGGCCTCGGCGCGAGCCTCGCGGTCGCGCTGCTCGCCGGGCTGCTCATCCTCGCGCTCACCCGCGAGGACCAGCCGGTGTCGCGGCTGCTCGCCCACCCGCTCGGCGTCTACCTCGGCAAGGTCTCGTACGGCTTCTACCTCATCCAGACCAGCCTGCTCGCCGCGCCCATCGTCGCGTTCGCCGAACACCTCGGGCCGGCGCGGCTGCTCGCCGAGTACGTGCTCATGAACGGCGTGTGCGCGCTCTTCTTCGAGAAACTCGAGCGCCCCGCGCGGCGCGAGATCGTGCGCCGCTGGTCGGGCGGGCGCCTCGGGGACGCCGCGGCGTAGGAACGCCGCGCGCGGGCTTCAGCCCGCGATGGCCGCGCGCAGTTCCGCGAGCGCCCCGCGCGGGTCGGGGGCGCGGAAGACGGCGTTGCCGGCCACGAAGACGTCGGCGCCGGCGGCGCGCGCGAGCTTCGCCGTCTCGGCCGTGATGCCTCCGTCCACCTCGATCAGGAACTTCAGGCCCTTCCTGTCGCGCTCGGCCTTAGCCGCGCGGACCTTCTCGAGCATCTCGGGCATGAACGCCTGCCCGCCGAAGCCGGGCTCGACCGTCATCACGAGCAGCAGGTCGAGGTCGGGCAGGTAGGGCGCGACGGCGTGATACGGCGTGTCGGGCTTGAGCGAGAGCCCGGCCTTCGCGCCGCTCGCGCGGATCTGGCGCAGCACCTCGCGCGTCTCGGGGCAGGCCTCGATGTGCACCGTGACGAGGTCGGCGCCCGCGCGGCGGAACTCCTCCACCATCGCCCACGGCCGCTCCATCATCAGGTGCACGTCGAGGAACGCCGTCGTGAGCTTGCGCGCCGCGGCCACCACGATCGGCCCGAACGTGAGGTTCGGGACGAAGTGATTGTCCATGACGTCGCAGTGGACCCAGTCGCGCGCCGGGTCGGCGAGCGCGATCTCGTCGGCGAGCTTCGCGAAGTCGGCCGACAGGATGCTCGGCGCGGCGATGGGCGGCGTGACGTTCATGCGCGGCATCCTCGGGGAAGCCGCGCGGCGGCGCAACCGGCGCTCGTGCGCGCGATCCGGCGACCCCGCGGTCCCGCGTCAGCGCGCGGCGACCGCCACCAGCGCGACCAGCAGCAGGCCGAAGCCGACCTCGAACGCGCCGAGCAGCGCCGGCTTCAGGCGCGGGCGCGCCGGCGAGAGCATCCACGACGCCCGCAGCGCGAGGACGAGGTAGACCGCGAGCAGCGGCGCGGCCGCGAAGCCGAGCTTCGCCAGTTCCCAGGCCGCGCCCGCCGCCGCGCCGTGCAGCGCCAGCGCGAGCGCCACCTTCGCGCGCTCGCCGCGGTCGAGGCGGAAGCGCGCGCGCACGAACGCGATGGTCGGCAGCGCGCGCAGCGCGAGCAGCGCCCAGAGCGCGAACGAAAACGCCGCGGGCCGGCCGGCCGCGAGCGCCGCCGCCGCCGCCGTGCCGCCCAGCGCCAGCGCCGCCAGCGTCTCGGCCGCCGCCTCGCGCGAGCGCTGCCCGAGGTCGAGCGCGAGCGCAACCGCGGCGAGCGGCGCGGCGAGCCCGACCGCGAGCAGCGCCGGCCCCTTCGCCAGCAGGAGCGCGCCCGCGAGCGCCGCGGCGCCGGCCAGCGCGAGCGCCGCGAACGCCCGCTCGGCGAGCGCGGTGCGCGGGTAGCGCCGGCGGCGACGGCGGTCGCCGAGGAAGATCCGCAGCGGCTGGCGCGCGAGGAAGCCCGCCAGCGCCGCGAGCGCCAGGCACGCTCCCGCCCACGAGGGCGCGACCAGCAGGCCGAGCAGGATGGGCTCGCCGAGGAACGCCCAGCCGCCGTGCTCGGCGGGCAACACGACGCGTGCGAGCGACGGCGCGGGCGCGGGCGGGGCGGGCGCGCTCACGGGCGGCGCCTTCAGCGGATCAGCCGGCCGGTCGCCTGCAGCACGATCTGCACGTCGGTGGTGACGCGCGAGCCGGCCTGCGGCGACTGCGACACGATCGGCCCGACGCTCGCGGCCGCGGGCGGCACCAGCACGCGGAAGCCGAGCGCCTCGAGCTGGCGGCGCACGCCGCTGATCTCGCGGCCGGTCAGGTCGGGCATCACGAACACCTCCGGGCCCGGGCCGGTCGAGACGAGCAGCGAGACGGCCGAGCCGCGCGGCAGCACGGTCTCGGCGGGCGGGTCGGAGCCCGCCACCAGGTCCTGCCCGACTTCGTCGTTGGGCGCGCGCGTCGTTCCGCCCACGCGGAGCCCCGCGCGCTCGAGCAGCAGCTGCGCACCGCGGCGCGACTGCCCGAACAGCTCCGGCACCGAGCTGAACTCCTCGCCGAGGCTGACGGTGACCAGGACGCGGCCCTTGCCGCGCACGGGCGTGTCGGGCGCCGGGTCCTGCGACAGGATGAAGCCGCGCGGCACCGACGGGTCGAAGCGCTCGCCCGCGCGCGAGAGCGTGAGCCCGGCGGGCTTCAGGGCCTTCTCGGCCTGCTCGAGGGTCAGGTTCTGCAGGTCGGGCACGAGCACCTGCCCGCCGCTGTGGATCAGCCGCGGCATGACGACGCGGTTGAAGATCCCGAGCCCGACCGCGAACGCCAGCAGGGCGCCGGCGAGCACGAGGAGCGTCTCCTTGAGCGGGTGGCCGCGGCGGCGCTCGACGAACGGGCGCGGCGCGCCCTCGGCGCCCGGCGATGCGTCCGCGCCGGACGGCGGGGCCCCGGGCGCCGGGGGCTCGCCGCCCCCGGCTTCCGGCCCGCCCGCGCCCGCGCGCGGCTCGTCCGGAGCGCCGCTCACGTGCGGCGCAGCCTCGCGGCGAACGAGCCGTCGCAGCCGTGGCGCTGCGGCAGCACGCGCATGAAGCCCTCGGGCGTCACCACCGCGTCCGGCACCGAGCCGGCCACGCTCTCGACCGCGAACTCGGGGTGCGCGGCGAGGAACTTCGCCACCACCTCGTCGGTCTCCTCGGGCTCGAACGTGCACACGCTGTAGACGAGCACGCCGCCGGGCGCCAGGCGGCGCGCGGCCGCCTCGAGCAGCTCGAGCTGGATCGCCGGCAGCTCGGCGAACATCTCCGGCCCCTTGCGCCAGCGCGCGTCGGCGCGGCGCGCGAGCACTCCGAGCCCCGAGCACGGCGCGTCCACGAGCGCGCGGTCGAACGGCATCGGGAACGCGTACGAGCGGCCGTCGCCGTGCACGACGTGAATCGCGTGCTGCCCGAGCCGCGCGATCGTCGCCTCGAGCGAGGCCACGCGATGCGCGTCGCGCTCCATCGCCCACACCTCGCCCTCGTCGCCGATCAGCTCGGCCAGGTGCGTGCTCTTGCCGCCCGGCGCGGCGCACAGGTCGAGCAGCCGCTCGTGCGGCTTCGGCGCCACGACCCGGCCGACGAGCGCTTCGCTCTCGTCCTGCGCCGTGCACCACCCTTCCTTGAAGGCCTTGAGGTTGCCGGGCGACTGGTGGCCCTCGACCCACACGAGGTCGGGCGAGAGCTCCGCCGGGCGCGCTTCGACGCCCTCGGCGGCGAGCCGCTCGATCAGCTGCGCGCGCGTCCCGCGCAGCGCGTTGACGCGCAGCCCGGTCGGCACGGAGCGGTTGTTCGCGATCAGCAGCGCGCGCGTCTCGTCGGGGCCGAAGCGCGCGAGCCAGCGCTCGACGATCCACTTCGGGTGCGAGCCGAACACGCACAGCGACTCGACGTCGTCGCCGGCCGGCCACTCGAGCGTGTCCTTGTCCTCGCCCAGGCGGCGCAGCACGCTGTTCACGAGCCCGGCCCCGCCGGGATGGCCGTACTTGTGCGCGAGCTTGACGGACTCGTCCACGGCCGCGTGCAGCGGGATGCGGTCGAGCATGAGGATCTGGTAGGCGCCGAGGCGCAGGACGTTCCGGATCCACGGCTGCACGGCCTGCAGGCCGATGTGCACCCGCTGGTCGAGCGCCCAGTCGAGCCGGCCGCGCCAGCGCAGCGCGCCCTTCACGAGCTCGTGCAGGAGCGCGCGGTCGCGCGGGTCGCCGCCCGCGCCGGCGTGCGCCGAGTCGAGCAGCCGGTCGCTGAACGCGCTGCGCGTGTCCACCGCGTGCAGGATGCGCAGCGCGGCCTCGCGCGGGTCGCCCGGCAGCGGCGGCGCGCTGCCCTCGAACGCCGTGGCGCGCGGGCCGCGGCGGCGCTGGTCCTCGACCGGGACGCCCGCCACCTCGGCGCGGCGGCCCTTCCAGGCCGGCGGCGTCGCGGGCGAAGGCCGGCCGTCCCGCCGCCAGCGCACGCGCGAGTCGCGCTCGTACACCGGACGCGAGCGGTTGACCGCGCCCTCCTGCCCGCGGTCGAAGCGCGACGGACCGCGGTCCTCGAGCGGTCCGGAGCGCTCGAACCGCGGCCGCGCGCCGGGCGCGCCCTCGGGGCGCGGGCGGTACTGGCGCGGCGCGGCGCCCTCTTCGCGCGGACGGTACGCACGCGGGACCGGCGAGGCGCCCGGACGGCCAGGGAACGTACGCGGCCGCTCGCCCGAAGGGCCCTGCGGACGCGGACGGTACTGCCGCGGCGCGGCGCCCTCTTCGCGCGGGCGGTACGAACGCGGCGCGCCGCCTTCGGCGCGCGGACGGTACTGCCGCGGAGCGGCCCCCTCCTCGCGCGGACGGTACGCGCGCGGCGCGCCGCCTTCGGCGCGCGGACGGTACTGCCGCGGAGCGGCGCCCTCTTCGCGCGGGCGGTACGAACGCGGCGCGCCGCCTTCGGCGCGCGGGCGGTACTGGCGCGGAGCGGCGCCCTCTTCGCGCGGACGGTACGCGCGCGGCGCGCCGCCTTCGGCGCGCGGGCGGTACTGCCGCGGAGCGGCGCCCTCTTCGCGCGGACGGTACGAACGCGGCGCGCCGCCTTCGGCGCGCGGGCGGTACTGCCGCGGAGCGGCGCCTTCCTCGCGCGGGCGGTACGCGCGCGGCGCGCCGCCTTCGGCGCGCGGACGGTACTGCCGCGGAGCGGCGCCCTCTTCGCGCGGGCGGTACGAACGCGGCGCGCCGCCTTCGGCGCGCGGACGGTACTGCCGCGGAGCGGCCCCCTCCTCGCGCGGGCGGTACGTGCGCGGCGCCCCACCTTCGGCGCGCGGGCGGTACTGCCGCGGAGCGGCGCCCTCTTCGCGCGGGCGGTACGCACGCGGCGCGCCGCCCTCGGCGCGCGGGCGGTACTGCCGCGGAGCGGCGCCCTCTTCGCGCGGACGGTACG
>CAZUEM010000077.1:12530-15995 GCA_964619155.1 uncultured bacterium
CGGTACTGCCGCGGAGCGGCGCCCTCGTCACGCGAGCGGAACGAGCGGCCGCGCGGCCCGCCCTCGGGCCGCGGGCGGCCTTCGCCACGCGGCTTGAACGGGCGCGGTCCCGCGCCCGGCCCCGACGACTTCCGCGGGCCACGCGGTCCCGACTTCGGCTTCCTCGATTCGCTCACGACAGGAACTCCTTCCCGGATTGCATCCGCATGCCCGGTTCGAGGCGCGCCCCGCGCGCCCACTCGGCCGCCGGCTGCTCGCCGCGGCCCTCGGGCTTCACCTTCACCAACCTCAGCGCGCCATCGGCGCAGGAAACCACCACACCCTCGCGGTCCACGGTCCGCACTTCTCCCGGGGCACCGCCTTCGCCCGCTTCCGGCTTCGACGCCAGCACGAGCACGCGCCGGCCGCCGAACCCGGCGGTCGCGCCCGGCCACGGCGTCACGGCCCGCGCGCGGTTCCACACCACGCGCGCCGGCAGCGTCCAGTCCACCGCGCCGTCCGACTTCTTCAGCTTCCTCGCGTACGAGCCCGCGGCCCGGTCCTGCGGCGCGCGCGGCGCGCGGCCCTCGTGCGCGAGCACGCAGCTCTCGGCGAGCAGCGGCGCGCCGATCTCGGCGAGCCGCGCCGCCAGCGTGCCCGCGTCGTCGTCGTCGCGGACCGCCTCCTCCCGCACGAGCACGACGTCGCCGGTGTCGATGCCGTCGTCCATGAACAGCGTGCACACGCCGGTCGTGGCGCGGCCGTCCCACAGCGCGCGCTGCACCGGCGACGCGCCGCGGTAGTCGGGCAGCACCGAGCCGTGCAGGTTCACGCAGCCCGCGCGCGGCAGCGCCAGCACCTCGGGCGTCAGGATCGCCCCGAACGCCGTCACCGCGAACACGTCCGCGCGCTCGGCGGCGAGGCGCTCGCGCACTTCGGGCGCCTTCATGTCGGCGGGCTTCACCACGGGCAGGCCGAGCGCGCCAGCCGCCGCGGACACCGCCGATTCGTGCACGGCGCGGCCGCGCCCGGCCGGGCGGTCGGGCTGCGTGACGACCAGCGTCACCTCGCAGCGCTTCGCGACGGCGTGCAGCGACGGCACCGAGAACTCCGGCGTGCCCATGAACACGACGCGCGGCTTCAGAGCCGCTCCTCGCTGCGGTCCTCGGGGTGGTAGCCCTCGGGGATCTCGCCGCGCGCCAGCTCGTCGAGCTGGCGGCGCAGGAACTGCTTCTTGAGCGGGCCCAGCCGGTCGGTGAACAGCACGCCGTCCAGGTGGTCGGTCTCGTGCTGGACCGCGCGCGCGAGGAAGCCCTCGACGATCCGCTCGACCGGCCTGCCGTGCTCGTCGAAGCCGCGCAGGCGCAGCCTGGTCGCGCGCACGACGTCCTCGTAGATGCCCGGCATGGACAGGCAACCCTCCTCGCCGGCCTCCTTGCCCTCGCGCTGGTCGAGCACCGGGTTCACGACCGCGAAGCGCTCGCGCTCACCCTCGCCCACCGGCACGTCGAGCACGAACACGCGCTGCGCCACGCCGACCTGGTTCGCGGCCAGGCCGACGCCGTTGTACGCCCGCATGGTCTCGAACAGGTCGCCCACGAGCGTGCGCAGCGAGTCGTCGAACGAGGCCACCTCGTCCGCCTTCCGGCGCAGCACGGGGTCGCCGTAGATGACGACGCGGCGGACGCTCACCTCACTTCACCTCGGGCTTCAGCACCTGGGCGATCGCGCTGCGGACGAACTCGACCTTCACCTCGTCGTTGATCTTGAGCACGGCCTTCTGCTTGTCGATCGTGACGACGGTCGCGATGATCCCGCTGGTGGTGAGCACCTTGTCGCCCTTCTGCAGCTCGCTGATCGCCTTCTCGAGCTTCTTCTTCTCCTGGCTCTGCGGGCGGATGAGCATGAAGTACATGATCGCGAACATCAGGCCGAACATGACGACCGTGGACATCGGCCCGCTGAAGAACGACTCCATCGGGCCGCCTGCGGCCGCGCCGCCCGGGGCCTGCGCCCACGCATCCGAGACGAAGAACATGCCGTGCTCCTTCCCTTGGGGAAACGACTACGAGGCCGCCCGGACGAGCGTCTCGTTGCTGTGGAACTTCTCCAGGAACTCCGCGCGGAACGCCGCGTAGCGGCCTTCCGCGATCGACGCGCGCGCGCGGCGGACGAGCGAGATCATCTGGTGCACCGCGTGCACCGAGGCGAGCCGCATCCCGAGCAGTTCGCCCGAGACGAACAGGTGCCGCAGGTAGGCGCGCGAGTACTTCCGGCAGGTCGCGCAGTCGCACCCGGGATCGAGCGGGCGCTCGTCGCGCGCGTACGCGGCGTTCCGCACCACGAGCCGCCCGGTCGAGACGAACACCGTGCCGCGCCGCGCGTTCCGCGTCGGCAGCACGCAGTCCATCATGTCCACGCCGCGGGCGACCGCCTCGACCACGTCCACCGGGTGGCCGACGCCCATCAGGTAGCGGGGCTTCGTGGCGGGGAACTCGGCGCAGTCGCGCTCGACCATCTCGAGCCCGAGCTTGCGGCCCTCGCCCACCCACAGCCCGCCGAGCGCGAAGCCGTCGAACGGCAGATCGCCGAGCGTCGCGAAGCAGCGCGCACGCTCGGCGGCCTCGGTGCCGCCCTGGTTGATGCCGAACAGCGCCATCGCCCCGCGGCCCTCGTCGCGCAGCTTCGCGCGCTCCTCGAGCCCGCGCTTCGCCCAGCGCAGCGTGCGGTCCACCGCCTCGCGCACCTTCGCGACCGGCGCCGGCAGCTCGATCAGCTGGTCGAAGCTCATCGCGATGTCGGCGCCGAGCCCGTCCTGGATGCGCATCGCGGTCTCGGGCCCGATCAGGTGCTTCGAGCCGTCGAGGTGCGAGCGGAACTCGACCCCCTCCTCGGTCACCTTGTTCAGCTCGGTGAGGCTCATCACCTGGAAGCCCCCCGAGTCGGTGAGGATCGCGCCGTCCCAGCCCATGAACCGGTGCAGCCCGCCCAGCGCCCGGACGGTGTCCACGCCGGGCCGCAGGTAGAGGTGGTACGTGTTGCCGAGCAGCACGTCGCAGCCGGCGGCCGTCAGGTCGTCGGGCGTCAGCGTCTTGACGGATCCCACGGTCCCGACCGGCATGAAGGCCGGGGTCAGGACGTCGCCGTGCGCGGTCGTGATGCGACCGGCGCGCGCCGCGGTGCCGCCGTCGCGATGTTCGAGCTGGAAGGAGAAGGTCATTCGGGGAGTCGGCCGGGCCTCTGGCCTCCGGGCCGTGTACGGCGCATGTGCTTGGCCGCGGACACTAGGTGCCCGGCGAGAGCGGGGTCAAGCCAAACGGGCCCGCGACGCTCACGGCGCCGCGGGCCCGCCTCCTTTAGAAGGAGCGGCTCCTACTCGGTCTTCATCACCCCGATCCTGACCTCGTCCTGACCGATGCGCCCGCGGACGAAGTACATGCCCGCGCGGGCGCGCGCGCCGTCGGCGCCGCGGCCGTCCCACGGCAC
>CAZUEM010000078.1:0-15831 GCA_964619155.1 uncultured bacterium
CGGGGAGCGGTCAGGTCACCTGTCAAAAGCGGTCGGATCATCTGCTTCCTACAGGGTGTCTTCGGGGCATTGCCGACTTCGTTGGCCCGCACTACGCTGCGCCACGCCATGCCCCGCAAGTCACCCCGATCGCGCCGCAAGGCCGGCGCCCAGCCCAGCATGCCGTCGTCCCCGCGCGTGCGGTCGGCGCCCGGGCAGTCGCGCACGCGCGCCTCGCGCGCCGCGCACCAGCTGAAGGGCGCGCGGCCCGCCGCCGCGACCAGCGCGGCGGCCAAGAAGAAGGACCGCGCCGCGGCCGGCAAGGCCGCGAAGGCGCGGCGTCCCGTCGCCACGAAGGCCCGCAGGACGAAGTTCCTCGCCCCCGATCCCGTGCGCGTCGCCGCCGTGCTCGAGCAGCTTCGCGAGCTCTACCCGGACGCGAAGTGCGCGCTGAACCATCGCTCGCCGCTCGAGCTGCTCGTCGCCACCATCCTCTCGGCGCAGTGCACCGACGAACGCGTCAACATGGTCACGCCGCCGCTGTTCGCGAAGTACGCCGATGCCGCCGCGTTCGCGAGCGCGGACCCGAAGGATCTCGAGGAGGCCATCCACTCGACCGGCTTCTTCCGCCAGAAAGCCAAATCCATCCGCGAAGCCTGCGCCGACATCGTCGCGAAGCACGGCGGCGAGGTGCCGCGCACGCTCGAGGAGCTGGTGGCGCTGCGCGGGGTCGGGCGCAAGACCGCGAACGTCGTGCTCGGCAACGCCTACGGGATCGAAGCCGGCATCGTCGTGGACACGCACGTCACGCGGCTCGCGAACCGGCTCGGGTTCACGAACGAGTCCGACGCGGTGAAGATCGAGTTCGCGCTGCAGCCGCTCGTGCCCCGCGAGTCGTGGACGCTGTTCTCGCACTGGCTGATCCTGCACGGCCGCGCCGTCTGCAACGCGCGCAAGCCGCGCTGCTCCGAGTGCCCGGTGGCGCCGCACTGCCCGCGCGTCGGCGTCACGCTCTCGCAGTAGGCCCGCCCGTGCGCCGGCTCGCCGCCGTCCTGCTCGCCGCCGCGCTCCTCGCCGCGCCCGCGCGCGCGCAGGAAGCCTGGCCGCCGCTCGCCGAAGGCGCCGAGGGCGTCGCGACCACCGACGACGCGCGCGCCATGCTGTTCAATCCCGCGGCGCTCGGCGCCCGCTACCCGTCCGAGTTCCAGGCCGGCTGGGCGCGGCGGGACGAAGGCGAGGACTGGACGCGCTTCATGGGCTCGGCGGGCGGATTCGGCTGGTTCGCGACCCGCGCGCCCGACGGCTCGCGTGCCTACGGCCTCGCGTTCGCGGGCGGCGAGGACAGGCTCCGGCTCGGCTGGGCGCCCCACTGGCTCGCCGCGCGCGGGCACGCGACCGTCGTGGACCACCGCCTCGGCGCGCTCGCGCGCCCGGCGCCCTGGCTCTCGCTCGGCGCGACCACCGAACACCTCACCGAGCCCGTCTTCCGCGGCGCCCGGCGGGACCGCGCCTGGACGCTGGGGCTCGGCCTGCGCCCGCTGGCGCTCGACCGTTCGCGCGCGCACGACGCGGGCACGCGCCTGACGCTCGGGGCCGACGTCGTGCTCGACGAGCGCGCCGGGCGCGACGCGGCGCGGATGCGCGTCACCGCCGAGCTCGAGCCGCTGCCCGGGCTCGTGCTGCACGGCGCGGTCGCGCGCGGCGACGACGTGCGGCTCGGCGTCACCCTGCGCGGCGTGCGCTCGTCGCTGTTCGCGGGCACGGCGCGCCGGGGCGGCGAGCGCGTGCACGACGCGGTCGCCCTTTCGGTGCACGCGGGCGAGGAGCGAACGGCGTTCGTCTCGCGCGCCGAGAAGCGCGTCGCGGTCGTGCGCGCGGGCGGCCTGCTCGCGGACGAATCGCTCGGCGGGGCGTCGCTGTTCGGCTCGCCGGGCACGGTCGCGAGCGCGCCGCTCCACGAGCAGCTGAAGCGCGCGCTCGAGGACCCGCTCGTGCGCGGCGTGCTGCTCGATCTGCGCGGGGTCGGCGGCATGGCGCAGCTCGAGGAGCTGCGGCCGCGCATCCAGGTGCTGCGTCTCGCCGGCAAGCCGGTCGTCGCGTACCTCGAGAACGGCGGCGGGCGCGGCGACCTCTACCTCGCCAGCGCCTGCGACCGCGTGGTGACGACCGAGGAGGCGTTCTTCGGCTCGCTCGGCCTGCGCGCGGAGCGGCGCTACTACCGGCGCGCGCTCGAGCGGCTCGGGCTCAAGGTGGACCGCGTGAGCGTCGGCGACTACAAGTCGGCCTACCGCAACTTCAGCGTGGACTCGACGGGCGCCGCCGACGCGGAGGTGATCGCGCGCACGCTCGACGTCACGCAGTCGCTGTTCGTCGAGGCGCTCTCGCTCGGCCGGGGCGTGCCCGCCGAACGGTTCGCGCATGTGCTCGACGGCCGCGCGTGGACGGCCGCCGACCTCGCCTCGGCCGGGCTCGTGGACACGGTGGGCTACCGCGAGGACGCGCTGCGGATGCTCGGGAACCTCGCCGGCCTCGGGGCGAAGCCGCGCACGGTGAACCTGCGCCGCGCGCCGCTCGCCGTCCGCGAGTGGACGCGCCGCTCCCCGGTGGCGGTCGTGTACGCGAGCGGCTCGATCGAAACCGGGCGCAGCGGCAGCGACCTGCTGAGCGGCGCCTACATGGGCAGCGAGACGGTGATCGCGCAGCTCGAGCGCGCGTTCAGGGCGCCGGGCGTCAGGGCCGTGGTGCTGCGCGTCGAGAGCCCGGGCGGCTCGGCGCTCGCGTCGAACCTGATCGACCGCGCCGTCACGCGGCTCAAGCGCGAGACGGGCAAGCCGTGCGTCGTCTCGATGGGCTCGGTGGCGGCGAGCGGCGGCTACTACGTCTCGGCGCACGCCGACCGCATCTTCGCCGGCCGCCACACGCGAACCGGCTCGATCGGCGTGCTGTTCGTGAAGCCCTCGCTCGAGGGCTTCTACGCGAAGCACGACGTGCGGCAGGACGCGTTCGACCGCGGCGACTACATGGCGGGCAGCTCGTTCGCGCGCGACTGGACGCCGGCATTCCAGGCCTCGGCCGACTCGTCCATCCGGCGGCACTACGAGAACTTCGTGGCGAAGGTGGCCGAGGGCCGGGGGCTCACGCCCGGACAGGTCCACCCGCACGCGCAGGGCCGCGTGTGGCTCGGCGACGACGCGCGGGAGCGCAAGCTGGTGGACGAGATCGGCGGGCTCGAGGCCGCGCTCGCCGACGCGCGCCGGCGCGCGGGCGTGCCGCCGGGGGAGAAGATCCGGCCCTTCGAGCTGCGCCGCCCGCGCGGCGGCTTCCTCGAGCGCCTCGTCCGCGGCTGGGTGAGCGAGACGCTCGAGCGCGAGGCGTCGCTGCGCTCGCTGCACGGCGCGCAGCTGCGCGACGCGGAGTGGCTGGAGGGGCTGGGCGAGTAGCGCCGCCGCGGGGCCGCCGCCGGCCGCGCTACTCCACGAGCCCGTCGCGCCGGAGCGCCGCCGTGCCCGGCCCCGCGGGCTCGAACGCCGCGGCGCGGGCCGCCCAGAAGCGCGCCTCGCCCTCGCGGCCCAGCTCGCGCAGCACGCGGGCGCGGTTGCCGAGCGCGTGCGGGTACTCCTCGTCGAGCGAGTCCACCATCGCGAACTGCGCCACCGCCTGCAGGCGCAAGGCTCGCGCCTCGAACGGCTCGGCGGTGCGATCGGCCTCGAGCGCGAGCGCGACGCCGGCGCCGAGGCGGCCCTCGCCGAAGTGCGGGGCCAGCTCGCAGGCGCGCCGGTAGCGCCCGATGGCGTGCGGGTAGTCGTGCTCGGCCAGGTCGAGCGAGGCGAGCGCGGCGAGGACGCGCGCGTCGTCCGGGCGCCTCACCCCGGCCAGGTGTTCGCGCGCGGCGCGCACGCGCGCCAGCATCGCGCCGTCGGGCGAGTCGTTCGCGGGCTCGCCGCCGAGGAGCGCCGACCGCCAGCGCATCTCGTTCGTCGCCACGCTCACGCGACCGGAGACCTCGGCGGCGGCCGCGGCGGCGGCCGGGTCGTCGGGCAGACCGCGCGGGTGCTGCTTCGGCATCACGAGCGAGACCACCGCCATCGCCAGCAGCGCCACGAGCGCGGCGATGAAGAAAGCCGTCGGCAGCACCCGCCAGCGCAGGCGCTTCTCGAGCTCGGCGACGGGCGGGGGCAGCGGGATCTCGGTCATGGCCCGCGGAAGATAGGAGAGAGGACGCCCGCGCGGCTACTTCCGCGCGGGCGGCCGCGCCAGCGCCTGGCGCATCAGCTCGGCGTTCTTCGCCGCCTTCTCGCGCAACTCGTCCGTCGTGGCAAGCGCGCGGGCGCGCTCGAACGCGGCGGCGGCCGCGGCCCAGTCCTTCCGCTGGTAGGCCTGCATCCCGGCCTCGAACTCGATCGCCCCCGCGAGGTCGGCGACCCGCGCCACCGACTCGCGCGCGAGCTTCTCGTCGCCGCTCGAGTCGCGCACCGCCGCGAACGCCGTCCGCGCCTCTGCCAGCCGGTTCGCGTTGAGCGCGCGCACGCCGTCGTTGTAGCGGTCCACCCAGCGCTGCTGGCGGCGCGCGGCCGCGAGCTGCTCGCGCAGCGACTTCACGGCGCCGAGCGTCGGCTCGTCGTCGCTCGTCGCCTCGGCGCGGTCGAGCAGCCGTTCGAGCGCGTCGTACTCGCCGCGCTTCGCCAGCACGGTCGCCGAGTCGCGGAACGCGTCGTAGCGCAGCGCCGCCCCCGTCGCGTCGCGGATGCGGCGGTCCTGCGCGAGCCCGCCGTGCGTCGCGAGCACCTCGCGCGCGCGCGCGCCCTGCCCGCTGCGGCTGAGCGCCGAGGCCCACGCCGACGCCACCGGGCCGTCGTAGGGCATGGCCTGCGCGGCGGCTTCGAGCGCGCGCAGCGCCCGCGGCGACAGCCGGTCGGCGGCCAGCGCGGCGCGGCCGTACCAGCCGAGCGCCACCGCGTCGGTCGAATCGAGCGCGACGCTGCGCTCGAGCATCGCGTGCGCCTCGGCGGCGAGCGCCCGGTCGCGCGCGGTCTCGCTCACCGCCTGCGTCAGCAGTCCGCCGCCCGCGACCGCGAGCGCGAGCGCCGAGGCGTCCGGCATCGCCGACACGGCGCGGAATCGCTGCAGCGCCGCGGCCGGGCGGTCCTCGCGCTGCTCGAGCAGCCCGAGCCCCGCGGTCGCGAGCCCGGCCTCGGCCTCGCCGCCGCGCGCCGACTCGAACAGCGCCCGCGTCGCGCCGGCGTCCACGTCGTCCTCGAGCACGCGCCACATGGCGGTGTGCGCGGCGACCTCCGCCGCGGCCGCCTCGCGGATCGCCACCGGCAGCGCGCCCGGCGGCTCGGGCAGCCGCATCTCCCACGAGGTCATGCGGTCCTCGCCGACGTAGGCCGCGAGCTTGCCCGGGATCTGCTCCCAGTCCTCGCCCGGGTAGGCGCGCGCGAACGCGCGCCGCGGCGGCGCGC
The DNA here is from genome assembly GCA_964619155.1 of uncultured bacterium. GTDB lineage: Bacteria > Eisenbacteria > RBG-16-71-46 > RBG-16-71-46 > RBG-16-71-46 > CAIXRL01. The sequence continues at coordinate 5,442 of CAZUEM010000078.1, forward strand.
CGCCGGCGATCGCGAGCGCGAGGTCGCGGAAGCGCTTCGAGCGGCCGTCGAGCCGCATGAGGTAGTGCACGAACGCCCACGACTGCGCGTAGAAGAGCGCCTGCGAGTCGCCGCCCCGCACGTACTCGGGCGCGTCGCGGTCCATCTCGAAAAGGCGGTCGAGCGCATACGGCTTCTCGTGGCGCACGACCCACTGGTGCCACGGGATCGCCTCGCCGTAGTGGCCGCCGCGCCCGCTCGCGCGCCACGTGCTGTAGAACTCGGCGAGGCCTTCGTTGAGGCACAGCGGCGCGTCGCCGAGCGCGGCGTCGGCGATGGCGTGCAGCAGTTCGTGGTGGGCGACCATGCGGCCGCGCTCGTCGTAGGCGGCGAAGCCGATCCAGGTGCCGTACGGCAGCTTGTGCGCGAGCCCCGAGACCTCGGCGCGCTTTCCGCCGCGCACCGGCAGGTGCGAGAGGAACTCCTTCTTCTCGGGGATCGCGACCAGCGTCACGCGCGGCCGCTCGCCTGCGCGCACGCCGAAGCCCTCGCGCTCGAGCATCGCGGCCATGCTCTCGAGGTTGCGCGCGAGCCGCAGCACCGAGTCGCGGTCCGCCTTCGCGTACAGCACGAAGCGCGGCGTCGCCGCGCGGTGCCAGGCCGCGCGCGCCGCGGCGGGCGCGGGCGCGGCGCCCGCCGCGAGCAGGGCCGCGGCGAGCGCGGCGAACGCGAAGCGGCGCGCCCTACGGCCCATGCGGCTCCAGATCCGGCCACGGCCTGCGGTCGCGCACGTAGCGGTCGAGCCAGTCGCGGGCGAGGCGGTCGGCCTCGGCGCGGTGCTCGGAGAGCCCGTGGTCTCCGCCCTCGAACAGCACGAACCGGAACGGGCGCTTCAGCTCGAGCAGGCGCTCGGCCATCGCCATCGCCTCGCCGGGGCGCACGCGCCAGTCGGCGGTGCCGTGCAGCAGCAGCAGCGGCGTCCTCGGCGCGAGCTTCTCCGCCCAGCGCACGGCCGAACGCGCCGCCAGCGCCGCCTCGCGGTCCGCGGCGAAGCCCGGGACCAGCTCGGCGAACACGCCGCGCTCCATCTCGGGCCGGCGCTTCACGTTGTCGAACGCGTCCGCCATCCCCGCGCCGATCACGGCGGCGGCGATCGCGTCCGTCCGCGCGAGCGCGAGGTAGGTCATCATCCCGCCGCGGCTCCAGCCGAACATGCCGATGCGCGACGCGTCCGCGCGCGGCAGCGAGCGGAGCAGCGGCACGAGGTTCAGGACGTCGTTCACGTCGGCGCCGCCGAACTCCTCGCGGCCCTCGCCGCCGGCGTTGCCGCGGTACTGGCTCGCGACCACGACGTAGCCCCAGGACGCGATGCGCCCGAGCTGGACCGCCGCGGCCCGCGCGGTGAGCGCGCCGAACTCGCGGTTGCCGCCGCGGTTGTAGATCACGCACGGCAGCGTTTCGTCGCCCTTCGGCCGGACGAGCCAGCCCGTGACGCGGAGGCCGTCGCTCGAATACGTGACGGCGCGGACCTCGACCTTCTCGATCGCGGCGCGCGTGCCCGGCCGCTGGGCCTCCCACGCGGCGACGCTGTCGGCGGGGAAGGTCACCGGGGACGAGTCGAGCAGTCTGCCGTCCTGCGCGGCGGCGGGCGCCGCGAGCAGCAGCAGCAGGGAGAGCGTGAACCGCGTCACGCGCGGACCTCCGCGGCGAGCGCGACGCGCGGCCGCACGAACAGCCATTCGGCCAGGACGAGGTTGGGAACCCAGCACGCCCACGCGATCGCCGCGTAGGCGGGCGCGAACGGCAAGCCGGCGATCACCGCGGCGGGGACCAGCAGGCGCAGCGTGACGGCCGCGAGCGTGAGCGCGAAGTTGCGCACCATCCAGCGGCGGTGCGCCGCGACCTCGCCCGAGCGGATCGCGAGGAACGCGCGCAGGCCGGTGAAGAGCCACGCCAGCGCGAGCGCGGTGAACCCGGCGCGCCCGGCGGCGCCGCCGTGCGCGTTCAGCGCGAGCACGAGCCCCGAGAGGCCGCCGGCCAGCACGCCCGCGCCCAGGTAGAGCCGGCCCGTCCAGCGGTGCAGCGCGGGGCGGCGCGCCCGCAGCCCGCGCACGAACTGCAGCGGCCCGAGCGCCATCGCGAACACCGCGCCGAAGACGTGCGCGTAGAGCGCGGCGCGGTTCGCCTCGAACGCCGCGCGCATGTCGGGATGCACCGCGGCGCCGAGCGGCAGGAAGCCGTACGCGACGACCGCGTAGCCCGCGACGCCGAGCGCGAGCACGGTCATGACCGCGAAGCCCGCTCGGCGGGCGGCCGAGCCCGGACCGCCGCCGCTCACGCGGTCCCCTCGAAGGCGCCCCGCAGGGCGGCGAGGTCGAGCTTCTTCATGCCCAGCACCGCGGCCATCGCGCGCTCGCCCGCGGGCGAGCCGGCGTCGGCGAGCATCTCTTCCATGCCCACAGGCACGACCTGCCACGAGAGGCCGTAACGGTCCTTGAGCCAGCCGCAGTTCTGCGCGCCCGGGTCGCCGCCGGCCGAGAGCGCGTCCCAGTAGTGGTCGATCTCGGCCTGGGTCTCGCACATCACCTGCAGCGACACCGCCTCGTTGAAGCGGAAGACCGGGCCGCCGTTCAGGGCGGTGAACGCCTGGCCGTCGAGCTCGAACTGCACGGTCATGACCGTGCCCACGGGGCGGCGGTGATGCTCGAACCCGGCCGCTCCGTAGCGCGTGACCGCGACGATGCGGGAGTTCGGGAAGACGCCCGTGTAGAAGCGGGCGGCCTCCTCGGCCTCGTCCGCGAACCACAGGCAGGGAACGACTCGGGTGAGCTTCGCCATGGCAGGCCTCGTCGGATGGAGGAACGGGCGCGCGGGCGGCGGGGGGCTCCCGGCCGGCCCTCCGGCCCCCGCCCGGCGTTCCGGTACATTGCCCCAGTCCGCTGCGACTTGGTAGCTTGCACACCGATGCGCGGCCGCGGGCAGATCGCCCGCCGCCCTGGACTCCTCACCGGACGAGGACGATCGCCGCATGGCCCTCGCGCGTTTCCTGCAGGTCTCCGACCTGCACCTCGGGAAGCCGTTCGCGTGGCTGCCCGCCGACCGGCGCGAGGACCGCCGCCGCGACCAGCAGCGCGCGCTCGAGCAGGCGGTCGCGCAGGCCATCGAGCGCGGCGTGCACGCGATCCTCGTGCCCGGCGACCTGTTCGACACCGTGGACCTCGACGCCGGCCTGATCACGTTCGCGTCCAAGGCGTTCTCGGTCGCCGGCTGCCCGCCCGTGTTCGTCTCGCCCGGCAACCACGACCCGGCGAGCGCCACGAACGCCGCCTGGAACCCGCGCCTGAGGCAGGCCCGGGGCCTCGCGTGGCCCGAGCACGTGCACGTGTTCGCGACGCCGCACTGGAGCGCCGCGCCGGTGCCGAAGCTGCAGGGCGTGCGCGTGTGGGGCCGCGCCTTCGCCGCCAACATCGAGAGCGCCGAGCGCCCGCTCGCGAAGGCCGTCCTCGGCGACGTGACGGGCACGAACCCGCTCGGTTTCGAGGTCGCGGTCTTCCACGGCTCGCGCGAGGGCTTCTGCCCGCCCGGCCAGAAGGTCACGGCGCCGTTCTCGGACGACGAGGTCGCCGCGTCGCCGTTCGTCTACCACGCGGTCGGTCACTACCACGCCCCCTCGCGCATCGAGCAGCCGCTCACCGAGGGCGTGAACTCGGCCGGGGCGCGGCTCGCCTACGCGGGCTCGGCCGTGGCCCTCGACCTGACCGAATCGGGCGCGCACGGCGCGCTCGAAGTGCGCATCGAGTACGGGCACCGGCTGCCGTTCGTCGAGGTCGAGCCCGTCGAGCTGGACCGCCGCCGCGCCCACGACCTGAGCGTGGACGTCACCGGCTCGGCCAGCGCGGACGCCATCGACCGCCGCATCGTGAAGGCGCTCGACCTCGCCGGCGCCGGCGAACTCGACCTGGCGACCGTGCGCCTCTCCGGCCGGCTCGGGGCCGGCGTGCGCTGGACCGGGCCGGGCAGCGACCTGCGCGCGCGCGCGTTCCACCTGCGCTTCGAGACCGCGGGCCTGCGGCCCGACTACGACCTCGCCGCCTACCGCTCGCGCGACCCGAAGACCACCGAGGAGCGGTTCGTCCGCGAGCTGCTCGCGCAGATCGACGCCGAGTCCGACCCGGCGCGGCGCGCGACGCTCGAGCGCGCGCTTTACCACGGCCTCGACGCGTTCAAGCTGCGCGAGGTCGCCCCGGTGTGGGACGAGGTGGGCGCGTGAAGGTCCTGCGGCTCAAGACCACCGGCTTCGGCCCGCTGCGCGGGGAGTGGCACTTCTCGCCGTCCAAGGTGAACGTGGTCGTGGACGACAACGAGCGCGGCAAGACCTCGCTGCTCGCGGCGGTCGCGGCGGCGCTCTACGGCCTCGAGGACGACAAGCGCTCGCACCGCGTGCTGACGCCGCTCGAGCGCTGGCGGCCGTGGGCGGGCGGCGCGTACGGCGTCGAGCTGGACGTGGACGTGCTCGGCCGGCGCTACCGGATCACGCGCGACTTCGAGCGCGGCACCGTCGCGGTGTTCGACGGCGCGCGCGAGGTGACCGCCGAGTTCCTCGAGGGCAAGGACGATTTCCCGGTCGGCCGCCGGCTGCTCGGGGTGGACGCCACCGAGTTCGAGAAGTGCTCGTTCCTGCGCCAGGGCGAGCTGGACGGCGTCGTGCCCGGCGACGAGAAGGCGCGCCGCGCCTCGACGCTGCGCGCGCGGCTCGAGAACGCGGCCGACACGCACCTCGGCGACACGAACGCCTCCGAGGCCGTGCGCGTGCTCGAGGAGGCGCTCAAGCGCTACGAGACGCCCGAGCTCGAGGCGACGCTCGCGGCCGAGACCGCGATCACGCGGCTCGAGGCCAAGCGCAAGCTCGTCGAGTCCGACCTGCACGACCTCGGCCAGCAGCTCGTGCTCGCGCAGGTGCCGCTCGAGTCGCTCGCGCAGCTCGCCGAGGAGGAGAACGCGCTCAAGGACCAGCTCCGCCGGCTCGAGGCCGAGCGCCACGCCGGCATGGCGGCCGAGATCCGCCGCCAGCTCGAGGAGCACGAGCGCTCGCGCGAGGAGCTGCGCCGGCTCGAGGAGGAGGCGGCCGGGCTCGAGGCGGTGGCCCACATGCCCGCCAACACCGAGACCGAGCTGCGCGAGACGGTCGCCCGCTTCGAGGAGGGGCAGCGCAACCTCGAGACCTTCGAGTCGCGCCGCCGCGAGGAGTGGAACGCCGAGCGCGCGCAGATCGAGGCCGTGCTCGCCGAGCGGCGCGGCTGGGAGGGCTTCAGCGAGGAGGACGCCCGGCGCTGCGACGCGCTCGCCGTGGACCTGCGCCGCGTCGCGGTCGAGGACGCGCACCTGCGCCAGCAGGTGTTCGTGCTGCGCGATCAGCTCGCCGCGCAGGGCTACGACCCCGAGCGCATCCAGTTCCTGAACGGCCGCTTCAGCACGATGCCCGAGGAGCACCAGCGGCTGCTGCGCCAGCAGTCGGATTCGAGCCTGCAGTTCCAGACCGAGGTCGCGCAACTCGAGCAGGAACGCACCGGCGCCACCGAGACGCTGCGGGCGCTCGACGCCTCGCGCAGCGCGCGCCGCGTGCCGGGCTGGATCGCGCTCGCGCTCGGCACGGGTGCGGCGGCGGCGGGCGGCGTGACGCTGGCCCTGAAGCTGGCGCCCGTCCTGTGGGGCTCGCTCCTGGGCGGCGGCGTGCTCGTCGCGCTGGCCGGCGCGGCGGTCCTCGCGCTCGGCGGGCGCGCGCAGGCGGCCGAACGCGACGCGGCGCTGCAGCGGCTGGCGGCCGCGCAGCGGCGGCTCAACCAGCTCCGCACGCAGCGCGCCGAGAACGAGGCCGGGCTCGCGGACATGGCGCGGCTGATGGGCTACCGCGACGCGGTGGACCTGATGCGCCACTGGAACGAGTACGCGCGCATGGTCGAGGACAGTGCGCCGCTGCTGCGCGCGCAGGAGAACCTCGCGCAGGCCGAGTCGCAGCGCAAGGCCGTGATCGAGGAGTCGTGCGCGCTGCTGCGGCTGCCGCCCGGCACGGCGCCCGCGCCCGAGCAGCTCGAGCGCGCCGCCTACGAGGCGCGGCTCGCCATCGCCGCGCGCAAGCGGCTCGAACAGCTCGACCGCAACTGGGAGATGGTCGAGCGCGAGAAGCGCGTGGACGAGGCGGCCGTCGCGGGGCTGCGCGAGCGCGCCGTGCGCATCCTGCAGAGCGCCGGGCTCGCCTACGACCCGGGCAGGCCGTGGGCCGCGCACGTCGAGGAGCTCGCGGCGCGCGCCGGCGGCCGCTCGCGCTGGAACATGCTGGTCGAGGAGCTGATCCCGTACGCGCGCAAGCGCCTGCTGCCCGCCGACGAGGTGGAGCAGCGCCGCCAGCGCATCGCCATGCTCGAGGCCGGCCGCGAGCACATCACCTCGCCGCGGCCGCCCGACGAGATCGAGGTCGAGGCGAAGCAGTGCCGCGCGCGCCTCGAGGAGGCGCAGCACCGCCGCGGCGACCTGCGGGTCGAGGTCGAGGAGGTCCTGCGCCGCCACACGCAGGTGCGCCCCGAGCTCGAGGCGCAGCTCGCGCGGCTCGAGCGCGCGCACGCGCGCGCGAAGGCGTTCAAGGAGAGCGTCGAGCTCGCGCGCTCCACGATCCAGCAGGTGGCCAGCGACACGCACCGCAGGTGGGCGGACTTCCTCAACGTGCGCGTCGGCGAACTGCTGGGCTCGTTCGGAACGCAGGTGAACCAGATGCGCTTCGGGGAGGACCTCGACTTCTCGGTGCAGCTCGAGGGCGGCCCGCTGGTCTCGCGCGGCAAGGCGCACCTGCAGCTGTCGGCCGGCGCGCGCGACCAGCTCTACCTGGCCGTGCGGCTGGCGGTCAGCGAGTTCCTCTCGCGCGGCGGCGAGCCGCTGCCCCTGCTGCTCGACGACGCCTTCGCGACCAGCGACGACGGCCGGCTGCAGGCCGGCATGCGCGCGCTGGTGGACAACTTCGCGGGCGGCCACCAGGTGATCCTCGTGACCTGCCACCGCGGACGCTACATGGACCTCCGGCGGCTCGATCCCGAGCTCTATCGCGAACGCGTGAACTGGCTGGACGTCGGCGCGAGCGCGCCGGCGTCCGCATGAGCGCCGGCCCGCCCCGCCTTCGCGTCCGGGCGCCCCGCGCGCGCCACCGGCCGCCGCGGCCATGAAGCGCCTCGTCCGCTCCGGCCTCTTCTGGCTCGCGCTCGCCGAACTGTCGTTCGCGATCATGCGCGTCGCGACCCGCGCCGGGGCGGGCGAGCTGCCGTGGGCCGAGATCGGCGCCGCCCGCTTCTTCGGCGGCGCCCTGGTGGCCGTCGCGTCGGCGAAGCTCAACCGCAAGTCGCTCGTGGTGGGCGACAAGAAGAACGCCTGGCTGCGGGCGGCGTTCGGCACCGGTGGCGCGCTGACGCTCTTCTACGCGCTCGGGGAGAACAAGATCGCCGTGGGCGACGCGACCACGCTGTACGCCACCTCGCCGCTCTGGGTCGCGGTGCTGTCGGGGCCGGTGCTGCGCGAAAAGGTGGGCCCCATGGTGTGGGCCGGCGTCGTGGTCGGCTTCGCCGGCGTCGCCGTGCTCATGGGTGCGAACCTGTCGTGGGGCGGGCCCATCGGCGCGCTCGTGCTGCTCGGTGCGCTCAGCTACGCGCTCGCCCTGCTGCGCCTGCGGCGGCTGGGGCCGCGCGAGAGCAGCGAGGCGATCGCCCTGCACATGTCGCTGTTCGCCGGCGTGACGATGCTGCTGGTCGCCCTGCCGCAGTTGCGGCCCGTCGAGCCGTCGGCCTACTGGCCGCTCGGCGCCGCCGCGCTCTCGGGCGGCCTCGGCCAGGTGTTCGTGGGGCGCGCGTACGCGCGGGAGCAGGCCTCGCGGCTCGCCGCGTTCGGCTACATGGGCATCGTGTTCACGTACGTGCTCGAGGTGCTGCTGTTCGCGCGCGCGCCGCTCTGGAACCAGGTGCTGGGCTCGCTCATGGTCATCGCCGCCGGCGTCGGCGTCTCGCTCGCGAAGCCGGCCGCGCCGCCCGCGCCGCACTCGCCCGGCGGCGCGGGGGCGAAGTGAGGGGCCCCGCGCGGGCGTAGAATCCGGGCCGCCCGCGGGCGCGGGCCGCCGCGGAGGAGAGGAGTCGCGCCATGAGAACGATCGTCGCCGCGCTGCTGCTGGGAATCGCCCTCGCCGCGGCCGCCGAGGCCGCCGACGCGCCGCCGGCCCCGGCGCCCGAGTGGGTCGCCGCGGGCCGCGTCCCCGCGGGCAAGTCGCTCGTCGTCGTCCACAACGCGAGCGGCCGGACCGCGTTCGGCTCGAGCTACGTCGTGAACTTCGACGGCGCGAAGGTGGCGAAGCTCGCGCGCGGCCAGTGGACGGCCGTCGTGATCGAACCCGGCGAGCACCGGGGCTGGGTGGGCTCGTTCAAGAAGCAGCCGTTCGCGACCGAAGCGGACCGCGTCACGCACTGGGCCGTCGCCTACTCGCCGGCGAAGGGCTGGGCCGCGCCGTTCGGCGGGAAGTCCTTCGCGTACGGCGTCGTCCCCGACTCGACCGGCCGTGCGCTGATGCGCGAGCACGCGTGGGTCGAGCCGCTCATGCCGCTGCCCGCGGCGCCGCCCGCCGCCGCCTCCGCCGCGCCCGACTCGGGCAGCGGCGCGAAGTAGCGTCCCGCGCGGTCCGGTGGCCATGAAGCTCGTCTCGCGGGCCTCGAGCCTCATGCACGTCGCCGCGGGCGCGTACCTGCTTCTGACGGGCCGGCTGCTGTCGTCCTCGCCGGCCGTGATCGCGGCGCAAGCGGGGGCGTTCGCGCTCGTGTCGTGGGCGTGGGCCGTGTTCCCGCGCGCGCACTTCAGCACGCAGCCCGAGCCGCGCGCGCCGCGGATCGTCGAGCGCGGTCCGTACCGCTGGATCCGCCACCCGATGTACGCCGCGTCGGAAGTGCTCGTGTGGTCCGGCGTGCTGTCCCATCTCTCGCCCGTGACGCTGGCGATCGGCGCCGCGTGCACGGCGGCGGTCGTCGTGCGCATCGCCGACGAGGAGAAGCTGCTGCGCGAGCGCATGCCCGGGTACGTGGAGTACGCCGCGCGGACGAAACGCCTGGTGCCGTTCGTCTTCTAGGCGCGGCCCGCACCGATCCTGAATCGCGGGCCCGCCGTGGTCCGCGCGGGAGCACCCGCGGCGTGACGAAGAATTTCGCATCCGGCCATTGACGCTGCCCGGGCGCGGGACCATGCTCCGGGTGCATCAAGAGCGGCCCGAGCCGTACAAGGGTCCGGCAACCTGGGCGGACAACCCAAGGTGCCATCCGCGAAGCCGGCGGAGATGCGGTCGGGGACGGATCTTCCCGGCAACCAAGTGTCCGGGGCCTCGTCTTCTTGATGGTTACAAGAAGGTGGGGCTCCTTTTTTGGCCCCGCGCGCCCCCGCGCGATCGCACGGATCGCAGGCACCCGGCGGCTCCGGCCGCCTTCGGAGGAACGACGCGATGGCGGGTTCCCGTGAGTCCGGCAAGGCGCCGCGCCCGAAGCGCGGCGAGAGCGCCGCCGAAGCCGCGGCCGAGCAGATGTCGCCGCTCCAGTTCTTCGAACGTTGCATGGAAGAGGGCCGGGAGCCGGCCGCGATGCAGTTCGCCCGCGAGGTGGCGGGCGCGATCGACGAGCTCGAGACGCGGGCCCGCTGGTGGCTCGAGCTCGGCCTCGCGATGGAGCGGCGGAACCGCTTCGAGGTCGCCGCGCACTTCTACGGCGAGGGCGCGCAGCTCGAGCCCGCGCACGAGGACATCGCCTACTGGCTGTTCAACAACCGCGGCTTCTCGCTCAACCAGGTGGGCTCCTACGACGCCGCGGAAGCGGACTGCCGCCGCGCCATCGAGATCAGCCCGCTCCGCCACAACGCGTGGAAGAACCTCGGCGTCGCGCTCGAGGGGCGGGCGCTCCACCCGGAGGCCGCGCGCGCCTACCTGACGGCCGCGCGCGCGAACTTCGCGGACGGGCGCGCGCTGGTGCTGCTCGAGCACATGCTCGGCGAGCACGCCGGCGTGGTGCGCGCCGTGGACCCCGACTTCGACCGCAAGCTGGCCGAGCTGAAGCGGGCGATCGAACGGTGGCGGGCCGAGCGGGACCGGCGAGGCTAGCGCCGGCCGCCGGCGACCGGCCGCACGGAACGCGAACCGCCCCCCCGGCGAACCGGAGCGGGCGGTCGTCGCGGCGGCGGCGGGCGTCACGCCTTCGGCGGCTCCCACAGTTCGATCTTGTTGCCCTCGGGGTCCATCACCCAGCCGAAGCGGCCGAACTCGGATTCCTCGACCTTCTCGTCCACCGCGCAGCCCGAGGCGCGCAGCTTCGCGAGCAGGCCGTGCAGGTCGTCCACGCGGAAGTTGACCATG
>CAZUEM010000079.1:0-1204 GCA_964619155.1 uncultured bacterium
GCCGCCGTCGCGCTCGGCTCGCGCGACCTGCCGGCGCGGCTCGCGGCCGCGCTCGGCGGCGCGCCGCGGAGGGCCGCGGCATGAGCGGCTTGCACGGCATTCCCGCCGCGCCTAGCGTGCGGCGGCGCGCCCGGGCGGCGCGAGGAACGGGACCCCACGGAGGTACGACGTGCGCATCCTGGTGACGGGCGGTGCGGGTTTCATCGGCTCGAACGTGGCGGAGCGGTTCGCCGCGCTCGGCCACGACGTGGCGGTCTTCGACGACCTCTCCAGCGGCTTCCGAGAGTTCGTGCCGGCGAAGGCCAGGCTGTACGTCGGCGACCTCGCCGACGCGGCCGCCGTCGAGGCCGCGGTCGCGGACTTCCGGCCCGAGGTCGTGGACCACCACGCCGCCCAGATCGACGTGCGCAAGTCGGTCGCCGACCCGGTCTTCGACGCGCGCGTCAACATCCTCGGCACGATCGGGCTGCTGCAGTCGTGCACGCGCCACGGCGTGCGCAAGTTCGTCTACGCCTCCACGGGCGGCGCGCTCTACGGCGAAGGGCGCATCCTGCCCGCGCCCGAGGATCACCCGGTGAACCCCGAGGCGCCCTACGGCGCGAGCAAGCACACGGTCGAGCACTACCTCTACCTGTGGAAGCTCCTGCACGGGCTCGACTACACGGTGCTGCGCTACCCGAACGTCTACGGCCCGCGCCAGAACCCGCATGGCGAGGCGGGCGTCAACGCCATCTTCATCGGCCTGATGCTGAAGGGCGAGGCGCCGAGGATCTTCGGCGACGGCGCCGCGGTGCGCGACTACCTGTACGTGGGCGACGTGGTCGAGGCCAACGTGCTGGCGCTCGAGCGCGGGAGCGGCGAGATGGTGAACCTGGGCACCGGCGTCGGCACGTCCGTGAACGACATCGTCCGCGAGCTGAAGCCCCTGACCGGGTTCGCCGGCGAGGCGATCCACCTGCCCGCGCGGCCCGGCGAGGTGCAGCGCATCTACCTCGACGCCTCCCGCGCGAAGCAGGTGCTCGGCTGGGAGCCGAAGGTGGGCTTCCGCGAGGGCCTCGCCCGCACGGTCGAGTGGTCGCGGACCAGCCCGCTGCCGGTGAAGCGCTGAACGCACGGCGGCGGCCCGGGCGAACCCGGGCCGCCGCCGTGCGCGCGTCGCGCGCCTACCAGAGCCGCACGCGCTGCGCGGCCTCGCGCACCATCG
>CAZUEM010000079.1:1304-6064 GCA_964619155.1 uncultured bacterium
GTCCACCAGTCGCGCAGGTTGCCCCTCGGGTCGAACTTGCGGCCCTGGTCGTCGAACCCGTGCGTCATCTCGTGCCCGATCACCGCGCCGATCGCCCCGTAGTTGACGGCGTCGTCCCACGAGGGGTCGAAGAACGGCGGCTGCAGGATGCCGGCGGGGAAGTTGATGGTGTTGTGCACGGGGCTGTAGAACGCGTTCACCGTCGGCGGCGTCATGCGCCATTCGCCGCGGTCGGTGGGCCTGCCGATCTGCGCCGTGAGCCGCGCCGTCTCGGCGCCGCGGCAGGCCATGCGGTTGGCGTAGACCGAGCCGCGCCCGATCTCGACGCCCTCGTACGTGCGCCACTTGTCGGGGTAGCCGATCTTGTCGCCGAACGCGCGCAGCTTCGCGCGCGCGGCCTGCTTCGTGGCGTCGCTCATCCACTCGAGCCGGCCGAGCCGCTCGTCGAGGGCCGCCTCGAGGTTCTCCACCAGCCGCAGCGCGCGCGCCCTGGCCTCGGGCGGGAACTTTTCCTTCACGAACGCCCGGCCCAGGAGGTCGCCGAGGTCGCCGTCGGTGGCGCGCAGGCAGCGCTTCCAGCGCGGCTGCATCTCCTTCGCGCCCGAGAGCACGCTGCTCCAGCGGAAGTCCTCCTCGGCGAACGCCTGCGTGAGCATCGGCGCGGCGTCGTCCAGAACCTTCCAGCGCAGGTAGTCCTGCCAGTCGGCGAGCGGCGCGGCCGCGATCGCGGCCTCGAGGCCGCCGAAGAAGCGGGGGTGCGCCACGTTGAGCGAGTCCACGCGCACCCGCCGCTTCTCGAGGTACGTCGCCCAGTCGAACGACGGCGTCATCGCCCGCAGCGAGTCGAGCGGCAGGAAGTGGTAGTTGGCTTCCGGGTTGCGTCGCTGCACGGCGGTGAGCGACGCCTCGGCCAGCGACTTCTCGAGCGCGAACACGCGGTCCGCGGCGGCCTTCGCTTCGGTCCCGGGACGGCCGGCGAGCACGAACACCGCGGCGACGTGCGCCAGGTACTTCTCGCGCACCGCCGCGCTCGCGGGGTCGGGGCGGAAGTAGTAGTCGCGCTCGGGCAGGCCGAGCCCGCCCTGGCCGGCGCCCGCGATCGTGCGGTCGCTGTTCTTGACGTCCGGGCTGCCCCCGAACGTGAACATGCCGCCGCGCACGCCGTGCGCGTGCAGCCACGCCACCTGGGCGGCCAGCTCGCGCTTGTCCTTCAGCGCGTCGATCGCCGCGAGCAGCGGCTGGACGGGCGCGAGCCCCGCCTTCTCGGCCGCGGCCGAGTCCATGCAGGCCGCGTAGTAGGCGCCGAGCCGCGCGCGGTCGGAGCCGGGCTTCGCCGAGCGGTCGGCGGCCGCGGACTCGAGGATGCCGCGCAGCACGTCCTGGTTGCGGTCGGCGAGCACCTGGAACGCGCCCCAGCTCGGGTACGCGGGCGGGATCACCGCGCCGTCCTTCCAGCCGCCGTTCGCATAGCGGTCGAAGTCGCGGCAGGGCGAGCAGGTGGTGTCGAAGGCGGCCGGGTCGAAGACGGGTTCGGCCGCGGCGGCGGCGGGCGAGGCGAGCGCCAGCGCCGCGACGGCGAGCGCGAGCGTGCAGGACCGGTTCATGGGGGATGCTCCCTGCGGCGGGGCCGCGTGTGGGTGTCGGGACGGACGCCGCGAGCCTCGCCGAGGGCGCACGCGCTGGCAAGGCGGCCCGGGTGCGGTCGTGGCCGCGAACGCCGCGCCCGTCCCGGGACGGCGTCGCGAGGCGGACCGGAGCGGCCGCCCGGCGGGCGGTGCGGTCAGCGCGCGAGACGGACGGCGAGCGCGCCGCGCCAGGCCGCGCGGTCCTCGCCCGCGACGTGGCCGGCGTTCGCGACCCACTCGCGGCCGGCGCGCAGCGCGACGTCGGCGCCCGAGGCCGGCCACCAGCGCGCCGTCACCTCGAGCGCGCGCGTGGTCTCGACCGTCCCGGCGAAATCGAACACGTCCGGCACCGGCGTGCCCGGCTCGAACGGCGTGCCGAGGCTGCTCTCGCCGCGCTCGGTGCGCGAGGCGAGCACCGACCACTGCCAACTCACGCACGGGTCCCAGCTCGCGCGCAGCCGGAGCCGCGCCGCGTCGGGCCCGAGCGGGTGGCCGACGGGCCGCCCGCCGGCCGCGTGCTCGCGGCCGAAGTAGGAGGTGTACACGTAGCGCGAGAGCCGCGTGTACTCGGCGTTCCAGGTGAGCTGCGTGCCCTGGATCTCGCCCGCGCCGTCCCAGCCCGCCTGCCAGGCGAGCTTGTTGGGGAAATCGCCGGACTTCGCGTGCAGGTCGTCCACGAGCACTTCGCCGTAGGCGCGCGAGCCGTCGGCGATCCGCACGGAGGCGTCGGCCGAGATCATGACGTTGTTGCGGTTGGCCTCGGTGCCGCCGCCCTCGTCCTGGTCGAGCAGCCGCTGCGCGACCGAGTAGGGCACGAGTCCCGAGGCGTAGAGCGGCAACCAGCCGCTCGCGCGGTAGCGCGCGGCCTCGGCGACGCCGAGGCGCACGGCGTCCCGCGGCTGCCACTCCAGCCGGTGGGCCGCGAGCTGCTCGCCGCGCCCGGGCGCGACGGTGGCGTTGAGGATCGTGACGTCGGCGCGCAGCGCCTCGAGCCGGGCGTGCAGCACGAGCCCCGAGAGCGGCGCCGAGGTCTTCGACAGCAGCAGCGAGGCCTCCTCGCCGGGTCCCCAGTGCCAGCGCGAGCGCCCGAGCCGCAGGCCCCACGCGCGGCCGCCGTCGTAGGCGAGCCAGCTGTCGTCGGTGCTGACCGCGAGGTCGCTGTCCGCGACGAGCGCGTCGCTGAACGCGGTCACGTCGCGCAGCTGCCCCGCCCACAGGTGCGCGTGGCCGATCCAGCGGTCCGCCTGGAACGTGCCGCGCACGTGCAGCCCCGAGCCGTCGGCGAGCGTCGAGCGGTCCTCGCCCGCGGCATCGGTCCACGACGCCTCGCCTTCGAGCCCGGCCGAGACCTCGAGGCGCTGCTCGCCCGGCCAGGCGAGCTGCACGAGGCGGGGCGTCGCGCCGCGCGGGGCGGGGCCTTCGAACGCGCCGGGGATGTCGCGGTGGAGCGCGCGCACGAGCCGCGCGAGCGCGATGCCGCGCGCGCCGGGCGGATTCGTGGCGGGCACGGAGCCCGCCAGCTCGAGGAGACGCAGCGGCCGCGAGTGCAGGCCCGGGAGCGCGAGGCGGGCCTCGCCCGGCGCCTGCGCGTACAGCTCGAGCACGCGCAACTCGGCCTCGAGCGGGTCGCCCACAGGCAGGTATTCGCCCGGCGCGCCGTGCGCGGGCGGGGCGAGCGCGGCGGCGAGCGCGAGCGGCGCGAACACGCGGCGGAGTGCGGGAGCGCAACGCATGGCGCGCGATGCTACGGGGCGGGCGCGCGGATGGCCAGCGGGCGAGGACAAGGCGCCGCGCGTCCCGCGGGGCGAGGAGGGGGTTGCGTGGCCGGGCCGGGGGAGGAATCGTGGACATCTCGCGGACTTCTGCCAGCCCCGAGTCCGGCGGCCGCGACGGGAATCGAAGCCGACTCCCCATGGCGCCATCGTCGGAAGCCTTCGACCCATCGAGCGAATGGCCGAGACTCACGGCCGGTCCGAACTCCGAGTCGGCGCGGCACCTTCCGCAATGAGTCAGCGATAGCGCGTCTTCAACGCTCCCCAGGAATGCCGGGTGGCCGGCACGGGAATCTCCACGATCACACCGATGCTCGCCAGGGACTGACGCGCCTGCTGGTCGCTGATGATGGCCGGCAGAGTCCTGGACCCCGCGGTCGTGGCCGGAGCGACGACCGCCTGAAGTGAGAAGACGTTGTCCCCCGGCGTCACATCCCCGTGCGTCCCATCGTCGAACATCGGCTGCCCAGCCGAGCCGCCGAGGGCGGTCATGTCACAAGACACGACGATCCCGGTGCTCGCGGGGAATGACGCCGGCGTCACGGTAACCGTGAGGAGACTCGTGTGTCCGGGCGCAACGGTCGAGGGACTCGCCATCCCGACTCCGGAGAGCGGCGATGGCGGCGAATTCGCGGTGACCACGATGTCGTCGATGCCGATCCACTCGCCACGGCTGGAGGGGTACGCCGTGATGATTCGCACCTGAATCAGGGCCTGATCGTCAGCGGCAGCGGGCAGAGCAGCCGACACCGGAGTCACGAGAGTCGCCTGATATGAACCCTGCGTCGCATCGACGACGAATCCGGCGGGAACATTGGTGAAGTTGCCGACATCGCCGACACGAAACTGCAGGGCTACCGGCGTCACGGCGTCATCGTTCGATCCATCGATGTCGCGCAGGTTGTACGAAACCCAGATGTCATGCATCCCGGTTGTATTGAGACTGATCACGATGAAAGGAGCATCTGCACTCTGGCTTCCCTGCAAGGCGACCACCGGATTCGCGATGCCATCGAACTCCGCCACGCCCCCGGTCGTGAGCACACTCGGATTCGCCTGGTTCGCGATCACATGGATGTACGTCCCCTCCCCGAGGATGGTCCGAGGGTCGTTGCTCACCAGGCCGGCCAGGTACGCCCCCGATACCCCGGGGACCGTCGACCAGTCGTCGTTCGCGAGGATGAGTGACGCATTGGACCAGTCTTGCCAGAAGGGCAGGCCCTGAGGCGTCGTATCGGCACTCGCCGCGACGGGCAGCGCGAGCGCGAGGGCGAGCAGGAAGCCGCTCGATGCGAACCGGTTGAGCATCGGGTTCATGCGTGCGCCCTCGCGCCTACCGGTACAGCGCCTTGAGCCGCCCCCA